>JAJRVM010000167.1 GCA_024277285.1 Planctomycetota bacterium
CCCCGCAAGATCGCAAGTCGAAGCAATCCGAAGCCAGCACTCACGACGCGTCGGACGGTGGTGCCACAACAAACTCCACGGCAAAAAAAATACCCAACGCGGGCGACATGAAGAAAGAGAGTGGCAACGGCACAACGCCGCAAGCGCCCAAGGCCGAAATCGCCAGCAAGAAACCGGCGGCAAGCGAACCACGTCCCAAGGTGCCCGTGAAACCAGCCCGCAAAGAGCCTTCCGCCAAGAAACCGACAGCCGTGCCACCTCTGGTTGTCGAAAATCCACTGCGGAACCTGCCCAAGACAGTCGATCTACTCACAACCGAACCGGTCGACGGCGTAATTGAAATCGGCCCGGTGAACCCTGCGGCGATCCAACAGCTTCAAGTGACACTCCTTGGAGGTGAACATGCCATCGGCCGATCGGGGCACTTTAGCCTGCAAGCCGAGCGACGGCCTTCCGCCACCTGGACCTTCTTGCTTCACGACGACAAGGAAGCTAACGGCAAGGGCCTGCCGATTGCCCACCTCGATGTGCGTGATGGCACGCTACGACTTTCCTGGGACAACGATGCGGACGCACATACGTCGGCCACGCAATTAAGTAACTGTGTCCTTCGGATCACGGCCAAGAAACACGTTCACGACTTGCGATTACGCAGCGTTAAGGAAGTCGAACCGCTGATCGTGAACTTGAAGAAACCCTCGATTAGCGAGCGTTTTCTCCTACTTGCGCCGCCCGATCCCCACCACGTTCGTTTTGAAGTCGCGCAACTCGGCGAACCGTTCCCCAGCACCTACAACCTGAAGCCGGTCGCACCGGTGATTGCGGATGGCGACACCGTCACCGTACAGATTGGCAGCGACGAAGTTGACGATCACGTGCTTTTCCTTGAACTGGCTCCGCAGCTACGTTCCACGTTCCGCCTGGACTGTAAAGTGTTCTTCCAGGTAAGCCCCCTTATGGGACGTGCTCCATTGACGCAAAAAACGTTTGACAAAACGGCGATGCTCGTTGCACGAAAACAAAACATTGACAATCACAACGCCCAAATCGCGCGTGCAGCGCGAAACGGATTCAAGCGATTGGACGTCAAACGTCGCGCAAACGCGAAGAAAAAAGTCGACTTGCTCGAGAAAAAACTCGAGGAAACTAGCAAGGCAACAACCTGCGTGGAAGTGATTCGCGCACTGCGTAAATCGATGGCCGACGGCGCTCCACTCCACTTTCGGCTCTACTACCTTGCCGGCGACTGCGAAGTCGACCTATTGCGCTCGACCATCCCTTAGAACAGACCTGGCTCGCCAGCCACGGCTTCAGATTTGAACGTTCGCAGCCCCAGTTGGAGAGCGTCACTTTGCGATCGCAACTCGTCCTAAGTAACGAATTGCGCATGACTAATGACGAAAGAAGCCGAAATGACGAATGGCCGTATGTGTTTAGCCGATTGCAGCGTTTGACTAAGTCAGGGACCCCTACGGGCTTGCCCCGTAGGTGAACGAGTTTTGCCAGCTAAGACGCCGATCTCAATACCCACCACCTCCCCCCACCGCCTTCGGCGGTGGGGGGAAGGCGTCGTTTCTAGCCCAATGAACTTCTTCACCCACCGCACAAGGCGGTGGGGGTCGATCCATAGCCAACCAAACCTCAATGCACGTTCAACTTCCATTTGGGTAAACTGTTACGAATGGCCAATGCCACCCCATCGCACGCTCTTGTGCAGGGCGGCATTTCAAACCGTGCAGGGGTTTCGGATTTCGGCATTGTTTGGTCATTGGGTACTGGGTCATTGGGTACTGGGTCATTGGGTACTGGGTCATTGGGTACTGGGTCATTCGTCATTAGCCAGCCTCCGTTCGGGCGGCTAAGTGGCGCTGTACAACGAGGAATGCAATTCGCACGCGATGCGTACCCCCGCGATGCGTGCCTCCGAGTACGGGAAACTCCAACGCCGACCTGTTGCAACAACTTTCACGTCGCGTGCTATGATTGCGTGTGAGATGGATGCGATGAATCGTCATCATGCGCGTCACCAAACACGACAGACCTTGCCAAACACTCGCTTTCAACGCATAATTATCGGACACGTTCTATTTTGAACGTGGCGCCACGTGTCATGAAGTTGCAACACGCGGTGGCAACCCGTTGTTGCTTCTCAGTTTGTTGACGAATCGTTTGGCGACGGTCAAACAATCAGAGTGACATGGGCTGCGTGTTTTTCGAGCGGTTACTTTCTCAAGGATGGGCGATTGCGAAGCCCGCAATGGATCAGCGACGTGGGTAAGAAACGAAAAGACGACAACAATTTTGACCAAGCAGGGGTCGTTCCATATCGGTTCCGGGATGGAGATATCGAGTTCTGCCTGATCACCTCAAGCAACCGCCGCCGTTGGTGTTTCCCAAAAGGGATTATCGACCCGGGAGAAACCCCCATTGAAACGGCGTTGAAGGAAGCGGAGGAGGAAGCGGGACTGCTTGGCGAGATTTGCGGCAAGCCCATTGGCAGTTACCAGTATAGCAAATGGGGACGAACGCTTAGCGTTGTCGTCATGCTCATGAAGGTGCGCAAAGCCACCGACAAGTGGGAAGAATCTCACCTTCGGAAGCGCCGCTGGGTTCGGTTTGAGGAGGCATCGGAACTGCTCGACCGACAACGCCTGCTCGACTTGCTCCATCAAGCAGCCGAACGACTTGAACTGGCCGCGAGCAAGAGTTGAGTAGCCAGGATGTGACGAGGCAACCAGATTAGAACGTGTTTTGAAAATGGTTCCCAACGCAAAACCAGTTCAGTTTCAACCTCTGTTGTGGAACAGAACCAGGCGATCTTCGGCTCCGAGCGCGCCTCCGCGAATTCTAAGAACCTGTCCCAAGACCTGGTCAACGTGCAGGTTTTTCGGTATCGGTCCACGCTGCCGGTCGTTGTGTGACAAATTCTAAGACACGTTCTGAGGCTTGAACCGCATTGGCACTGCGATTGAACCATGGCCGATTCTGGACGAGCCATTTCAATCCGTCACCGAACCTTCGTGGCATTAAGCCTTGACCAAATCGTGAAATCGGCGTTGGATCCACTTGCTTCGACGAGGTGTCCACCAACGGGCAAAATCCCACAACGCCTGGGCCAGCAGCTCTTCCTCGGACCGAATCAGTTTCTTCAGACGTTTCCGTTGCCGCGATTTGCTTGATTCCC
The DNA here is from genome assembly GCA_024277285.1 of Planctomycetota bacterium. The sequence goes on from JAJRVM010000167.1 coordinate 3,185, forward strand.
GCCGCCACTTGCGAAACCGCTCAATCGCCACAGCATGGTCGTTGATGGCTCCCAGGCGTTCCTGTAATTGCTCGACCCGTGGATAGAGTTCCGTGCGCAATTCAAGCGGAAAGGCTGCGGCCAACAATTCGATGGCGTAGCGGAGATCCTTGCCACGCAACCGAAACTGGTGCAAAGCCTCCAAGTCGTCCAAGTGATTCGGCTCGGCAGCGAAGAAAGCATGGGCACTTCGGCGCAACTGCCGCCGGGCCCAGCGACCAAAACGGGGCGGCTTGCCGTGAGTCGAGTGACGCCGCGCTTCCTCGAGTGAGCTACGTTCCATTTTCTTTAACGTTCGATGCTTCACCGACGATCGGTAAACTTGGCGCAGCGGTGCCTGTGCTTCACGCCGCCGCTTGCGCAGCTGCTTGAGGATCGCTCGGACATGACCGGCATCGGCGTCGCGCCGCTGACGTTCGATCAACACATCGCAATCGCGCGCATTGCCCGCCGCTCTGCGGATCAGCTTCAATTCGTTGCATAGTTCCCGGCGCGACCGATTCGGGAGAAACTCGCGATACAAACGGATCGCCGCAACCGCGCGCCGAGTTGCCACACGAAGCTGATGGACGTGCTCGATATCCTGTTCCGCGTCGTGCGCCGCTAGTGGCAAGTAGAAGTGTACGCTTTTCAACCGAATCTGGATCGTGCGAATCGCGACATCACTCGCCAAGTCGCGTTTGGAAACACTCAAGATCCATCGGGAATTGCCGTTCTCGGAGTTACTCATCGTTGACGATCGTTGGTTATCGTGTCTCATTCATTGCCCGCGCCGAGATCGGTCACGGCCGTCGTTCCACGCGCTCAATTGCACTTGCAGCAGCCGACTTGAATCGAGGGAGACGAGGCCGCACACTTGGCGCGTATGCACGACCATGCTCCCCCTGAAGACTAACCTGCAGCCAGATGAGGTGCCACTCTGCGCTCCAACGTGACCTGCGAGCGAGCAACGAGAGACCTGCCAGGAAGTACTGCTCCGTTGGTTCGCCCGCCCGGCATCGGCGTCGGCTAATTCGGTCCGCATCGAGAAAAAAGACCGTTTTTGCCCGAAAAAATGCCGTCGTTCCCCCACGACCGGCCTGCGACGCTCAATACCGAACAATCCCACACGTTAACCAGGTTGTGTGACAGGTTCTTATAGTAGAATTGGCATGGTAAACCGCGAAAAACCACTTTACTCCCGGCCGCACTGATATCTGGAGAGCTTCACTTTGCGATCGCAACTTTTCGTAAGTAACGAATTACCAATAACTAATGACGAAAGAAGCCGAAATGACGAATGTCGAAAGCCATCCCATCGGACGTTCTTGAGCTGGGCTGCATTTCAAACCGTGCAGGGGCTTCGGGTTTTGGCATTGTTTGGTCATTGGGTATTTCGTCATTAGCCAGCCTCCGTTAGACAGCTAAGTGGCGCTGTACAACTAACGTGTGACGGGTTTCACGGCAAATGGTATCTCCAGGAACTGGCGCAAGGTCACAATGAGAATCAGCACGATCCCACATATTTACCGTAACGTCCGACGGTGGACGGAGATCCTTTCCGTGCTGAGCAAATATGGGCTGGCCGATTGGCTGAGTCGGCTGAACATCGAGATGTTCAAGACCCATTTGAAGGGAAGTCACGGCGATACGCTGGCACTGCAGACTCCGGAAAAACGCATCCGCCTGGCGCTCACCGATCTGGGCCCCACGTTTATCAAATTGGGCCAATTGCTCAGCACGCGACCTGATCTGGTCGGAGTGCCACTAGCCAACGAACTCACCGCACTTCGTGACTGCGTTCCCGCAGACGACCCGGCGACCGTTCGCCGAATCATCGAAGTCGAACTGGGACAGTCGGTCGAAGAGCTGTTCGCCGAATTCGAGGAAACGCCGGTCGCCTCTGCATCGATAGGTCAAGTACACCGCGCCCGCCTCGAAACGGGCGAACAAGTAGCGGTCAAAGTCCAACATGCCGGCATCGATCGCACGGTTCGCGAAGACCTTGATGTCCTTGCCGGGCTGGCACTGCTGGCCGAGCGCATCCCTGAATTCGCGTCGTATCGACCACGCGAAACGATTGCCGAGATCGCGCGCATGTTGCTCCGCGAACTTGATTTCGGCCGCGAAGAAAGAAACTTGAACCAGTTTGCCATCTTCTTCGAGGAAGACACCACGGTACATGTACCACAGCCCTACACGGACTTCTGCACGTCGCGAGTACTTACCATGGAGTGGTTGGATGGTCTTAAGCTGGAGGACCGGCAACAACTGGTTGCCGCTGGCTTCGATATGGACGAAATCGCGCGCCGCGGCGCGAATCTCTACTTTGAAATGATCTTCACGCTCGGCTGCTACCATGCTGATCCGCATCCGGGCAACCTGACACTGCTGCCCGGCAATGTGATTGGCTTGCTCGATTTCGGCATGGTAGGACGAGTCCAAGAGCGCTTGCGCGAAGACATCGAACAGATTCTATTGGCCATTATTCAAAATGATGTGCCGTTGTTGACCACCTTGATCAAACGCGTCGGTTCCGTTCCACCCGACTTGGATGAAGCTGGCCTGGCCGCCGACGTAGCCGATTTCGTGAGTGCCTACGCAACGCAGTCGCTCAGCGCGTTTGATCTGACCGGCGCTTTGAATGACATGACCGAGATCATTCGACGCTACCGTATCATCTTGCCAAGCCAAGCGGCGACGTTGATCAAAGTGCTCGTCACACTCGAAGGCACAACCCGCATGCTGAGCCCGGAATTCAGCATCATGGAGATGATGCAACCATTCCACCGCAAAATGCTCCTGCAGCGGTTGTCCCCCGTGCGACAGTGGCGCAAATTGCGGCGCCTTCGTTTAGAAGTAGAACAGCTGATCGAAGTGCTGCCGCGGCGGATCATCGACATCCTGGAACAGGTGCAAACGGGCACGTTCGACGTCCACCTGAATCACCGCGGCCTGGGGCCATCAACCAATCGCCTGGTATTGGGCATGTTGGCCAGCGCGCTTTTTCTCGGGTCGTCGCTGATGCTCAGCAGGGAAGTCCCCCCCCTGCTTTTTCCCGATGGGACGATGCTGGGAATGCACCGAATCTCGATTTTCGGAATCACCGGGTGCTCGGTGGCCGTCCTACTCGGACTCCGATTGTTGCGCGCCATCGGCAAGTCGGGCCACCTGGACCGGCGTGAGTGACGCTAGGCCGCCTTTTCAACCGGGCCTTGAGCTTCGGCCGCTGCTGGCTTCGTGAACTCGTCCAGCAGCAGTTCGATGCGGTGATTCAGCTCGTCCAACTGCCGCAGAACGTCGTTCTGCCGAGTATCAACTTCGTCCAAAAACGTCAAGTGGTTTGTCAGGTGGTCCGCCATACCAGTCCTTTCTCCTCAACCGATCGTCACAGGCACAGTATCCGTTTCGAGGGCCCGTCTCTCTCCGGGAATCGGCGCAAGCACGTGATGAGCTTGCGTGATGCTCCGCAAATACCGATTGCGTGGACCAACGACGGCATGGCAAGAAGTGTCCGGATTGGTAGACGAGGAAGACTTTGCCGGATCGACCTGCCTCCTCACAATTACAACAACACTTACACCACAAGCAGTAGTCCACCTCGAAGCTGACCAGAAAGCCGAAAACTGGACAGGCTGGAAATGCTAGGTGCTTGTTGGTTTATTGCGTCAGAATCGCGAAGAGGCTTGCGCGATAAGCCCCGACAGGGGCGCGTTATGATAGCCTAGGGTGGAGCACGGTCGGCCGCACGCGGCCGACCTTGCGGAACGCGGAACCCTAGGAAAGGCACCCCGCACACCACCGGAGGCCTGCAAGGCCGCGCTACGGGAAACGTCTAGCGCGGATTATTCACGAGTGTTTCCGATATCCGTGTAACTATGGAAACTGTAGTGGCTTACGCGCATATTACCCAAAACACCGCGAGCTGGGCAGTGAATCATTCGCGTCTCGGGCGGGAAGCTGGTGTGAGGTGGCGAATAG
>JAJRVM010000168.1 GCA_024277285.1 Planctomycetota bacterium
GACGACCTGGTCGATCGTCAGGCCAAGCCCGTAGTGAAACCAACTGGTCAATGCAATCACCTGGTGACCGAGTGTGGCTTTGGGCATCGCGTCGGGGACGATCGGCTCGACGTGCTTCCTGCATTTCGGGCAATAGTCGCGGTGAATGGTGTGTTCGGTGACGACTGGTTCGATGATCTCGGGGATGTCTTCGATGACCCGCGTGCGCGATCGTTCGCACTGCTGCAACGCGCCGCTGCAATGCGGGCAACACGTCAAGCGATGTGCCTTACGCTGATCGATCCTGACGGGGTGTTTGCGTCGCGTACCAAGGTGTCCCGGTCGAGCACCGGGCTTCTTCTTGCGGCCTTTCGATTTGTTCGGCTTGGCGTAGACGGGCACCATGCCGGAGGGCGTCGAGGGTGCCGGTTGATGGACGCGCGACGCCTGCTGTAGTTCGGCGATGCGCTTCCCGGCTGCCAGCAACGCCAGCGTGACAAGCTCGGGGCACTCCGTGCAAAGCCGCAGCGTCTGCGCTTCGTTCAGTTCGCCGCGCACTGCCGCGTCGACCAACTCATCAATCGATTTCACACGCTCCGCATGCATGCCCCATGACATACCAGCGCAACGCAAATCGCGCAAGCTTACCTATCTTAACATTCTCGCCCGCGAACTGTTGCATGTGGCTGAAGAGTTACATTTTGATATTCCTGATCAAATCTTTGACGATGCCAGATCTGCGGTCGATGAGCTAGCTCACTTGCTGGATGGCCTAGAGACAAGCCACAAAGCGGTAGGACCACCGAATCTGCATGAGTCGTCCAAGGGAGAATTATCTATCGCGTTGCTACGTTATCGCAAAGTGAATCCAAACGCCTCAGTTCGCGAATGCACGTCAGCTCTGCAGAACCAGGGATTCGAGGTGACGCAGACCACGATTCAAGAACTCTTGCCACAAGAATCGAAAACCACCGCGCCGGCAGATCAGCGTCGTACGTCACGGAAATCAAAACAGCCTCAAACGCCACGGATTCCGAGGCCAAAAACCAAAGGTGCCCGCAAGTCCGCTTCTGATCCGAAACGCGATAGACGCATCGCTGATCTTAGGGCCCGCACCCCAGCCTTAGACAAGGAGGACGGAACATGGGTCAAGAATACGCACGCCGCACACATCGAAGGACTCGAATCCGCAACGCTTCGGAAATACCGGCTGATCGGCATCACCACCAGTGACAAGACGCTCGGCTGTGACAATGACGGGCGTATCTGGCGACGACAGGGAACCTTGGTCTCGCATCCGTGGTACTTGCGTTCCACGCTGAAAGCTCAACAAAAAAAATAGCACTCAAAACCGTAGAAAAAACCGTAGATTCCGCGGAATCCACGGTTTGATCGAGTTCGTGGTCATCCCTTGAATTCGTTCGACAGGCAGGCACTGTGCTTGCCCGGGAACGTCACAAAGAAGGGACGAATCATGATCGATCGACACTCGGTAGCTTCTCGCATCGCTGCCAACACGCAGGGCGAGCCGTCGGAATCCTCGGCTCAACTTCTGGACGTCAAGGCCGTTGCCGCATTGCTTGGCGATTGCTCGACCCGCCACGTGTACCGGCTCGTGGACGCCGGCCGGATGCCAAGTCCGGTTCGGCTCGGTGCGCTCGTGCGATGGCGGCGGACCGAATTGATGGCATGGGTTGAAAACGGTTGCCCGTCGATTCGTTCTGCGAAGGGCAGAGATCGATGAGCGGCCAAGATGCCTTCGAGCCGGTGACCCACGACGAGCCGTGTGTCATCTGCGGAAAAGGGGATTGGTGCCGCCGGACGATGGACGGCGCCCATGAGTGCCACCGAATCGGCGAGCCGTTGGTGAACGGGCTTGTGCGCATCGCGACAACGCTCGCCGATTACTCGATCTATCGGCGCCCTGAAAACCGGCATTCCCTGGGTGGACACACGAAAACAACAAAGACCAAGCCGCGATGCATGTTCAGCTCGCCGGAAAATGCGGCGGAACGCTTCGCGTCGTGGAAGAAGGGCACGGTCGAGTGCATTTATCGTTGGTCCGAGGACTGGTGCCGCGCACGGATACAGGTTGAAAACGGAAAGACTTTTTGCGAAATCACGCGCAGCGGTTCCGGCTGGATTTTGAAGGGGCCTGCGAAGCCTTGTCCTCTATACCGCATCAACGAAGTGCCAACCAGCGGCACTGTCTTTGTTTGCGAAGGCGAAAAAGCTTGCGATGCCGGTTGGTCCATTGGCCTGCCTTGTGTGACCAGTGGCGCGGCAGACTCGGCGCGATTTGCCGATTGGACCCCTTTGAGCGGCCGCGACGCTGTCATCCTGCCCGACCACGATGAGCCGGGGATGCGATACGCCGACAAAGTCGCGAGACAACTCCAGTTACAGAATCAGGCAGCCAGCGTGAAAATCGTCAAGCTGGCGTGCCTCCGCAAGTCTGAGGACTTGTACGACTTCGTCAACGAGCATCGGGACTCACGCGAAGCCGACGACATCCAAGCGGAAATCATGTCCATCGTTGCCGCGACTCCCACGTGCGAATTGATGCAGGAATCGACAGCAAATGGCATCGATTGGCCCGAGCCGAAGCCACTGCCCGACGAAGTGCCGCCCGTATTGCCTTTCGATTACGACCTGCTGCCGGAGTCACTACGTCCGTGGATTCGTGACGTCGCCGAACGCATCCAGTGCCCACCCGATTTTCCCGCGATTGCCGCAATGATTGCGATCGCCACGGTCGTCGGTCGAAAAATCGGCCTTCGCCCGAAACGACGTGACGACTGGTTGGTCGTGCCGAATCTTTGGGGCATTGCAATCGGTCCGCCGAGCGTGATGAAGACGCCCGCGATCCAAGAGCCGCTCAAGGCCCTCAAACGCCTCGAAATTGAGGCGAAGAAACAATTCGATGAGAAAACGAGAGAGTTCGCGGCACAGCAGTTGGTCGCGGAGCAACGCATGCAAGTAGCAAAGACCGCCATCAGGAAAAGTTTGGCCAAGGGGTCTGGAGATGCACTGGCCGAGGCCCAAAAAGCGCTGCAAAACGATACGCCGTCGCCGATTCGCAAGCGTTACTTCGTTAACGACTCCACGGTAGAAAAGCTTGGCGAAATCCTGAACGAAAATCCCAACGGTGTGCTCGTTTTTCGTGACGAACTCGTCGGGTTCCTGAAGTCGTTGGACAAGGAGGGCCAGGAGGGTGCTCGGTCGTTCTATCTCGAGTCGTGGAACGGCGACTCCAGGTACACCTACGATCGAATCGGCCGGGGCACGATCGACATCGAAGCAGCGATCGTCTCAATCATTGGGTCGATTCAACCTGGCCCGTTGCGCGCTTATCTGCACGCGGCCGTCTCAAACGACAAAGGCGCAGATGGCCTGATGCAGCGGTTCCAACTGGCCGTTTACCCTGACACCACTTCGACCTGGCAAAACGTTGATCGCTGGCCAAACGTCGAAGCAAGAAATCGTGCGTTTGACGTGATCAACTCGCTAAGCAAACTCGATCCTTCCGCAATCGGCGCTCGAATCGATGAGGGCAACACGATTCCTTACCTACGATTCGAGCTTGATGCACAGAATCGCTTCTACGAATGGAGGGCGGGCCTCGAGCATCGCCTGCGTTCGGACGGAGAGCACCCCGTCGTCGTCGCCCACCTTGCAAAGTACCGAAGCCTGATTCCATCGCTCGCACTGCTCTGCCATCTCGCCGAGACGCATAACGGCCCCGTGGACATTGAATCACTCGACCGTGCGATCGCCTGGGACCGTTATTTGGAATCACATGCTCGCCGAATCTACTCCGTGGCGGTGGCACCTGACACAGCCGAGGCGCATGCACTGGCCAGGAAGATCAGGCGTCGTGATTTGCCGGACGAATTCTCGCTTCGCGAAATTTACCACAACGGCTGGATCGGCCTCGGCACACGCAGCGCCGCGGCGCGGGCGGTTGAGCTATTGGTCGACTTGGACTGGTTAACCGAAGTCGTGGAATCGACCGCCGGGCGAAGCCGAACCCGGTATGTTGTGAATCCACGCGTCGAGCGAAAACCCCCGAACGGAACCGTCAAAACCGTCAAAAGCCAAGAAACTTAGTGTCATCACCCCCTTTTGTCGGTTTTGACGGTTCCGTTCTTGGGGAATTGGCGGATTTCGGCGCGTGTTTTCGATCGCTCCGTTGGCGCCGCAAGTGGATGTCAGGAAAGACGAAACAGTCGGCAGAATCGCCTTGAGTTCCTCGGTGGTTTGAGGCTGAGTGTGGACAACCTGGGACGGGCCTGGGTTGGACGTAACGAGCTGCAATGATCTATCGCAAGAAATACACCATGCCGATTCCAGCCGGTGCGGAAATCACCGAGCACAACGGCCAGCGTGTGGCCCGCTGGCGGTTGCGGAACGGGCAGTCGCGGTCGGCTGAGGTAGTCGATTGCAAAGACGGCAGGATTCGCGTTCGCGGTCAATCCGGCAAGTACATGGCCCGCTACCGCGACGGCAACGGGAACGTCGTTGAGGTCGCGACCGGATGTACAGACGTGGTCGCTGCTCGCGCGGTACTGACCGAGCTTGAGCGTCGCGCCGAACTCGTGCGATCCGGGATATTGACGCAGGATCAGAATGATTCCGCTGACTACGCGAACGTACCACTGGCCAAACACTTTGATGCCTACGAGAAGCGTCTTCGCGCCAAGGGCTGCGAGAGTCGGCGGATTTCGATGGTTCGCCGTCGTCTCGAGCGGCTGGCCCGGGAGTGCCGGTTCACCCGGATCAACAAGATGTCAGCCGGTCCGATCGAGCAATGGCTCGTGGAGCAGACTGAGCTTGGGATGGCCGCAGCCACGCGAAACACCTACCGTGAGTCGGCAGTTTGTTTTGGTAACTGGTGCCGTCGCACACGCCGGCTGACGCACAACCCCTTTGCCGACGTTCCCCGTGCCAACCAGAAGGCCGACCGCAGGCACGAGCGTCGCGCCCTCACCAAAGCGGAAATCCTGCGTCTCCTGAAGGTTGCACGCCTGCGGCCTCTGGCGGAATACGGTCGCGAGATCATCTCGAAGCAATCCGACCCCGAGCGAGAATCGCAAAGTCGGGCCACGTGGAAGCGCACACCGCTGACTTTCGATGCGATCGACGCGGCAGTGGAACGGTCGCGCGAAGCGTTGAATGACAACCCTGACCTGCAATCCAAGTTGGAACGAACGGGGCGGGAACGCGCGTTGATCTACCGGACGCTCATCCTGACCGGGCTACGCAAAGGCGAACTGGCGTCGTTGACCGTCGGGCAACTCGAATTCGACGGCCCCGTACCGTATGTCATCCTGAATCCTGCCGACGAGAAGAACCGTCAAGGCTCGAACATTCCTTTGAGGCCGGACCTTGCGGCTGATTTGTCGGCGTGGATCAGAGAGAAGCTTGTCGCCATGCAGGAACAATCGCGCGAGAGCGGCGAGCCGATACCGGCCCGTTTGCCCGCGTCAACGCCGCTGTTCAACGTCCCATCCGGCATGACACGTATCTTCGACCGCGACCTCGCCTGCGCAGGAATTCCCAAGCGTGACGAGCGGAACCGCGTCGTCGATATTCACGCGCTGCGGGTCACGTTCGGCACGCATCTCTGCGCTGCGGGCGTCCCCCTTCGCACAGCCCAGGCCGCCATGCGTCATTCCAAGCCCGAGCTTACCGCGAACATCTACACCGACCCGAAATTGCTCGACGTCGCCGGGGCAATCAACTCGTTACCTGATCTGGAACAACCACACGAAACCGCCAATCTCGCCAACTCACCGAAGGACTCGGACTCCGCCGAACGCCTTCGGGCCGTCTCCTGATCATCGTACCCATCGCAACATCGAACACGCGCAGAGTCGCGCTGATCGTGCGTCTTCAAACGCCGGTGCTTCGGTTCTCGCGTTCCGGCCTTCGTTTTACCTTCCACTAAACCTTCCACGTACGCGCGTCCACGGCGGTCATTTCGGGTCATTTGTGGTCAAAATGGGTAGGTTGGCCAGGGGATCGGAGCGGCAAGGGGATCGCGAATCCGGCGAATCCGAAACGCGCATAAGTCTTTATAGAACAAAAGCCCGGTCGGCAATCCAACCGGGCCTCCCACTCAAGCGGGTGATGAGATTCGAACTCACGACATTCACGTTGGCAACGTGGCGCTCTACCACTGAGCTACACCCGCAAATGCGGTTCTTGGCGGCCTCGCAGCGCTTTTCTTCAGCGCTTTTCCTGAGCGCTTCGCACAACAATTCATCGAAGCGACAGCCGCTTCCGCCAACTCGCGGTATTGTACACGAGGTCGGGACGATGGGCAAACGTCGAAAATCAGACATCCCAAGACGGGTGGGAACCCTGGTTGGTTGCCCACCCAAGGTTCCCACAGGCCCGTACGTGCGCGATTGACGCATACGGTTCCTCAGTACGCGAAGTGGCCGCGTAGCTTCTGGCACAGTGTGTGATGTTGCTCTGCGACCGGACAGCGTCGGTGAAACCGACACCAACGGGCCGTTGTCCGTAACGCCCGCGTAAGCCGACTCGGAGCGGTCTTGCGTTTCACCACCCAATTCCCGTTCCGGGACAAACCCCAACAACTCGAACGTCCCTGGTGCCCAGGGCAATTGCATCTAAATCATCGGAAGCGGCTTGCCTGCTCAGAAACGCGTATAGACCACGACGAAAACTTTCGGAGGTCTCGCGATCACCGCCGTTCCCTGGCTAGAAACCGCGATAGTAGTTTAGATGCGATTGCCCTGCCC
>JAJRVM010000169.1 GCA_024277285.1 Planctomycetota bacterium
GATGGGGGCACCTGGTAGCTGACCAGTCGTGCCCCTGGGCCGGGACAAGCCCGGCGGAGGGCTACTTGCGATCAGCGTTTATCAGCGGTCCCCCGGTTTCGGGACGCAACAGAATCCGGGGTCTGACGACCTCGGCAAGGGCTGTTTCGGCCCTCCGGGCCGGCCGCTGGAACGAGCCCGGCGGGGGGACTCATTTTGTATGAGACCAGCCGGGCCGGCCGACAGCACGAACGCTAGCCGGGGTGGTGCCACTTGATGCGGGCAATGTAGACGCTGTTGTCGGCGCCGCGCGGGTTGTTTACGGGGATCACGTAGTTGGGCCCGTTCGTCTGCATCCATTCGGTCACCGTCACCCAGGTTTCTTGATCACTGACTCGCGTTACCGCAAAATTCCCCAGCCGAGCACCGCGCTCGGGCACAAGGATGCGCTCCGTGTCACGCAACACACAAAGCCGGTCGACGTCTACCTGGGCCATGAACAACGGCGCACGATGGCGAAAGACATGGTCATTGTCGGCGCCGCGACGCGTATAAACAAGGAACAGTCCGTCGCGATGTGTCACCCAATGCTGTTGCGTGTTGTAGCTGCCCAGATCGGTGCCGTCGTCGAACGTCCACTTGCGCGGTTTGTCGAAACGCAGCCCGTCCGTGCCACGGGTAACGAACCCCGCCTTGTCGTTGCGTAAGGTCAGATAGAACTGGCTCTTGAAACGGGCAAGTGATGGTTCGCCAAAACCGCGTGGGACGCTGGTCGTCATCGCACTGCCGTGCTCGACATACGAGAGCGTCTGGCCATCGAACCGGCAGCGCATCACCGTGGAAGTGGAACACTTTTCGCCTTTAGCACTGTAGTAGATCGGCAGCAGGATATCGCCATTGGGTAGGTCAACCCGCTGAGTACAGCCAGCCCCAGAACTATAGAAACGAGCGTCCTTGGGCATTTCTACCGTGCGCCACGCAGCCCAGGTCTGTGTCTGTGGATCGTACACCGAATAGGCCGTCTGCCGCTCATAGTCGCCGGCAAGGCGATTGCCTTTGTAGCGCGCGACGTGGCCGGTCCCCAACAGCTTGCCCGTCTTGGCGTGCCACATGGGCGTGAAATCACAGATGACCGAGACCAGACCGTCGTCATCTTGTCTTCGGCCCAATGTCGCATGCTCGGTCGGGCCGGTCCACGTCGAGCCTAAATTGTCGGTGCGCATTTCGTTGAGTGCATAGAATACATCCGACCCGCTCAGGAGTAGCTTCTGCATCGTGAGCACAACCACAGGTTGCTCGCCAGGAATCGCCCCGGCCCGCGCATGCACCCAGCAGGTCGTGCCATCGTAACCGGAAGTGATCGTTTCAAGTTGAATGTCGTACGCCGGCCTCGGCGCAGCTTCTTCCGACTTGCGCGTCTGAGCTTCAAGCGAACAAGTCTGTTCCTTACCTTCGCAAGGCACGGGCAAGTCTCCCGTCACACTGCTTTTGCGGTCCCACTGTGGATCACCAGCCGCCGCCACCGACGCGACAACCATCAGGGCCAGCGGTAACAGCCCGTTCAACAACACGCTCTGGACTATCTGCATGGCGGAGTGTACCTCTCATGAAATGGCTGCGTTTGTCAAAAGCCGCACTTGCGTAAGTTCCCCTTCACTCAGCATGCCATATCGCCACAGCTATGGGAATCCCGCTGCGTCCTCGTCCCATCGGTAACGGTTCACGGAAAGGGGGACGGGAACGGCACGTTCCGGAGGAGGACCGCTATCGGGCCGGTGCTGCTGTTCGAGTTCAGCTATTTGCCGCAGTACGTCATCTACTTTGGATTGGGCTTGTATGCCTACCGGTGTCAGTGGTTCGACCAACCCAATCTGTTCGGCGCGAAACGGTACTGGGCGATCGTATTCATCGGCACGGTGATCGTTTTCCAGACCTGTATCTATTACGTATTCAAAGACCCGATCCTGCTGGAATCCAAATCGATCATGATCGCACTCTGGTTCCTGCGGTATTGTGTCTGTGCATCTTGTTTCGTGGTACTGCTATCGTTTGGATTGCGTTACTGGAATTCACCGCGCCCGATTCACCAGCACTTGGCGGCCAACTCGTACCGCTTCTACATACTTCACCCTGCCATCGTCGTATTGGTGCAACTCGGCTTCTACTGCTGGACGGACCTGAGTTGGCAAACAACGTTGGCCGGAACGATTCTATTTTCCTTGCTCGCCACGTACTTGGTGAGCGTGCTGGTTGGGGCTGTCAGCCGTTGGGTTGTTCGGTTGGCGACAGTGACGCGGCTGCGCGAGCCTTAACGGAAATAGACGGTTCTTGGGAAACGTGACCCGGTCCATGCTCGGGAAAGATTCCCGAGCCACACAGTGTGGAACGCCTGAAAACACTCCAGTTCCATTGCCGCAATATCGTTAGAAGCAGGTCGTTCACGACGCGGAGCGTCGTGCCACACTGCGTCGTGCTACTGCATGTCAGCTCGGGGGCGGTCTTGTAACAGTTTGTGGATCGGTTCAAACGTCTTGAGGATCTTCTGATAATCGGGGTCGTCTTTCGACAGGAATACGGGCGCGCCGCAGCGCTGCGTGCCGCCCGCCTTGGAAGAGAGCGGAGCGAGCAGGAAATTGTTATTCTGGGGGTTCGTGACGCGCGTGTAGAACTTGCGTGGAATACCCTCTTGGTGACAACTGGCACAGCGGCGCGAAGCAACTTCGTTGAGCGTCGAATCGAGATCCGCCGGCAACATCCGCCGGCTCCCGAGCCGCGCTGGGTAGTTGGATGACGAAGTGCCGTAATAGGGGATATTCAGGTCGATCCAGAGATAGACTTTGCGCCGGTCCTCCATTGGCACGTCGACTCGCGGTTGACCGTTCTCGTCGGGGTGACCGGTCCGGATAATCTCGGCAAGCAGGCTGGCGGGGCTGCCCCAGCGCCGCGGCGCAACTTCCAACACATTGTGTCCCGCTCCGTTAATCGTCCAGATCCATTCGACATACGGACTCATGCCGCGAACATGGTCATATTCGGGCCCGGACGGACTGCCGTGGCGGATCCAATTCCACTGAGACTGGGTCCCGGTCCGGCAAAGAATATCATACGAGACGTTGAAGAAATCGGTCATATCGCCGGTAAGATCAACGTTACCCGCCTGCTCGCGCTGGTTGTGACACTCGATGCAGTTGCGGTCGAATACGCCCTGGACCACCTCCTGGTAGCTGAAGCCCTTGACGCCCCAATCGGGCTTTCGCAGTTCCTGGACTTTAGCGCGCATCGAGAACGGTCTTTGCTGGATCGGCGCGACCGAGTTCCGATCGGCGTGACAACCGACGCAGCCTTGAATCTCGCCAGGCATCAGGTGCGTGAACGACCGCATCCGTTGCAGTGCGCGCCCCTCGGCGTCGAGTGCCAGGAAGTAGATCGGTACTTCCGACGGGACTTTGAACGCGGCACTTCCGTCTGGAGCCACGTCGGCGAACCCCCAGACTTTCTTCGGAGCGTAAGTTGCGCCACACGAAACCAAGGGAAATTGGAATCCAAAAACCGCAATATTCCGCATGCCCGGCCCATGCGGTTGATGATTATTCTGTGGCGTGTGTGTATTCTTTTCGATCTCCTGTACAACCGCGATCTGTTTGATTTCGCCGCGTTTCACCTCCGGTTCGAGACCGTTGTACACATCCTGCATGAACACGGTCGCCCACGACCCCGAGACACTACCGTCCTCGGGCAGCACCGTCTCCCGATCCATGACCGACCCGGTTACGATCGGCGGCCGCGGCATCGCGCGGATCGGCATCGGGCCATAGTAGCCCATGCCATCGTCCGGGAAGATCAACGAGATCGCGTTCGCATCGAAGTCACGCAGCTGGATCGTACCGTTCTTGGAAACAAGGAACCGATCCGCGCTGATCGCCATCGGTTTTTCGTAAGTACCACCGATCTGGCAGTTCAGCATCCCGTTGCCCCACACGCCGCCGCCCGCTCGGTGTGCATAGATGTCGATTTCCGGAGTGAGGTTGCGCACGGATGCGCGCGCGTTTGCGCCTTTCGACGGGTCGATCGCCACGATTCCACCGCGGCACGAACCGTTGTGGTTCGTCGCCGTCGCAATGACCTGGTTCGTGCCCGGGATCGGTTGTGCGTCCATGAACGTTCCGGGCGAGATCACGCGATTGCCATAATAACCGGCCAACTGCGTGCCGTCCGGATTGATGGCCCAAAGGCTCTGGATCGGGCATGCCGGTCGGTCGACATACTCCCAGCGCGTGTAAACAATGCGGCCATCGTTCAACACCGAGGGGGTGAAATCCATCAGGTAGTTGGCGGACAGTCGAGTCTGCTTCGAGCCGTCGCGCTGCATCCGGTATAAGACGGGCGAGGTGACAACATAACAATAGGCGTAGGCCGGTTTCCGGTCGGAGATAAAGGCGATGCCTCCGTCTGGCAGCCAACAGGGGTCGAGGTTGTTGTAGGCGCCGTGTGTCAGCTGTTCGAGTCCGCTGCCGTCGATATTGATCTTCAAGATCTGGTAGTTACTCTGTTCGTCCTCGCAGCGCGAGATATCTTCGATATGTGCCACAGGATTTGACCCAACCAGCCCGCCACGCCGCAGGGCGAAAACCACTTCACGCCCATCGTACGATAGGTCAGCCGTCGTGATCATGCCGTCGCCGGCGTCGAAGATGCAGTTCAGCTCCGGATCGCCACCCACTTCGCTTGGCGTGAAGACATACAGCCCGCCACCTGGCCGAAACCCCTCGACATGGTAGACATAGACGTGCGAGATATTCAGTGGCTTGCGTTTCACCAGCAGGATGCTCTCGAAACCAAGTTTGCCATCGAGTAGTTCGCGGCGAAGTGCCTGCGCCGCTGGCGTCTTCTGCTCAGATGGGATCTGCAACTCGGCCAACTGTTTTTTGGTCACCGGCCGAGGATAGACGGCAATCTCGGCCGCACCAGGATTGGGCGACGTCGGGTACGACGAGAGAAACTCGATACGAATCCGCGTGACGTGCTGGCTCGAGACGCTGATCAACTGCGGTCCGCGCCGATGCTCCAACGTACCCCGCACCGCAGGTTGCTTCTCGTCGTTCAGATAGACTTCGTAGTCTTTGAAACACTCGAGCAGCGGGCTGGTCACACGCGCGTAGTAAACGATTTGCCCCACCTCGATCGGCTGCTCCCACTGGAGCGTGAACTGGGCGTGCTGCGTTGCACGCACGGCCCAGTCGTCGTCCTGTTGGAACTCGGACGGAACCACGCCACTCGTGGCCATTTCCGGACGATAGGCATCGCTGAATTGGCTGCTCGCCGCAACACGTGCCTGAGGAGCCAGGTTCTCGGGCATTTCCCGCGCCGCAACCATGCCACAGGCGACAATCGCAAAGTAAGCACCCATCAACCCTGAACGCAGCGTGTTTATGCCTCGCATCGGTTTCTCCTTGATGGCGAGTATCGTGCCGGTTCCCGCCATTGTAACCGCTGCGCGTGCACAAAGCATCTGCAGTGGCTTGTCTCCGGGCGGCAAGACGGATGCCCGGCGCTGACGATCGATGCCAAGACGACCTGGTCCCTTTTTTTCCGGCCGCCGCCCAATTTACCTGCCGGGACGGTTGACATGTGTAGTGTGTAGTATATACTACACACATGAACGTATTTGGGGAGTACCTGCGGAAGGCACGGGAAGAACGGCGGGCCGGGGACCCGAGCTTCTCGGTACGCCAGTTGGCCGGTCGAATCGGTGTGGAGCCTTCGTACTTGAGCAAGGTGGAACGTGGCCAGCAACCGCCACCCTCAGAGAAAACGATCGCTTCGCTGGCGCGCGAATTGGATGAAGACCTTGACGTGTTGCTCGCTTTGGCCGGCAAGGTTTCGCTCGAATTACAGACGATTATCCGCCGTCGCCCCAAACTGTTCGCGGAGTTGATTCGACAGCTTAAAGACGCTCCCGATCGAGCCGTATTGCGATTGGTCCGTGAGGTTCGAGACGGCGAATGGTAGAAACGCTTCTGCAGAAAAAAGGCTTGCATGATGATCGAAATAGTAAACGACCGACTGACATTCTCCTTTCCGGAAGTTCATCCTCAAGCCAAGTTGACAATCGAGTGCCAACGGACGTTGCGGATTCCCGATGACGGTACGAGCTACCCACTGCCACCGGGACTCGGGCGATTCCCGTTGCGTCACGTGGATGATTATGCTGCCAACGTTCCCTCGACATGGTTGCAGCGCGGCGGTGTCATGTTGCCCATGTATCAATCTGAAGCGATGTGGTTGAATTTCGACTCGGCCATCGTACCGGGTCATCAAGCCTCCTATCCGTTTGCCATCAAAGTTGCCACCGGGAAACTGTGTGCGGTGAGTGGCAAGGCATGGACCGACCGCCTGAAGCGAGGTCCGCAGAACTACCTGGTAGTGCCGAACCAACCGTGGCTGGACGGCTATGTTGTGGACGAAGGCTTGATCCGGCAATTCGTTGCCATGCCATTGGGAGCGGGATACTCAGCCGAAGAACAGGTCATGGGAACGGCGGAACATGGCGGGCTGCAACTGGCCGTTTACCCAATGAAGCGGCGCGTCTTTGAACGACGATTTCCAAAGCGGAGGGCGATCAGCCCCCCCATAGAGAGCGTGGAGGTCCTGTATTCCACCTGCATGCGCCCTTCCGCTGACAGCTTTTCCGCTGACATGGGTATGGCACCGGGCGGGCGTATGCAGCAGCAGGTCTATGAGGATTCGTTTGCGTTTGACGATTGGCAGCAGGACACAACCAGCCGGTGCTTTGTGCATCTGTGTAATTCAATGGTCTGGCAAGCGATCACCGGGGCGCATCCCCCCTATCCGGCGCCCACATCGAAGCAGTACACGGATGCGGGTCTGCCTTGGTTCGCCCATTTTGACGATGCGGCGCCGGCCGTTGGCGGCGCGCCGACGTTGACGAAAATGAAAAGCATTGCGGAAATGAGCGCGGAAAAAGGCGACATGGCCTTGCCCGAAAATCAATCGGTCACAGTCGACAATCTGGTCGTGTATCGCAAGGGTCTCAAGCCTGGCCAAGTGCGCGAAGGGACGTTCTAATCGCGCTTGAATCGCGACGTGTTCCTTCTCAATCGACCGGCAATAGAAATGCGACTGAAGAGGCAACGTCGTCCACACTCGGGAAAGATTCCCGAGCCACGTGTGGCCTGGGATTCCATCCCAGGCATGGAAAACGCGCTGTCGGCAAGAAGCCCACTATCGCCAAAGCACCAAGACACGCGTATTCCGCAACGCGTCCCCGGCTTAATTGCGCGGCAATAGAAATGCGACTGAAGAGGCAACGTCGTCCTCACTCGGGAAAGATTCCCGAGCCACGCACCAGCTACTCAATCGTCAACAACAGGTCGGCGGTATCGACTTCCATTTCGGTTTTGACTAGGACCTGGCCGATCTTGCCGTCGCGTTGGGCGATGATGGTCGTTTGCATTTTCATCGCTTCGACCATCAGCAGCTTCTGGCCCTTGACGACCGAGTCGCCTGGTTCGACCCACAGACAGACGACCATCCCGGGCATACTGGCGCCAATCTGCGTCTCGTCCGCGGGATCGGCCTTCACATGCTGCGGCAATTCTGGTTCGAGCGACCTATCGCGTACACTAATCTCGCGTGGCTGCCCACTCAGCTCAAAGAAAACAGTGCGTCGCCCATCCAAATGGGGCTCACCGACCGTCAGGAACTTGACAATCATCGTCTTGCCCCGTTCGATCTCCACTTCAGTCTCTTCGCCCGGCTGCAGGCCGTACAGAAAAACGGGCGTTGGCAGGACACTGATGTCGCCATACTGCTGTAGATGTGCGGCGTAATCCTCGAACACCTTGGGATATAGCAGATAGGAAACCAAATCGCGTTGCGTGGGTGGCTGTTCCAGTAGCGGCTGGATGGTCGTTGCCGCCTGTTGAAAGTCGGCTGGCGGAATGGTCGCCCCAGGCCGACCTTCCATCGGCGTCTGGTCACCGAGCACGCGCTGCTGCAGTTTTTTGGGGAAACCACCCGGAGTTTGTCCCATCCGGCCGGCCAACAAGTCGACGACCGATTGCGGAAACGCCAGGTCGCGGCTGTCGTCCAGCACGTCTTCGGCCGTCAGGTCACCTGCGACCATGAACAACGCCATGTCACCAACCGCTTTCGAGGTGGGTGTGACTTTGACGATATCGCCGAGCATCCGATTCACGGTGGCGTAGACGTGGCAAATGTTCGCCCATTGGTCCGCCAGGCCCAGGGAACGAGCCTGTTGGAACAGGTTGGTATACTGACCACCAGGCATTTGGTGTTCATACAGATTCGCGCTGGCCGGCACCACCGGACTCTCCAAAGGCGTATAGAATTCGCGCACCGCGCGCCAGTATTCCGCTAACGCATCGAGCCGTCCCGCATCGAGTGTCGACTGGCGGTCCGTGAACCGTAGCGATTCGACCAGCGTGTTCAGGTTCGGTTGGGACGTTCCGCCCGACATGGGTGCGATGGCCACATCGGCGATATCGAGCCCGACCTCAGCCGCCTTTACAATGGCGCCGATCTGCGTGCCGGCAGTATCGTGCGTATGAAAGTGGACAGGAATCCCAACCTCCTGCCGCAACGTCTTGACCAGCAATTCTGCCGCGTACGGCTTGCACAGACCGGCCATATCCTTGATGGCCAGGATGTGAGCGCCCATCCTTTCAAGTTCTTTGGCCATCGTCACATAGTACTTCAAATCATATTTCGTCCGTTTCGGGTCGAGTATGTCGCCCGTGTAGCAAACGGCCGCTTCGCAAAGTGCGCCCGCTTTGAGCACGGCCTCCATCGCCACACGCATATTGGGGAGCCAATTCAGCGCGTCGAAGATCCGAAACAGATCGATCCCCGCATCGGCCGCCTCATCGACAAAGGTCTCGACAACATTGTCGGGATAGTTGGTATAGCCAACGGCATTCGACGCGCGTAGTAACATCTGAAACAGAATGTTCGGAACTCGCTCGCGCAATTCGACCAGTCGTTGCCAGGGTGATTCTTTCAAGAATCGCATCGACGTGTCGAACGTGGCGCCGCCCCACATTTCCAACGAGAACAGCTGCGGGCAGGTCCGTGCGTAAACACTCGCTACTTGCAGCATGTCGTAGCTGCGCAGACGCGTGGCGAGCAACGACTGGTGGGCGTCACGCAAAGTCGTATCGGTCAACAGCAATTGTTTCTGATCCCGTACCCATTTGCCAAACTGCTCTGGCCCCAGTTCGTGCAGTTTCTGCCGCGTGCCATCGGGAATGGCGGAATCCGTGTCGACCGCAGGAACGGGGGCCGCAGTACGGCGTAACGATTTGGGGCGATCCTTGACGAGCGCGTTGCCATTGACAATCGTCTCGGCCAACCAGGTCAGCAACCGCGTGGCCCGGTCGCGTCCGACCGAGAAGGCGAACAATTCGGGCGTCTCGTCAATGAACCGCGTCGTGCATTGTCCGGCAACAAACGTCGGATGCATCACCAACTTGATCAAGAACGGGATATTCGTCTTGACGCCCCGCACACGAAACTCTTGCAAACACCGCTCCATACGTAGCGTCGCGTCGCGAAAACGACGCGCACCGACAGTCACTTTGACCAACAACGAATCGTAATACGGATGCACCACCGCACCAGAAAACGCCGAACCGGCGTCGAGTCGAATGCCCATGCCGCCGGCCGAACGGTAGTGCGATACGCGGCCATAATCAGGCATGAAGTTATTGGTCGGATCTTCGGTCGTGACACGGCACTGGATCGCAAAACCGTGCGTTTGCACATCGTCTTGCGAGGCGATCATAATGTCACGATCGTTCAAACGAGCCCCCTGCGCAACCAAGATCTGTGCTTTGACAATGTCAATACCGGTCACCTGCTCGGTCACCGTGTGTTCAACCTGGATACGCGGATTAACTTCGATGAAGTAGTATTTGCCGGTCTTGGCATCTACCAGAAACTCGACCGTGCCGGCGTTCTGGTACCGCACCTCGCGACCAATCGCCACAGCGGCGTCACACAGCGCCTGCCGCACTTGCGGTTCAAGCGTTGGGGCGGGTGCGATTTCGACCACCTTTTGGTGCCGTCGCTGGACCGAACAATCACGTTCATATAAATGCACGAGGTTCCCATGTGCATCACCGAGCAACTGCACCTCGATATGGCGAGCCGATTCGACGAACGATTCGACGAAGATATCAGAACTGCCGAAGGCGTTAAGCGATTCGAGTTGCGCCTGCTCGAACGCGTCGGCAAACTCGTGCGGCGCGCGGACAACGCGCATGCCACGACCGCCCCCGCCATGAGCCGCCTTGAGGATCACCGGATACCCAAGCTCTTCAGCCGTCTGTTGCCCCTGTGCTACGTTTGCGATCGCCGTGCCGCTGCCGCCGAGCACGGGCACGTGGGCCTGCTGAGCAATCTTCCGGGCCTTGATCTTGTCGCCCAGTTGCCGCAGCGTCGCGCCGCGGGGGCCGACAAACGATATACCGGCTGCGGCGCACGCGTCGGCAAAATCGGGGTTTTCGGATAAGAACCCGTAACCTGGGTGGATCGCGTCAATCTGATGCCGCGTGGCCAATGCAATGATCGAATCGATGTCCAAATAGGACTTGAGCGGTTCGCCCGCCTGCCCGATCAGGTAGGCTTCATCCGCCTTCAGGCGATGCAGAGCATAACGATCGGCGTCGGTATAAATGGCAACGGTACGAATCCCCAGTTCATGCGCACTGCGAAAGATCCGGATTGCGATTTCGCCACGGTTGGCGACCAAGATGCGTTTGAATTTCGTCATTTACCTTCGTTCTGTTAGGAAAAATCGTTCTTCTGCGCAAAAGTATCTGTTTAGTCAATTGCAGCGTTTGCATAAGTCAGGGACCCCGACGGGCTTGCCCCGTCGGTGAACGAGTTTTGCCCACTAAGACGTTTTTAGCCCCATAAACTTCTTCACCCACCGCACAAGGCGGTGGGGGTCGATCCATAGCCGACCCAACCTCAATGCACGTTTAACTTCGTTCGGCCAAACTGTTACACGAAAAACAGGGGCACAAAACAAATCACGCCTGGAACGGCGTCACTCAGGCAACGTCTTCCCGAGCCGTTCGGCCGTTCTGATACGGCTTGCTGTCGAAGTTGGCGTGCAGCGATTCCCAATCGATGACCAGCGTGCCGCCAGTCCCTTCATGCTGCTTCGCCCAGTTCATCAACAGGTCGAGGCAGGCATGGTCAATATAGTTAAGATGCTCGAAGTCAACGTGCAATTCGACGTTGTCCGGCACACGTTCCAGCTGTGCCGCGAGCAGCGGCAACCGCATGAACGTCGCCGCGCCCTCGAGGCTCAAGACGGCGACTTTCTGTTCTACGTGGATGTCTAACCTGACATGCAAATGCGAAAACGTGTGCAGAATCTTTATCGCTGACAAGGCGACGCCCGTCAATACACCGGTCAACAGGTCCGTGCAAACGATGGTTCCCAACGTTGCGGCGTAGATAGCAACTTCGCCCCAGCCATACCTACGCAATTCGCGAATCGCCTTGACGTTGACCAGCTTGTATCCCGTGTAAACCAGCATGGCGGCCAACGCCGCAGTCGGGATCATCCGCAGCATGAAGGCCAATGCCGACACAAAGATCAACAACCAGGCTCCGTGCAGAATCGTCGAGAGTCGTGTTTTGCCACCCGCTTCCACGTTGGCGGAACTGCGGACAATGACACCGGTCATCGGCAACGCTCCCAACAGACCGCAGATCATATTGCCAACACCCTGGGCCGCTAGCTCGCGATCGTAATTCGTGCGGACGCCAGATTGCATCTGATCAACCGCCGTGGCACAGAGCAGGGTCTCGGCACTGGCCACCACGGCCAGCACGATCCCGGCCTGGATGACGACGCCCAACGGCACCGATTGGAGTACCGAGAGCGATGGAAAGTGAATCTCGCTCCACAGATTGTCGGGGACTTCCACATAGAGTACCGGGAGCTTGAGGAATGCGGTCGCCGCCGTCGCAACGACCACGGCCACCAACGGAGCGGGGATCAACTTCAACTTGGCGGGGACCAGCCCCTTCCACAACAACAGCACCACGATCGTCAACAGGCCGACTTTGGCCGCCCACTCGTGATTCTTCAGTTCGCCCAACACACTCTCCAAACTGTGCTGCAGCGCCGCTTGCGACTCGCCGACGCGATCCACATGCTGCTGCTGCAAGTCGGCCAAGGCGACCGAACTCTGCGCGACGGCCTGTGCCACCGCTTCTCTTAATGCTGCTGGATCGCGCACCGTTTCCGACACGCCGGTGAAATCGAGTCGCTCAACCAATTCCGCAAACTGATCGGTCCACTCCTTCTGCTTTGCCACCATTGACGCTAACTGTGCGGAATCGAGACTTGGCAACTCGGTTTGCGGCACATTCGATTCACGCCATCGTGGGCCCATTGCTTCCACCTCGGAGTGCGTCACTAAAGGTGCCGGAAACAGCTCGGCTGTCCGCTCGCGCAACTGCACTTGCTGTTCATGCAGCAGGCCGAACTCCTGCAGCAAATCGCGCCGCGCAATGCGTTCGTCAGTCGTACCCAATTCGGGCGTCGGCAACCCCTTTTGAATCGCCTCGGGGATGGACACGATATTCTTCAGCCCACTGCCCTTGGGCGCGTCGTCCACCATCACATGAAACTGGCTCGATAGGATCAGCACACCAATCCCGGCCAACATGCCGTGGATCACCGCCGGCGAAACGGCTCGAAACCAGCGTCCATACCGAGCCAGGCCAGCAATAAGCTGCAGCACGCCACCTATCAACACCGCGATGCCAAGCACTTCCAAACCGTGACGCTGGACCAGATCGTAAACAATCACGGTCAGACCCGCTGCGGGACCACTCACCTGGAGCGGCGATCCGGCAATCCAGCCGACGACCAAACCGCCAACGAGTCCTGTAATCAATCCGGCGGCGACCGGGACGCCTGATGCAATGGCAATGCCCATACAGAGTGGCAACGCCACAAGAAACACCACAATGGACGCAAGGAAGTCGTGTTTCGGCGAAGAGAACAGACCTCTTGGGCCTTGCGCCGTCTTGCGTGGTTGCTGAATGCTACTTCCACTCTGCATATCGTTCATTCCCAGTTATTGGTTGCTCGTTTGTTGTGAATCGCTGCTCGTATGGCGATGGCGGCCGAGCAGCAGCTCGAAACGCAATGCGCACGATCTGGATCGGTCAGTAGCGTGGATTCGAGATCCTTGAACTGCGGGGCATCGGACAGATCTTCACCCCAAAGCCTCGGTTGGCTATCGTGACCAGGCCACCTATGTCACGACGCTCGCGAGTTGCAGCACAATGGGACTGGACGGGTATCCGAGCAGAGCAAGACGCGGCCCGACCGGTTTGCCGACACACAGGCCTCGAGTTCGCACAGTCACTACAGCACATCGACCAGATGCGGCACCCGCGCTAAATCACGAGCGGTGCGCGCAGCCCATTGGCCAGAAAGTGGCCCACGATTGCCTGAGGAGCACAGGTGAAAGAAACGGCCAAACGCGCCGGGGCATCCGGCTCATGAGATCCGCGCGCGTCGCAACGCAGGCAATGGATGCAGTGACGCAGTGTTGTGACAACAATCAGCTGCTCTTCGCAGCACTTGCCGTCCTGTTCCAACGGAATCTTGGCGTGCGACAACTCCGTGCAGCTCATGTGATCAAGCTGAGGGAACGGCATCACCGCAATGACGCACAGGCAAGCGAACACGGTAGCAAACCGTGAATAACGCAGCCGTATTGTCGATTGTTGATTGCGTGCCATTTGTAGGTTTTGGCGTGGATACATAAAGGCCTACCACGTTGAGTCAGGAATACTAGGGGAATCTCGGGCGAATGTCAATGTAACGGGGCTACACCCGCCAATGCACCAGCGCCGCTTGCCGACCTTCCGTCAGCTCGGAATGGTCGGCACCGCCGCCCCCTTTGTGACTACGTTCACAGACTCATTGGTAGGCAAAGAAAATGACTGAGACTGCTAAGTCCTTGTCGGTTTGTGCGCCAGAATCGAGAAGAGGTCGGCGCGATAAGCCCCAAAACGAGCACCGACGACTTTGGGAAATGGACCACCCCAGGCGTAGACCTTGCGAACGACGTGCCACTACGACCGCAGCTCAGGCGCGCCTGGGTTCTTGGCACCTTTTGACCAGTCCATGCCCTGCCAGGTCTTGGTCCAGTCCCATTGCTGGTTTGGATCGGGTGCTGCTGCGCCGACGTACGGGGGCAACGGTAGAACTTCGTCGCGCACGGCTCCGTTGGCAAGCGGAGAATCGAGTGCGGGACGCAAGAAATCCTGGCCTGCCGGTTCACGTGACCGGACATCGATGACAGGTGCCACCACATCCCGCGCATCGCCAGGAATCCACGACTTGGATAAGATGTCGCTTCCGGTGGGCCGGTGGGCTTCACGATAGTTGCCGGCGAACTGCCACAACTTGACCAACGCGGTCACATCACCCGGCCCACGAGGTGTGTTACGGTCGCCGCCGCTGTTGAAGAATAACCAATCGTGATCGCCACAGGCGAGCGAGAGGTTGTTCATGACCCAAATGTTGCGGCCTCGAGGGCCATCGTCCCAAACACGAAAAGGCCATTGCGACCGGAAGAAGGTATTATTGGCCAACACGACCTGACTCGCCTGGCCGATCAGTTGCTCCAACTGGATGCCGAACAGCCGTGCCCCGACGATCTGGTTGCCGGCGATCAGAAAGCCGCGAATGTCCCCTTCGGCGTCGATCGCTTGAATGCAACTGTGGAACCGGTTGTCAACGACCATCACGCCGCTGCAAGGCTGGGCATTGACATAGTCGGTCGCAACACCTCGCAACCGCACGCCGACGTACATTCCAGTGAATCGGCAATTCCTGACAATGACCGGTGGTTCGCCCGGTTCATTCAATCCGTTTTCGACCGAAACTGCCTGGACTAACTGCCCGGGATCGACCGCAAAATCAGCGTCTTCGACAACGGTCCCGGCACAGTGGTAACCGATCGTACACAAAACCGTCTTGGAAACATCTCCCGCGCGAAACCGAAAACCGCGGATATGAACACCGGGAACAGTGATGGTAATCAAAGTACCTGATCGCGTCGCCTTGAATGTCGCACCGGCTATTGCCTCGAGCGTCACATCGGCATGCGCATCGGGCACCGAGAGACTGAGCATATCGTCATACACGGAATCGTCCAACACGCGTATGGTCATCCCGCGCCGGGTCTTCGCTAGTGCGGCGCTGACCGAATCGAATTGTCCCGACCCGTCCTTGGCAACCGTCAATACGCGTGCGTCGACCGCGATCCGTGACTTCTGTTCGAGTGGCGTTTTCTTCAGTGGCTTCTCTTTTTGTGGCTTCTCTTCCTGGCCGAGATCTTCCGGCTCCTTGGGCACGAACTTCGCCCGCACGCGCCGACCGTCCGCCGCGTCCAAGCTGAAGGAACTGACCACGGCCTGAAAACCCTGCTTATCGAGGCGCAGTTGCTTCCGCGCACGGTCAACCGTGACCCTGATCTCCTTGCCGTCATTCGGATCCTTGATAGTAATCGTTCGATCTTGGTCGATGTTCACCGTGACCGGCTTGCCGGTCGAATCGATTTCCAGCAGGACGGTGCCGCTTGGCGTTTCAACTTTGACAAAAACACCGGCCGCCCACAGCACCGCCAACGTGGCCAGCGCCACAACGACTCCGGCACTGACAAAGACCCCAAGCTTACTCCAACGTGAAGATGCTTTCGGAGACGGCCTTTCCGTTCGGGCGACCGTCACCGTGGGATGCTGACCAGCTGCTTCCGCACTCAACGCACGTTCAATGTCTCTGACAGCTTGCACTACCTCGGTCGCCGATTGGGGACGTTGGCTGGGATCTTTGTTCAACAGCCGCATGATCAGCCCCGCCAGCTGCGGATGCAGACCGGGACAGAGTTGTTCAACCGGCTCGGGGTCTTCTTCGGTGATCGCGACGAGTGTTGCAGACAAGCTGTCACGGTCGAACGGTGCCTTGCCGACAGCCAACTGGTACAACACGCAACCAAGACTAAACAAGTCGCAACGATGATCGACGTGCAGCCCCCGTGACTGTTCAGGAGACATGTATCGCGGTGTACCGACGACCATGCCGCGGTGCGTCAACTCCACATCTTCGCTAGCCGTATGGACAAGGCCAAAATCGACGATCTTCACTCGGTCGGTCCCCGATTCCAACCAGATATTGTCCGGCTTGATGTCGCGATGGATCAGTTTCTGCGCGTGCGCAGCCGCCAAACCGCTCGCCACTTCGCGCGCAATCCGCAACACGGCACGCTGGTCGAGCAAATCTTCCGTTTTCAGCCGCGTCAACAACGACTCTCCCCGCAAGAACTGCATCGCGATAAACGGAATGCCGTGGTCCTCGCCAACCTGGTAGATCGGGACGATGTTGTCATGCTCGATGGCAGCCGTAGCGCGCGCCTCGCGCAGAAAACGCTCCTTTGCCGATCGGCTGGCGGCACCGGCCAATCGCAATGTCTTCAACGCCACTTGGCGTGCCAGTTTGATGTCTTCCGCGCGGAACACGACGCCCATTCCGCCAACACCTAAGACCTCGAGCACGCGATAGTTGCCCAACCGGCCGATCTCGTCGGGACGCCGCGGCGGGGCCAGGAAATCGATCGTCTCGTCGTCCTTCACAGTATCAGCGTGCAGAGAAACTCCCTGCTCGCAAGCGCTCGCGTGTGCAACCGGCGCTTCATTGCCAGTTGCGCCATCGCTTGTTGGATCTGCTTCGGCAAACGCGTCGTCACCGGAGATGCGTTCCGCCACCGCCGCGCAACGGTCGCATTGGACAACATGTTGGCGAAGGTCGTCAAGCTGCGGCTGAGGCAGATCGCCTAACAGAAGATGCTTGAGCGTCTCACGATCGGGGCAGGAGTCCTCGGCCATCGGTTGCTCCTTCGTTTCTCCGCGTAACCCTTGCCATCTGCGATGAATATCAACAGGATAACGCATCAGGGGACGTGAACCCGTCAGGAAGGATGTGTCCCACGTAGTGTAACCGAATCGACAGCGCGCAACCACATATTATTTGTGCGAAACGCCGCTTCTGAAATCAGCGTTCATTGGCGGTCTCCATCCTGACTGCGTTGTTCGCGCCCACATTCGCATGAACCGTTACCGAAAACGACGGAAACCGGTCGACTTCGCCCCCCCCATAGTGTCATAGGCACGACAGGTGGAGTAAAACAGTTCTTGAGACAGTTGGACACGACGCTGGCACAAACCGCGTCGCTGCGGATCACACCGAGATGGGAACCACGATGAGCGCACGCCACAATACCGTCAAAACAAACCAACGTGTCGGCTCGGCGGGCAACATTTGCGCTCCAGACAACCATGGTGATTCAACCCATTCAGCAGGCTTACTGAGCGTTCGCCGCATGCTGGCAATGCGAGCTGTTATCGCTATCGCCTTGCTTTCACTTGCACTGCCTTACCCATCACTCTTGGCAACCGAAATTCTGGCAGCCGAGCAGTCCACTGCGGCCGAGTCAGCACAGTTCGATATGGGAGTCGGCGGATGTGGCGGTGTTTATTTCCTGGCGTCGCCCGGCGAATTGACGATCGACCTGTACAAACGCGACCGCCACCGCCATGGCCGTAAGACCGAATTGCGTGCCATTCTTGTCGGACCGGACCGGCACCTGTTGGCCGAGGCAGTGATTCCTGACGATGGCCGGCCACGTGGCAGTGGATTGGGCCCCGTCCAACAGGCGAAACTATCGGTGCGTGTTGCTCACAAAGGTGTCTACGCATTGACGGCGTCACACGTTGGGATTCGAGTGATCCTTATTCCAATCTGTCGCTTTGGACCACCGATCCCGACGCGTACTTTCCACTCCAACGATACCGCTGGCTGCTGACTCCTTACCAGCGCAAGGTCTACGGCACTGCCGAAACACAACGTCAGGTCGAGTTCCAAGTCCATAACAACTCGCGACACCCGGCCACCGTCCAACTGGAAATCGAGTCGGACCAAGACGCGCACTCCGCGCGGTTGTCGGCCACCAGCGTAGAGGTTCCGCCCCGACGCTCCGTGCCCGTTTCGTTGACGTTTACGATTCCGAAGGACAGTGCCCTGCAGACTTATCGCGTACGTGCCACGCCGCGCGCGTGCCCTGACTTCACGACCTATTCGACCGTGACGGCCATCGCAGGCATCGCTCCGGCCGAGCGCCCGATCCCAATGCCGATCGTCCTGAAACCGTATGAGCATGAAAACGAACAATTCGGCTACCTGCCCACCTATCCGGTCAGCAACCAAATGTACTTTGACCTGGAGAACCGGCTCTTCACACGTTCAGGCAATGGCATTGCCACGCGTGACGACCACGGCTGGCGGACGACGGATGTTCGACATGCCGCTGTCAGTGGCCATCCCAGTCGTGCGACCATCAGCATCGCTTCCACCAAGATAGCCTTTGACGCCGACAACGACCTCTACGTCTTGGGCCGCGCCGGGCGACAAACCATGCTGCTGCACTCCGCTGACGGCGGACAGTCGTTCTCGGCCTACACGATCCCGGGGCGGGAAGGCGAGCCATGCTCGTTCGACATCGAACAGTTTTCGGGGCACAACGTCCCGAAGGGACCTCCACCGATCGTGCGGTACACGCGCACGGCCTCCGACCCCAAGCTGTTTTGGCGGCGGATCAACGATCTGGAATTAATCCTGCCGGCGAAAGTGGATGGACGCATCATCATGGGCAAGCCCATTTTGATTTCGCGACTATGCATTGGACTTGCCTCCCATTCGGGGATCCCTTCGTCGATCGTCTCCCGAGACAACAAGGTGCATGTGATCTGGGGTGAAGCCACTGACCCGGCCGAAAAAGTGCCGGGAGTCCCTACGTATGTGGCCACGTACGATCGCACCACGCGGCAGCTTGGAAAACCGGCGTTGGTGGGCTACGGGCCACCGGCCAACGACATTCACAATTCGCCGAGCATAACGATCGACAGCAAAGGGTACTTGCACACGCTGGCCGGAACGCACGGCCAGCCGTTCCCGTATGCCAGGTCGCTCAAGCCGAACGACTCCGAATCCGGCTGGACCGAACCCGAACTAGTTGGAGCCGGGCGACAGACTTACATCGGCTTTGTCTGTGGAGCTGACGACTCATTGCACCTGGTGTTTCGCATGTGGCGTCAGAACACAGCGCCTCATCCGCTGAGCATCCATGCGACGCTGGCTTACCAGCGCAAATTGCCCGGCAAACCGTGGGAAGCTCCACGCGTATTGATCGTTGCGCCGTTTTCCGAATACAGCGTCTTCTATCACCGGTTAACGATCGACCGCATCGGCCGGCTGTTCCTGTCCTATGACTACTGGTCCACCTACTGGTTCTACCGCACCGATCACCACGGCGACCGCCGCGCGCTATTGATGTCGCCCGACCAAGGTACGACCTGGAAGCTGTTCGCTGAGTAGTGTGGTACGACGCTCCGCGTCGTTTCACGGCACGGAGTGCCGTGCCCTAGTAATGTTGGT
The DNA here is from genome assembly GCA_024277285.1 of Planctomycetota bacterium. The sequence goes on from JAJRVM010000169.1 coordinate 19,553, forward strand.
GGTACGCCGCTCCGCGTCGTTTCACGGCACGGAGTGCCGTGCCACACTGCGTCATTGCACGCTGGTAGTTTGTTCACTTACTCTTTTTGATATATTGCCATGCCTCCAACACGCCCCTTGACACACGCCGGCCTGATTCTTTGTTTTCTTGGTCTACTTCTTACACCTGGGCTCGTTCGAGGCAAGGAGAAGCCGCAGACCACCACAAAGCAGCCGAATATCATCTTCATACTGGCCGACGATCTCGGCTATGGCGACCTTGGCATCCTGTTTCAGAACCGCAAGCAGGGCAAGCGGATGCGGGGCTGCTCTTCACCGGCTTGATCAAGGTACCGACCGAAGGAGTGTGGACGTTCACAATCGATTCCGACTCGGGAGTTGCGTTGCGTATTCACGAGAGTCAAGTGATCGACAACGACTTCCGCCACGGTCAGCAGCCAGCAACGGGCACGATCCGGCTGGCCGCCGGGCTGCACCCATTTCGACTCTACTATCGCAGCGGATCGGGCACACCACGGCTTTCGGTCAAGTGGGCTGGCCCAGACACCGGCAACCGCGAATCGCTGCAACGCATCCCCGACGCCGCGCTGTTTCAAATGGCAAACTAACGATGGCGTGGGCAAGATCCTCCGGCAGACTTACTGGTTGCGTAACCGTTCGCGGCCTCTGGCCGTGCATGCTTACTTCGTCGTTTCATATCGGTTTCTTGTTCCAGTCCCGAAGGGACGTTCCTATACCAGCCCATGGGTGGAGCTGGCGTGAGCGCAGCGATCTCCGCGCAACCCTGGGTGATGAAAAACATCACCGTCAAACCCCGCAGGGGTGGCCCCAAAACAGTTAGGGCCGCCCCGAAAGGGGCTCTTGGGTCGCGTGGGAAGGCTACCCTGGGTTACGCCAATGCTCGCAAACCTCGCATTGGCTGCACCCAGGGCTCGTATCGGGCTGTGCCTTCGGCACGTAGCGGACCATAACAAAATCGAAGCTCGTGAACGGTTCCTCCAGCCACGTCGCGATCACTTTGTCATCGCCTTTGCCTCGTCGCCGTAAGTCTTGCTCATCTGCAGGCAGCCGGCATGGGCCGTGTAGAACAGCCGCCCATTTGAAACGGTGGCCCCAAGGCACTCGTGCACGTCGATCGCTGGTCCCGTCGAGATGAGACGGATATCGTCGATTTTGGATAGGTCGATCACATCCATATTCGAGCCGATCAAGTACGGTTCCGAGAGCACGAAACAGGTGCAACGATACCCTTCGGCCAACGTCGTCGCGATGCGCCCGGTCTCTTTATCGAGCAGGAAGCCTTGCCAGTTTTGCGAATGCACGAACAGGTGTTTCGAGCCGATGGTGACAACTTTGATGACTTGCCGGATCGGTTCGGACTCCCACACCAAAGAACCATCACGCGCATCGAGGCACCAGACAAAGCTGTTCCGATCTTTCAGCTGATCGTATCCACCGAGATACAACCGTCCATCCGCTGCCGAAATAGTGCATCCCCCATGAACGAAATAGTCCGTGGTCAGCCACTTCATTTCCCCAGTCGCGGGATCGATCGCGGCAGTCACACCTTTTGCACCGGGTCGTCCTCGCCGCATTGCTGGCGAGTTGCCGAAATAGCAAGAGTAGTACATCGTTCCATCCATCATGCACAGTCCCGACTCATCACCACCCGCGCCATGTTTTGAAAAATCGATCGTCCAGACCTCCTTGCCCGTGTCGATATCCCAGGCTCTGACCAACGGTAGATGATCGGCCGGAAAATTATCAACCTTTTGGTGGCCAAAGAGCCATCGATCTGGCTGATACTTGCCCGTGCCATACATATAGATCACCAGGTTGCCGTGCACGATCGGTGGCAGTTGCCGATTCCAACTCGGCGAGCCGGCGATCGGCGTTTCCCAGAGAAGCAGACCGGTTTCCGCATCCAGGCAGCGGAGCCACGAATGGTCGAGCCCTGCTTGTGGCACGAGCAGACGCCCTTCGTGGTACAGGGGCGACGTATAAGATATGTGCACGCCGGGAAAATACCGTTGCCACAATTGCCGTCCGGTCTCCTGCTCCACCGCGACAATCTGTCCCTCGGCAGTATGCGTGTATAGACGACCACCACCGCAAGTCGAAAAGTGTTTGACCGAGCCGTCATAGCGACGAATCCACTTCGTCTTGAAAGGGGGGGCCACGCCCTGATCGTTGCTGTTCGTGTTCGCCCAGTTACCGAAGCTGGTAAACCAATCGAACTTCGCATCGGTCCGTGAACTTGAAAGCGGACTGCGAATCTTCCACAACTCCAGTTCCTTTGTGGGCATTGCCGCGTTTCCACCTGGTCCCACCGCATAGAGATAGCCATCCTCGCAGCCGAAGTAGATATTGCCGTCCGCCACCGCGACCGGCGCGCTGATCGCCTTGCCAAAAGCCGTGGCAAACGACCACGACCGTTTCGATTCCTCGCCCTCCTGCGCAAGGGGAACCACATACAGTTGGCCGTTCAATCCACCGTAGACCGCCGATTCACGAAGCAAAATGGGCGACGAATGTGACGGGTAGCCACCGAGAAACTCAGGCTCTTCACGCGCTGCGGAGTACTTGCACAGTCCATACCGCTCCTGCGGTCGACAGCGATAGACATCCTCGTGGCGGAGGCTAACTGAGTTGAAACTCCCGGCACCGAACCGCTTCGGACCGGTTACCGTTCCTGGAACGAGTTCTGATTCCATCTTCCCATCGACACGGCGGTTGATTTGAAGTTGGCCATGGTTGTCGTTTCGCATCCACTGCACATAGGCGGCTCCCGCATCGCCGATACTGACCCCCGTAACAACGATATCTTCTCGCGGGCCTTGTAAGTGATCCACGAGTTTGGCCTGCTCGCCCTGGTCTTCAAGCCAAAGCACTTTACCGCCGACCGGGACGACTAATGTCTTTTCGTCAACGGCCAAGTCGCGCGCGCAGCAAAACTGTTGCGCCCAGTCGATGCGCACTCCGCCCTTGTGCTTCAGCCAATCTTCCCCACTCCAACGATCCCCCATAAAACCGAGCACTTCGTGGACGTAATCCCAGGTCCAGCAGAGTGTTCCGTCGGGCTCCAATGCATGAATCCGAGCCCCCAACGAAGCGAAGTAAACACGCCCATTAGCAACAACCGGAGCACTGAAGATCGGTTCGTCACACGCGATCTTCTTCACCACGCGACCAGATTCAGTCTCCAGCACATAGTATATTCCACCCATCGTTCCAAAATGCAGATAGCGTCCGGCGACTGCGGGCGAAGACAGATTGTTGCAATTGCCTTTGCCGCCATCTGCTTCAAACCTCCAGAGGACTTTCAACGTTTCTTGGTCGACACACGTTACAACTCCCGCGCCATCGACGACAAAGACGCGTCCCTGATGAACCACCGGCGCAGTGAATACCGCGTCGGTCAACGGTACCGCTCCCAACAAGCCTAACTTTGCCGAGTCGGGTGTCGAAAGAACGTGTCGTTCAGGCACGTTGCCCGAATGACGCGAATCAAACTTGAGTTGAATCCAATCTTCTGCGCGCGTCGAAGGGCATCCGAGCGACAGCACGGTTGCGGTGAAAATAATCCTCAACATGACGCGACGGCCGATCGGGCCGCCATCCGTTCGCTCCTTTTCCTCGGTTTGACAACTCCATCCGTCCCGCCTGTGCGTTGCTTCGCGTCTCGCCATCATCAACTCCTCTTCATCACTGGGCCATCGTGAACTCGATGCTCGTGGCATTGTAATCAACGCGAGCGGTCACGTCACCTCAGCCGTAACGGCACCGAGGCGGTTGCGCTGTTCGGAAGTTATTTGATTCTCGCGACTTAGGTTGGCGGCAAAAACGTCTTCCCCGCAATTACGATTGAAAACGTCGGCTAGCTCGCACTGCGTGCAGTGTACGGCGGTGTGTTGGCGGGGCGTTTGGTAGTGATAAGTCGATTGAGGTGTAAGACTCGTTCGAGCATGCAGTGGCACCAACATTCCGTACGTCCGCCAGTATCAGATCCCCCAACAAAGCGGCGATGAATGGAAAACCACTCGTTCGACCGCGAAAGAACAAAGGGCCTGTTGCTGGTAGCTGACCAGTCGTGCCTCCAACCGGGACAGGCCCGGTGGAGGGCGTTTTTCATTAGCGTCCATCAACGTTGATTAGCGGTCACCAGCCTGAACACGTGGTTCAACGGCTGCGTCATTAATCGGGCACATACACGACTTCTCCCGTTTTCAGTCGATACGCGGTACCAAGTTTCTCTCCTTCACCGCCCAACGTCTGCCGGGTCATCCGGTAGTGTTCAAGCTTCTTGCCCTTGCGGTGGATGATCTCCATGTTCGGTTTTCCAGGATCCTTCAGGACGGTGATGTCGTGCTGGCCGGAAAGCAGTTCGGGCAATTGAAAATGTGTGACTAATGCCAACAACAGTGCTACCGCGAAGACCATCGCCACATCGAACAAATTGGCGACACTGGCCAATGGATCATCGTCCTGGCTGGCGAGCAACCGTCGATGCGCGGCGGGTCTCGTGTCACCGTTGCGAGTCGCGCGGCTATGCATCGTGCCTGTCTCCGATTGATGTTTGCAAACAGCGATAGACGTATTCGATGTCGGCCAGATCGCGCGCGTACCATTGCCGACGGCTCAGCCACAGTCCGTAGCAGATTCCGCCGACAAACAATCCCAGGACCGTTGTACTGAATGCGACCACGAGATGGCGTGCCATGTCCTCGATGTTGCCCGTCGAGAGGCCAAGCAGCGCCGGGCCGAGTGGGATGAGCGTTCCCATTAAACCGAGCATCGGGCCGGCACGCACACCGAGACTCATCCGCGCCAGTCGGCCCGCGGCCTCAATCTCCAGGTCGGAGACCAGCTTGCTCAAGTGCAAATCGCGGTCGCGCAACGTACGGCCTCGCGCAGAGAAAGAACCCAACAGTCCCGTGTAAGTGTCCTGCTCGAAAAACGCAGCCATTGCCGTTTCGTCGACTGATGTGGCCTGATCGTGAAGCTCCGCCAGAAACGCGCGCCAAGCCGACCTCTGTCGATATCGCTCACGCGTTTCGCGTAGAAAACCGCCGATTTCCAATAGCACCCACGCCACGAAGACCAACAACACGACGACCACAGGAACCAACAGTGCGGTCGAGAGCAAGTAGAGCGTTTCAACGAGTGCATCCATCAGATCATTCTCCAGTCGTGTTGGCTACTTACGCGGCATGTCTCGGCGGAAAAAATAGCCCAACAAGATCAGCCCGCAACACGCCATCACCATAACGAAACCAAGTGTGTACCAGGTCGGTGATGTTGGTGACGGTGATGTTGGTGACGGGGATGTTGGTGACGGGCGTTGCGGAGATGACTTGCGAGCCAACTGACGGCCCTGAACGAACTCCGTCTGATCAGGTTCACTCGATTCCGTCTTGGGGGCAGGCCGAGCGGAGCGTTTTGGCGTCGAGGACTCGCGTGTTCGAGCCTGGTAATCGGCCAGCAACGTGTCCAGCTCCCGACGACCTGGAGCGCTCAACACCTGTTCGACGAACGCTTCCAGTTTCTTGTTGCCACCACCCCGGAGCCCACCTCCTTCTCCGTGCCGAGCAACCGAGCGAGCGTATTCGGTGGCAATTTCGCGAAGAGTCGATTCGTCCGGTGTCCAATATCCTTTGCGCACGGTCTCGAGCAAGATTTCGGTGATCTCCTGAAAGGCAAACGGGTTCTCCGCCTCGAACCAATCGCGGATACTGAGATTCCGCTTGTCGCGAATGTAGATATCAACGATCTCCTCCCAAATGTCGTCCGAAACGCTGTTCGCGCGCATGATCTTCCAACCCATCGTATTGGAGACATGGACAGCGACTTGATCGGCCCCGGCGTACCCCTCTCTCATCATCCCTTCGATCCACTTGCGGTTGAACAGCCGGACGCGATAGTCCTTTCGCAACGCGTCTGCCGCCTTGACCATCGCCGCCCGATCCGGGTCGCGCACATCCGACAGGAACCACTCTGGTTCTTTGCCCGTGAGGTGTTTGATGGCAAGCGACAAACTGCCCCCCTTGTACCAGGTATATTTATTGGATAGCGGACTGCGCGTTCGATCGGACCAGCTGCGCAGCAGCACATCGGTCCCCTGAATGTGCCGATTGTAGGTTTCCGGCGCGTCTTCGCCCCAGATGCCTTCGGTGTAGACGTACCGGGAAAAACCGAGGTACGCGTTCATCAACTCTTCGCGACTGTCCCACTGGCCAGACCGTTCAACAAGATAGTAGTACCCGGCACTGCCAAACTGCCCCGGCGGGCCGCCAAAGATTCGGGCCCGCGACAGCGTCGTGGCCTTCGGCGAGGCGATCCCCTGTTGCTCCAACTCGGCTTGGACGCGAACACTGTTCGCATAAACATAGTTCGCCTCTTCCTTGTGAGCCGCCACCAGACGGACCGCTTTGTCGAGCAGACGCATGCGAGTGGGGAGCATGTCGCGATAGTATCCCAACGACGAAATGAAGACATCGATCCGTGGTCGACCCAGTTCGGCCGCCGGAATGAGTTCCAAGTCAGCTACCAGATTCCGTTCGTCCCAGACTGGCCGGACGCCCATAAGGTACAGAATTTGCGACTCCATCACGCCGTAGTCTTGAAACGTGGCAAACGAATTCAGTGTGAACGCGACTTTTCGAGGATAGCGGCCCTGCGTTTCCAGTTGCTGTGCGAGCAGTTGATCGATCAGTTGCTTACCAATCTCCCACGACGGCTGTGTGGGGACTTCTTCGGGGTTCATCACGTACATGTTGCGACCGGTGGGAACAACGGCCGAGTTGCGATCGGGGCTATTGCCTGGCCCCGGCGGGATGAACCGTCCATCGAGTGCTGCCAGTAGGTTGTCGATTTCGTTATGAGTGCGAGCAAAGTCCTTTCGTAATCGTTCGGCCAATTCAATCCCCTCAAGCACCGATTCGGGCAGCCCCTCATTGGGAACAACTCCGCCGACTGAACGGATCGCCTCTTCGCACTTGAACTTCTGTCGGACCACCAGCGTTACGATCTCCTCCGCTTTTTGCCGGAGGTATTTTTGCCGATCACCGGCGTTGAGCGCCTCGTCCGCCGGAACATGAATCACATCACCCAACCCATCGCGAAATCGTTGGCGTAGACACGTGACGATCCAGGCAACCAGGAGGTCGTCGCGCGGAGGTTCGCCGAAAACGTGCAGGCTGACCGGTGTCGTCTCGTTGTGGATATCATGCAAATGGGCCAGCAGCCGGTCGATCTCTTGCGGCGTCAACAAACGATCGTTGGACAGATCAATGTGCAGATCACGTTCTAATCTGGCCGCCCGAAACTGACGAGTGATTGACTCGCGAAACTTCTTCTTGAGTGCCCCTTCCTCCAACGTGCCCCATTTATCGACGTCGTTGTGCAGGTTCAATAATTCGTCGGAGAGTTCCGCGTTGACCGACGGTGGAACAAGATGATCGATCAACACTGCGTACGCCCGCCTGCGGACCGGAGACGATTCACCCAGATTATTGATAATCCAGGGATTGATGTTGGGAACCGTCCCCATCACCACGTCGGGCCAATCGGCGCGGGACAAGCCCGTCGCCTTGCCCGGCAACAAGAACTCCGTGCCGTGCGTCCCGAAGTGGACCATCGCGTCGGCCCCGAACGCCTCTTGCAGCCAGAAGTAGGTCGCCAGGTAATTGTGCGGCGGCGGAACTCGTTTGTCGTGCACCAGCGACGTGTCGTGAGCTTCACCACGCAACGGCTGTGGCAACAGAATCACGTTTCCCAGGTCGATACGCGGGACAACTATGTATTGCTTGCCTTGGTCGTGCCAGACGAGGAACTTACCCGGCGGTGGCCCCCAACGCTTGACGAGCGCCTGACGTTGTTTCGCGGGAACTTTCGCCTCAAACCACTCCTTATAAACGTCTGCCGGGATCAGCACGGCATCGCCACTACGCGCAAGCTGGTCCAACACGCCCGGTGCCCAAACGCCAATCTGCCGGCCCCGCTCGGTCATCCAGTTGACGAGTTCGTTTTCATTGGCGGGAACCGGCGCCATCGAATAGCCCTCTTTCCGCATTCGCTGCAGCACATTAACCAGGCTGCGCGGCCCGTTCATGAACATGCCCGTCGCACTGCCCCTCATCAGTTCCGCCTTGCCCATTTCCCGATCGTAATAGACGAAAGCAATCTTCTTGTCCCGGTTGGGCAGACGCGCCAACCTCATCCAACTGACCGCACGGCCGACAAGATGCTCGATGCGATCAGGAATCGGTATGAACGCATCAGCGCTGCCGCCACCGGTCAACGTGCCCGCGCCGATTTGAGGTTCAATCGCACCACGCAGTTCCTGGCCGATCACGTGAAACGCCATTTCACTTGACGAGATTCCTAACAGACTCTCCTTCCATTGGTCAATGGACTGCTTGCGAAAGAAGATCGAGTGCAAATGCGGAACGCCGACTTTTTCTCGGAACGAAACCTGCTCACGGCTGTGGCACGTATGAATGACGGCCAGCGGCTTAAACTCCAACATGTCCTGTTCGTAGCTCGGTCCATAATCGATCATGGCCACGGCCAGCACACCCTGAGTCTCGAAAGCACGAATCAACGCCTCAACAACTTTCGGTTGCTGGAAGGCAAGGTGAGTCGAATGCACGGCGACGACCGCGCGCGGCACGTCGTCGATTTTGCGGCCATGCTCGCGCGCCCAGCGCAGAAACTGTCCCGTGTTTTCGAACAGGCCCTCGTGGTCGGGATGAAACAGCCCGCCCTGACGCGCGCTCGCCACCGGCGGCAGGATGCTGCCAGGACGCTTCAAATACGTCACGCTGACATAAACCAGAAACCGCCTGAGGTTCTCGGGCGTTGAACCGTAATATGCCTTCAATTCCGGGTCGCTCTCAATCACCCCCTGTTTGGTCAGCTCCGGCAGATGCCGCTCGGCCAGCCCGGAAATCGAAAAGACCCGCAAATGAGGATTACGTTTCCTGGCTGCAACGATCAAGCGACGGTATTTTTCACGATCCTCCCGACGAAGATGCTGCAAGAACACCAGTTGATAGACCGACAGATCGGCTTGTTCCCCCGCAAGCTGCGCGTCATTCAAATAGTCAAGTCGCAGCTTCAACTCGGGCGCGAATCGCTGTAGCGTTGCAAACACACCTCCGTGGAGGCCAACAAACGCGATCCGCGCGACGTCAGGAACGTCGCCCTTGTCAATCTGGCCCTTGTCAATCTGGTTGCTCGGCCTGGCTGCATCTTGCGCGTGCGGTGCTGTGCCATTCTGCCCGTGCGCGGCGCAACAGAAGGAACAACATATCAGCAGCCCGACAGTGAATCGAACGATAACCCGCGACGCATTCTTGTCTCCCGTTTGTAGGCTATCACTGCCCAACGCTTGCCCGTCACAATCAATATTCACGGACAATCTCGCCTCCCTGCTTGGTGCCAATCGCCCTTATGACCGTGCGATCGATACTGTCGATAATGAAATGAACCGAGCCATCACACAAGCAGAAAAGAGCGCCGCCGGTATGGGCGCTGCGAGCGGCGAAATTCGTGCAGCCGTTGTTGGGCGCCTTGCAGTCGAAGCGCGCGTCGTTCGGACCTCGATCCGTGCTGAACATATTGTGCTGCGGGTGCCCACCAAACCAAACGGTGGCTCGATCCGAGGCGTTGGGAGCCAGCCCCTGGCAGGAGTCGATATCCTGAGCGTTGGCACCAATTCCGCCACCCCTCCGTCCATATATGTAATTGTCCTGCAAGCTAATCGGGTCGAGATCGCCTTTCAGAGTCTCGCCGATTGCGATCGTATTGGAAGTGCCGTCAATGATTTCCGCGAAACGTGTCCAGGTGTCATGCCCGAATACGCCGTTGCATCTCTTCCCTCGGCAGCGGCAGTCGATCCCTTGATTCCCCAAATAATTGGAGGGTGCCCAGATCGGATTGACGCGGTCGATCGGATCGCTGGGACAGATGAACGTGCTGATATCGTTCCCTCCGGCCTCAAAAAAAGCGGGATTGCTGGTCACCGATCCGTTCGGGTTTGGCATGCTGTTGCTGGGACCAATCTGACTGAAATTGATCAGATCGTAGACAGACGTCTGTTCGACATACGGCAACAAGTAGGTCAACCAGCCAATCTGGTGCCGATAAGCCCGACCAGTGGTGCCGGTGTCGAGATGCGCCGCTGGGAACATCCGGTGCGTATCGTGGTAGTTGTGCAGCGCAAGCCCGAGTTGCTTCAAGTTGTTCTTGCACTGCATCCGCCGTGCCGCGGCGCGGGCCTGCTGTACGGCCGGCAGAAGCAACGCGACCAGGATTCCAATGATCGCGATGACCACAAGCAGTTCGACTAAGGTAAAACCACGATTCTTTCGCATGGGACCGTCTTTCCTTTGAACTGACGGGATGGGATGGGATGGGATTCAGGCAAGCCGATGCTCGGAGCCTGCCACAACTACTACTGTTCGGCAAGCCACTTCTTTAGGTCGGCGGCGCACTGGTCGTCGCAGACGATGTATTCGACTCCACCGACGGTGATCAGATGCGCTTCGGCAACCGTGCTGATCTTCTCGTCACATTGTGCGCAAACGCCCGGCCGGCCCACGGGACTGGTAACCGTCGCCTCCAGTTGGGGAGCCGCTTCACCGCAACCGGCCAGTAACAGCCCCAGCAACACGCCACCAGAGAGCAACGTTGATCGACAGTAAGCCGTGGAGAGTTGGAACGTTTTCGACATGCTTGAATCTCGGCAGTTGACACAAAATGGGGTAAGAACATTGGAGGGCGAGCGGCATGGCCAGGAGCGGACTTCTTTGGCGCGTGCCTGGAACGGAGGAATGCCCCTTCGGCAGCGCGTAACGGTAGCCGCGCCGCTCATCACCCTGCCTACGGCAAGTGCCGTGCCAAAACCGAAAATATTGTTCCGCACCCTGTTTTCAGGGGCGAACAGCCTCCGGCCAAGAGCGTGCCCGAAGCCACGTGGACATTCTTTCGACACACGCGGTGAACATTTCGACACCAGCAGCTCATCATGCCTCACTGAGAACGTAACCGTTCACGCAGTTCAAGTCACAACCGACTCATCACGCCGACTGCGGAACGACTGCCCAACTTCAAGTGGCGTCCGGGTTGAAAGGCGAGCGGCCAACGTTGAAGCCCACCGCGTCTTGATTCGGCCTCAGCAAAGCGACGATTAATAGAAAACCTCACGTTCGACCGGCGAAAGACGAAGGACGCGTTGCTCGTAGCTGACCAGTCGTGCCTTCCACCGGGGCAAGCCCGGCCGGAGGGCGTTTTCCATTAGCGTCTATCCGCGTTTATTGGCGGTCCCTTTCTAAATGTGCCGATTGCGTTCTCGTTTCCGTGAACGGTTACCCGAAAACTTACCACGGCCGCGAACCCAATCCCCGCGAACCTCCCCGCTCGGTCCGTGTCTTGCTGTACATGGACATCAATCTAATCAAGACGAAATTTGAAAAGCTGGGGGCTCGAGCAAAGTGTCGCCCGTTGATTCGCAATCGGTGGCGCGTTGTGCCCGGTCCGGTTGTCATCGACATCGGCCATGACCGGCACGGCGAGTTCTTCGACATCCAGGCCGACGACGATGCCAATGTCGAGGTGCTGGACGTTCAGCCCCGGGACCGCCACCTGCTTCTCATGGTGCGTCAACCGGCCGAACGCCCTCACCAGAGCGACATCAAGGACAAGTTCCTTTGTGGCCACGACGAACGCCACTGGTTCGTGGCAGGTGTGCCCGAACGTGCCTCCGTCAGCACCGTGGTTACCGCCAAAGAGGCACTGAAGCCGGATGCCGTACGGACTCGCGAACAGGGAAAACGAGGCAAGCGGAAGAAGCGGCTGCGACGCAAGACCGATGTCTTCATTCGCCAGGGCGAATGGTTCTTCATCCCAGCCCCCGAGTTGCAGGTCAACAACAAGCTGATCCTGACCAACGAGCCGATCCGCCGCGGTAGCGGTAAGCCTCACATGTGCAAAGAGTTGTATCGTGCCGGTGGCACGACCGTCCACGTGTGCGGTCAGCATCCCAACGGCCTGACGGCGGATAAGTACCGGAAGTTGCTACTGTCGAATCCCAAAGCCGCCAAGTGGAACTGGCGCACCATGGCGCGTGATCCGATCGTCTACGTTCGAGGTAAGGTGTGGCACCCCGATCATGCCACCATCCGACTGGACGTTTGGCACCGAGTTGAAATGAATACCGAGAACCGCTCCCGCGCGATGGCAGCCGTGGCATTTCTGGACTGAGCCACACGCGATGGACCGGAATTGGGTGTTGCGCCGTCGCCACCATGAGCGTCCATTCACGCTGATTAGCGGTTCTTGTTCCACGGCCCGTCGGCATTGCCCGAGGCCGTGAACCGCTGCTACTTGATTAACCGAGCTTCGATGGCGGCAATTTGGCGGTTGGCAAAATCGTCGGTAAAGAACCACTGCTGATACAGGGCTTCAATTTGTTTTAGATACCAGTCGACTGAGGACTTTTTCAGGGTCCGTTTCACACCTTTCGGTCGATCGGCGTCACGGATCGGCGGACGAATGCGATCGGCTGGCGGCTTGTAGGCTGGATTGTAGACCACGGCCGGCAGATTCTCCGCAGGCAGCAGATGACGCCACAGGAAGGCCTGCATTCGGTCTTCGGCCGGCACGGCCTCGTGAACAACTTCCCGGTCCCCAATTTTGGCGCTGCCCACCACGGTCAGATTGACCGGCTGTTGCGTCTCCGGCAGGCTGGTTTTCACCGCGATCTTGATCGTGTCTTTGTTGGCCGCCAGCGTGGCACCAGGCGATTCAAACCCCTTCGGCAGGTCCTTAAAGCTCAACTTGATCGGTCCTTTGTATCCATCCCTGCGCAGAGCAAAGACGGTTACCGCGACAGACGACTTGCTGCGGAGCACGATCCGAGAAGGAATCAATCGCAAGACGAAATCGGGCTGTGGCCGACTGATGCGGAGCCGATAGGCATACGCCTTTCCAGCATGTCGCCGCGCGTCGCCGAGGTGAATAAAATACTTCCCGTCGGCGGGCAGCTTGACCATGAGGTAGGAATCGGCGTGGTCGGTGTTTAGCCCCGACGCTGCGTCATAGTGATCGTCGTTCAACCCGATGATCTTGCCGTCAGCTCTGGTGACTTTGACGAACGAGTCAAACGGAGATCCGAGTCGGCGCGCATGCACTTCTGCAACGATCGTCTCCCCCGCATGCCCATCCACCTCGAAGACATCCCAATCGCCCGGATGATCCGCGCGCCCATTCACGATGATCGGAAGCGTCACTTTCTGCGCCTTGGCCGGCTCGTCATTCGATTCCTGGTCCAGGCACTCGGGCAGTGTATCGAGAGCAAACGACACGTAGTTGGACACGAGGCTCCCATCGGTGGCGGCGATCAAATAGCGGCCCGACTTGGCCTCTTTGGGCGGTGGTGCCAGCGTGGTCTTTTCCAGATTCCAGCCGTTCATCTCGATCTTAACCGGCTCGCCCACGCGGCCACCCAACGGAAATATGCTGGTCACGAACGGCAACTCAGCGACGGTGATCCGATACACAAAACTCTCGCGGCCACGAAACAGGGCTTCGTTAATGGACAGCACGTACTCGCCGTCCTCGGGGACCTCGAAATAGAGGACCGGATCGGGGTCGAAACGGAAGTCGTCGTTGTACGCCAACTCCTTGCCGCTGGCGTCACAGAGCTTCAACACAGCTTGAAACCAACCAGGAACACCGTCGGCCACGTAGGGGATCAGGTGTCGCGCTTTGGCAGAGATCACCAGCCGCTGCCCCTTGGTGGCCTGGAAACGATACCGATTCATTTCGCCCGCAGCGACCTGACCGTTCATGGTGCAGGGCAAAGTGACCTGCATTTCTTCTTCCTCCGGCGGCCTCTTGCGTTGGGCTAGATACTCTTTTCCGAGCACCGGTTTGCGCGCGGTCTTCATCGGCTTGCGCGCGACTTCGGGTACTTGGCCCACGTAAAACGACAACGCGTTGGAGATACCCCGCTTGGTGATCACGCGGATCTCGCGGCGGCCCGGCTTCGCGTCGGGATCCACCGTCACTTCAGCAAAAACGAGCTCTCTGTGAGCACGCACGGCCGGGTTGCGTTCGTCTTCCGCGAAGATCCGCTGGAGCCGTTCGATCAAGTTCCGCTTGGCCACTTCCTTCTCGGAGGGTGGAGAAGCGTCCTTGGCGGCGGCCGGCGGCGGAGTTTTTTCCGGACCAATGGTCGCGGGAAACTCGAACCAGGCCATCTTGGCGGCCATTACGTCGTCCACCGTCGCGTCTTTCTTCTTCAATGCGTTCAGCTGCTGTCTGAGCAACGACATTTCCTGGTTATTCATGACCCGGTAATAATCGATCAGCCGCACGGAGACCCCTTCCCCAGTTACCACCAAATCAGAAGCATCGATCAACCCCTGTCCACCCAACCTGATCGGGAACGTGCTGCCCTGCTGGCCGCCGGCCGGATAGACATAGCCGATGTACTGGTTCTGCGCGTTGACGGAAGATGCAGCAGCCAGAAGCACGGCCAGCACCCCAACTGCCAATCTGATGGTTGCCAGTCTCAAGGCGGGAAGTCTATTGAATCTGCTCATCGAGCTTCTCCGTTTTCTGCACGGTTAGAGTCAAAAGCTAACGTTGCTGAATGCTTGGCAACGGCGAGCCGTAATGACGACTGTATTCGGGCAACCGTTCACGGCCCCCAAGGCCGTGAACGGCTACGTATTCTGAAAGGCAACTAGCGGCGGCGTTTGCCGCAGCGATTCTTCCCGCCGACAATCTCGGCTGCGTGGCGCGATCCCCGCGCAGCCGAACCACTTCTACATAATCTCTTCCAGAAGTCCGGTCGACTTCATGCCTTCTTTTTCGGTATCCAAGACACGCGCATCGAACCCCAACGGATGCGGCAGCTTGGCATTGGCGTCGATACCGGCCAACAGGTAGAAGCTACCCAGCAGGTCCGCTGGATAGACGGGCCGCTCTTTGACTTTTTCACCTTTATCGTCGGACGACCCGACGACGCGACCGCCCTTGAAACCGCCGCCTGCGACCAGCACGGTGAAGACCGACCCGTAGTGATGGCGACCACCGTTCCAAGGCGGCTCCCATGACACTTTCGGCGTTCTGCCGAACTCGCCCGTGCACCAAACCAGCGTGCTATCGAGCAAGCCCTTTTCGCTCAAATCGGCAAGCAGTGTTGCCAGCCCCTGGTCCAAATTGGGACACTGTCGCTTCATCGTCGCGAAGTGGTTTGCATGCGTGTCCCAGCCACCAGGGAAGCTGATGGTAACGTAGGGCACTCCCGCCTCGACCATTCGCCGCGCGGCCAGGCATTCTTGGCCGAACGTGTTCCGGCCATAGCGATCCCGGAGGGCCGTAGGTTCATTTTCGAGATTGAAGACTTCTCTCCCCTTACCCAGGATCAACCCGTAGGCCTTTTGTTTGGCCGACTCGGCGGCCGCCATCTCAGGGACGTCGGCAAGACCGTACCCCATGAGATTGATCTTGTCGACCAATTCGCGACGGGCTTTTTGCCGCGCGTCATTGATGCCCTTGTTGACGATCCCTTGCACCTCGAAGCGGGCCGCATTCGGATCGCCACCGGTGGCGAAAGGCTTGTACCCGGGTCCTAGGAAACCTTCCTCGGAAAACCGCCCCGCCGCTCGAAGCATCACGACGTACGGCGGCAGCAGGCCTTTGTACTGCTCTTTCTTGAAGAAGGTAAATATGGCGCCGATACTGGGGTAGGCCAGCCGCCCGCCGGGCTTGTGGCCAGTCTGCATCAGGTAGGCGGCCGTTTCATGGCCGTTAATGCCATGCGTCATGCTGCGGATCAACGAGTACTTGTCAGTCTGTTTGGCCAATTGGGGGAACAGCGAGCTGAGTTGGATCCCCTTCACATTGGTGGGGATAAATTTGTCGAACTCGCCCAAGTAGTCGTAACCCGTGCCCGGCTTCGGGTCCCAGGTATCGTTGTGCGACATGCCGCCCCACAAGAAGATCTGAATGACGGACTTGATTTTGCCCTTGCCTTTAGCCTTGGCGACGGCCGCCACATCTCGGGCCGTTTTTTGGGCGGCAGCTATCTGCTCGGGCGTCTCTTTGGCATCGGCCGCAAAGACACGGGAGTTCAAACCGCTGGCCGCGATCATGCCCGCCGCGCCCAAAGCACCGCGCCGCATGGCCTCGCGCCGGGACACATGCTCTTGGTTGTCTTGATGGTGGTTTGTACTCATGGTTTCAGTCCTTCCTTACTTCCCCTTCGATTGTCGTGCCAGGAAACCGACGGTCTTGCATCATGCCCTCTGCGTTTGGGTACCCATCAATGCCGCAGAAGAAACTCGGGGCTGTTGATTAATGCCCAAGCAAGGTCGCCCCAGACGTTGCGTCCTTTCGTCACTCCGGTCTTTGCATATTCCTCTGCGGCCTTCACGTCAGCCTCCGTCGGAAACCGCGAGAGGATGGTCAGGTAGAGTCGTTCGGCGATTTCGTTCGGTTTGCCACCCGCAGAGAGCATCGCCGCGAGCTTCGGGCCACTTTGAAGCTTGCTCTGTATGGTCGCCGAGTTCAGCATGTGCAGCCATTGGGGCGAGGCAAGCTCGCTGACGCGTTCGTTCTCCATCCCCGTGGCGCGCGCCGAACGTCCGAACAACGTCAGAAAAGAACTCGTAATACTGCCATCGGCAAGCTCCACCGCAGACATACCCTTGGGAATGTAGGTGAAGGGCTCCGGAACAGCGCTGGTATACAGGTCCGAACTGCCCGTAATCTCGTTCAACGCGTCGATCAACACCTCAGCCTCCACTCGCCGCAACCGATAGCTGGCAAAGTTGGCGACCGCTTCCGGCCCTTTGAACTTCGGTATCGACGAGAACTGGTAGGTGGTCGAGGTAAAGATCAGCCGCTTCAGGTGGTTTACATCGTAGCCACTCGCAACCAACTCTTGCTGCAAATAGGCCAGGAGTTCGGGGTTGCTGGGCGGGTTGTCCGCGCGAATGTCGTCCGGCTCGTGAATAATGCCGCGTCCCATCGCCCACGCCCAGGTACGGTTGACAACGGCGCGCGTGAGCCAGGGATTCTCCGGCCGCATCAGCCAATCGGCAAACACCTCGCGCGGATCGCGGTTCGGCGGGACCGTGATCTTGGTGCCGTCCGGAAAGACGGCCGCCAGCGGTCCGTTTTCGCTTAGCGGTTTAGCCAACGCCTGTGGAATCTGGTTGGTAACCGTTACCGATTTGGCAACGGCATCCACTCCCGGCGCGATACAGCCTGGTACGGCGGTCGAGTTGAGGGGATCCCAGAAAACGACCTCCTCTTTCCACTCGCTGGTCGGTTTGTAGCCCACTTGCGAGAAAAACACTGCCATGCCGGCACGACGTTCTTCTGGCCAGAGATGGACCCGCGTGCCCATCAATGCCAATCCCACGGCGGCGGTAATGCCCTCGGGAGTCTTATCTTGAATGGCGCGGTAGAAGTTGACCGGCCCCACGCGAAAATTGCTTCCACTGGAGGTGAGCAGTTCCCGAGCGAATTGGTCGTACGGCTTGTTGTGCGCAATCGATTCCCATATCCAACGGTAATAGGCCTGTGCCGCATTGGGCCAGAGCTTGACGGGATACTCCGCCTTCACGCGCAGGATATCGCTCCACTTCATCGCCCAGTAATCGAAATGGGTCGACTGGCCGAGAAGACGGTCGACCAACGCGACACGTTTGTTCGAGTCCGAATCTTGAATGAACGCCTTGGCCTCTTCGCCGGTCGGTAACGTGCCGGTCAAGTCCAGGAAGGCGCGTCGAACAAAAACCGCGTCGGAGCAAAGCGCCGGTTCGATACCCAAGGACTTCAGTTTCGCAAAGACAATCTCATCAATCCGGTTCGCCGGCTTCGGCGGAGCGGCACTCTCCATCAAGCTTGCCACTTGCCTGGCAGCGACCAGTCGATATAGCGCCGCCTTGGCCTGCTCGGCCAGGACGCGTTTGTCGTCAGCAACGTTTCTGGCCGCCACATAGGCCGCTCGCGTCTTGTCGGCTTCCGTCTTCAAGGGAACCGCGACAGCTTCGGCCGCCTTGGCAGCTTGCTCGTCTGCCACGTGTGTCTGTTTGGCAGCGGCGATCCGCTTCTTGAGGTTCGCCAGAGCCGCTTCGGCCGACTTCTTCCTTTTCTGGGCGCGGTCCAATTTCTGAGTGCCGGAGTTGGCCTGAAGCGTCGCTTGCTCTAGTTTCTTTGCCACGGGAGCCAGCACTGCCTTGGCCGCATCGGCCACTTTGCGTTTGGCGGCCGCTTGCGCCGCGGCCTGCTTGCTAGCTGCCGCCAACTGGAGGAGTTCCTTGGCCGCTTCCTGAGCCGACTGGTTCGCGGCCGTGGCGGTGGCCAGCCGCTGCTTGGCGCTGGCCAAAGCCTGATCGACTGGCGTCTTTTGCGCTTGCGCTGTGGCCAGCTTTTGCGCAGCGGCCGTGGCCTGAGCCTGCGACTGCTGCTGCCGTTGCTTGGCCTGAGCCAGCGTGGCTGCGGCCGCGTCGGCGGCTTTGCGTTTGGCGGCTGCGTCGTCGGCGGCCTGTTTCTTCTCGGCGTCCGGCTTGGCACCATCCGCAGAAATCTGTTTGGCCTTGGCAGCCGCCTCCTGCGCCGCTTTCTCGGCGGCCGCCGAAGCGGTCGTGGCAGCGGCTACCTGGTTCCCGATGCTCGCCAAAGCGGCATCAACCTGTTTCTTCTGTGCCGTCGCATCGGCCAGTGCTTTCGCGACCGTGTTGGCCTTGGCCTGAGCTTGTTGTTCACCTTGCCGTGCCTGGGCCAGTGCGGCCGCGGCATCTGCGGCTGCTTTGCGTTTGGCAGTCGCTTGAGCTGCCACGGCCTTCTTTTCTGCTGCGATCTTCGCCAAATCCTGAGCCGCCTTTTCGGCTGCCGCCAAAGCGGTGGTGGCGGTCGCGATCTGCTTCTTGATGTTCGCCAAACCGGCTTCAGACAGTTTCTTCTGCGCGGTGGCTCGAGCCAGCTTTTGTGCGGCGGCATCGGCCAGTTTCTGCGCATCTTGCTCGGCTGTCTGGAGCTTGGCCAGAGGGACCTTGGTCGCGTCTGCCGCTTTTCGCTTGGCGGCGGCATCGGCTGTGGCTTGCTGCATCTGCTCTTTCGTTCGGCCAGCACGCTGCGCCATCACCTTGGCTGTGGCGTCTGCCCCCTGAGCAGCCTGTTCGGCCAACTGATAAGCACTGGCAGCAGCGGCCACTTGCTTCTTGGCGCTGGCCAGAGCGGCGTCGGCAGCCTTCTTTCGCGCGGGGGCGTCGGCCAGGTCCTTGGCCGCTGCGGTGACCTGAGCCTGCGCTTGCTGTTGGCTCTGCTGTGCCTGAGCCAATGCCATTCTTGCCGCATCGACTACCTTGCGTTGGGCGGCCACATGGTCTGCCGCCTTCTTTTTTTCCGCCGGAGATTTGGCGGCATCTTGAAAGACCGCTTTCGCCGTCGTCTCCGCCGCCTGGGCCGCCTGCTCCGCTGCCTGATGAGCGCCGCTGGCGGCAGCCACCTGCTTGAGGACATTGCCCATGGCAACATCGGCTGCTTTCTTCTGCGCCGGAGCGCTGGCCAGTTTTTGGGCAGCCGCAGTGGCCTGAGCTTGTACACGCTGCTGGCGTTGTTGTGCCTGAGTCAAGGCGGCCTTCGCGGCATCTGCCGCCTTGCGTTTGGCAACAGCGTCGGCTGCGGCCTGCTGCTGCTGCGTTTCGGAAACGACCTTGGCGGCTGCCTCCGCTACCTGCGCGGCTTTCTCCGCAGTGGCCGACGCAGTGGTGGCGGCTGCCAACTCGCTCTTGGCGCGAGCCAATGCAGCGTCTGCCGTTTTCTTGCTCGGTGCCAATTCGACCAGCTTCTCGGCCGCCGTTTTGGCCTGAGCCAGCAATTTCTGTTCGCCTTGCAGGGCTCGGGACAAAGCGGCTTTGGCAACGTCCGCCGCGCGGCGTTTGGCCGTCGCTTGGACCGTGGCATTCTTGGCTTCCACATCCAGTTTGTTGGCCGCGTCGGCGGCGGCCTTCGCCACCGCTGCCGCCTCTTTGGCCGCCTTCTCGGCCACATCGTAGGCTTGCTGCAATGGCGCCGCAGCGACTTTGGCTTCGGCCAACGCTTTGTCCAGCCCAGGCTTGGCATTGGTCGCATCGGTCAGGGCTTTGATGGCCGCAGGCAAGTTGGCCTCGGCCTGCTGC
>JAJRVM010000170.1 GCA_024277285.1 Planctomycetota bacterium
CGACACACCACGTCGTCGAGGTCAACCCGGCCCGCTCCGTGCGTGGACCCAAGCACAGCGTCGTCGAAGGCGTCACACCGGCGTTCGAGCCGAAGCAGGCCCGGCAGCTTCTCGACTCCATCGACACGGCGACCATTGCCGGCCTACGCGACCGGGCCATCATCGCGACGCTCATCTACACCGCCGCCCGCGTCGGCGCGATCGTCAATCTGAAAGTCAAGAACTTCGCCCAGGATGGCACGCAATGGTGCCTGCGTTTGGGCGAAAAAGGCGGAAAGGTTCGGAAGATCCCCTGCCGGCATGACCTGGAGCAGTTCATCCATGACTACGTGGCCGCGGCCGGCATCGCCCTTGAGAAGGATACCCCCCTGTTTCGTTCGATGAATCGACGTCGCCAACTAACAGAGAAGCCGCTACACCGTGTTGACGCTTCGGCTATGCTCAAACGCCGCCTCAAGGTCGCCGGCTTGCCGCCGAACCTGTGCTGTCACTCGTTCCGGTCCACAACGGCCACAGACCTGATCACCCAGGGTGTCCCGCTTGAGGACGTCCAGTACCTCCTCGGCCACGCCGACCCCCGCACGACCCGCCTCTACGACCGCACGAAGCGGCAAGTCACCCGGAATATCGTCGAGCGGATATCGATTTGACGGCCCCGCCGACACCGTCTATTATGCAACAGAATTGCACGATGGACGCTTACCATGTTCTACCCACGCGAAATGAGCGGTTGCTGCAAGGCGGCCTCGAAGCAGTTTCCGGTGATCCTGGTCACCGGCCCGCGGCAGGTCGGTAAGACCACGCTTCTCCAACAACTGGCGGACAAAAAACGGCGATACGTCACGCTCGACGATCCGGCCGTGCGGACGCTGGCCCAGTCGGACCCGGCGCTGTTTCTGGAGCGATACGAGCCGCCGGTGCTGATCGATGAAATCCAGTACGCGCCACAACTACTGCCACTCATCAAGATGGCCGTCGACAGACAGCGACGGAGTGGTTTGTTCTGGTTGACCGGATCGCAGCAATTCCACCTGATGAAGGGTGTCTCCGAGACGCTGGCTGGCCGCGTGGCGATCTTGTCGTTGCTGGGCTTCTCACACCGTGAGCGGCGGCGGCGCGAGTTCCCCCGTGCTCCGTTCCTACCTACGAAACGCCTGCTGAAGCAGAGAGAGGCCTCGGCCCCGACGATGACGCTCAAGCAACTCTACGCGGACATCTGGTCGGGGTCGTTTCCGGCGTTGGTGACGAAGCAGGTTCGCGACCGGGATCTTTTCTACAGCTCGTACTTGCAGACCTATCTCCAGCGCGATGTGAAGGACCTGACTCAGGTCGGCAACGAGGCGAGCTTCATCCGCTTCCTGAAGGCCTGTGCGGCGCGCACGGGGCAGATGCTGAACCTGACGGACCTCGCTCGCGATGTGGATGTGGCGGTGAATACCGCCAAGAATTGGCTCTCGATCCTTCAGGCCAGTTTCCTAGTGCTGTTGTTGCAGCCGTATCACACGAACGTCACCAAGCGGCTGGTCAAGCGGCCGAAGCTGTACTTCCTCGATACGGGGCTCTGCGCCTATCTGACAGAGTGGTCGTCGCCGGAGACGCTCGAAGCCGGGGCGATGAGCGGTGCCATCCTGGAGACGTACGTTGTGGCCGAGGTGCTGAAGAGCTGGTGGCACCGGGGTAAGCAGCCGCCGATCTACTACTACCGCGACAAAGATGGCAGGGAAATCGACCTGCTGCTGGTTCAGGACCAGGCTATCTATCCGGTGGAGATCAAGAAGTCGGCCAATCCGCGGCGTGAGTGGATCCAGTCGTTTTCGGCGCTCGATCGCCTCAAGCCAGCTCGATCCGAGGGTGGCGTCGTCTGCCTCTGCCGTGAGCGGCTGCCACTTACGGATAAGGTCACCGCCATCCCCGTTGGGTTGTTGTAAGGCACCGGTGTCGTCGTGGCCCCGAAAGCTCAGCCGTCGTTTGGCCTGTTCGTCAGCCTCCAAGTGTGCAAGACCAACGTAACCGCAAAGTGACCCGGATCATCACCGGGAATATCAATCTAAACCGTATTTGCTCGGAACTCGCTACCGGTCGATCGCTGTACAGAACCACTCTATTCTTTACAATTAACCCGTGCGACCTGTTCCGAAATAGTGACTCGCTCTGGGTCTTGGTTCCACGAAGTTAGTGGGACGTGACGATCCGGCGAGCGCAAGCGAGACGAACATGAATGAGCCACCACATCCCCCCATCGATCCGAAACATCCTGATGACGACGAACCCACGCACTCGATACCCCCGCTACCTGACGACGCCACGCAGACGACGCCATCCACCCCTGAAAGGATCGCCGAGCGTCTTCGGGAGGCGCAGCATCCCAGGCATGTCGGCCACTACAAGATTCTCGAAACCCTCGGCGAGGGCGGCATGGGTACGGTCTACCTGGCCGAGCAGACCGAGCCGGTTCATCGCAAGGTCGCCCTGAAGCTCATCAAGCTCGGTATGGACACCAAGCAGGTGATCGCCCGCTTCGAATCCGAGCGGCAGGCACTGGCGATGATGGACCATCCGCACGTGGCCAAGATGTTCGACGCGGACGCGAGCGAGCAGGGTCGCCCGTATTTCGTGATGGAGTACGTGCCAGGCATTCCCATCACCAACTACTGCGACAAGCACCGGCTTACGACCAAGGAGCGGCTCACGCTGTTCATGCAGGTCTGCCAGGCCATTCAGCACGCCCACCAAAAGGGAATCATCCACCGCGACATTAAGCCGAACAATGTGCTCGTCTCGGTGAAAGATGACCAGCCCGTGCCCAAGGTGATCGACTTCGGCATTGCCAAAGCGACGCAGCAGAAACTTACGGACAAAACACTCTATACAGAGATGGGCCAGCTTGTCGGCACCCCCGCCTACATGAGCCCGGAGCAAGCCGATTTGACCGCACTGGATATCGACACCCGTAGTGACATTTATTCACTTGGCGTCATGCTCTATGAATTGCTCGCCGGGTCGATGCCGTTTGAGCCAAGCGCCCTGCGTCAGGCGGCCTTCGGTGAGATTCAACGCATCATCCGCGAAGAGGAGCCGCCCAAGCCCAGCACCCGCCTCAGCAGCTTAGGCGATGAATCCGGAGCGGTGGCCGGGAAACGTCGCACCACGCGAGCCGCCCTGGGAAAGCAACTGCACGGCGATCTCGACTGGATCACCATGAAGGCCCTGGAGAAGGACCGCACGCGGCGTTACGCCACCGCCACCGAGTTCGCCGCCGACATTCAACGGCATCTCTGCAATGAGCCGGTCCACGCCAGTCCGCCAAGCGTGACCTATCGTCTTAGGAAGTTTGTCCGCCGTAACCGTCGTGGCGTGATTGCTGCCGGATTGGTGTTTGCTACGCTCCTCGCCGGAATGGCCGGAACAATCTGGCAAGCTGACAAGGCGATGCGCGAACGCGACCGCGCCGTCCTCGCGGAACAGTTACAAAGCCGCGAGCGCGAGCGAGCGGAAACCGCGCGCGACGAGGCCAACGCCGTTACCACGTTCCTCACCGATACGCTGGCCTCCGTCGATCCCGAAAAACAGGGCAAGGACGTTTCTCTGCGCGAGGTGCTCGACCTGGCTGCGGAGAAGATCGGCGAGACATTCGCCGACAAACCGCTCATCGAGGCCCGCCTACGGAACACGATCGGATGGACCTACAAGAATCTGGGTCTTTACGGGAAGGCGGAGTCGCACCTTGCAGACGCGGCCGCGATTTACACCCGTGAGTTCGGTAAACAAGACCGCCGCACGCTTAGCGCCGCCTCTAACTTGGCCGGAGTGATCGGAGACCGCGGGCGGTTCGAGGCGAGCGAGGCCTACCTGAGGAGCAACGTCGAAATCCAGCGTCGCGTTCTGGGCGAGGAGCATCCAAACACGTTGAGCTCGATGAACAATCTGGCCAACGCCATTGCTGACCAGGGCAAGTACGCTGAGGCGGAGGCGCTGTATCGCAAGACGTTGGAAATCCTGCGTCGCGTCCTGGGCGAGGAGCACTTGTCCACGCTGGGCTCGATCAACAATCTGGCCAACGCCCTTTCCGACCAGGGCAAGTACGCGGAGGCGGAGGCGCTGCATCGTAAGACGCTGGAAATCATGCGTCGCGTCCTGGGTGAGGAGCACCCGGACACGTTGGCGTCGATGAACAATCTGGCCCTCGCCCTTTCCGGCCAAGACAAAGACGCCGAGGCGGAGGCGTTGCATCGCAAGACGTTGAAAATCCAGCGACGCGTCCTGGGTTTGGAGCACCCGAGCACGCTGAGTTCGATGAACAATCTGGCCCTCGCCCTTTCCGACCAGGGCAAATACGCCGAGGCGGAAGCGCTGTATCACAAGACGTTGGAAATCCAGCGACGCGTCTTGGGTGGGGAGCACCCGGGCACGCTGGGGTCGATGAACGGTCTGGCCAATAACCTTTCCCGCGAGGGCAAGTACGCGAAGGCGGAGGCGTTGCATCGCAAGACGTTGGAAATCATGCGACGCGTTCTGGGCGAGGAGCACCCGTATACATTGCTATCGCTAAAAAAACTCGTTTTTGCGATCGAAGCGCAAAACCATCTCGACGAAGCACGCCCTTTTGTTGAGGAACTCCTCTCGCACGGGCGAACCCTGGCCGAGAAGCCTGATGCGAACGAGAACGACCTCAACAAGTATGCGTGGGACTTGCTAACCATCGAGCCAGTGGACCTGCGCGACCCCAAGGAAGCTTTGGCGTATGCTCGTAAAGCGATCGAGAAGTCCGGCGGCAAGGTACCCGGTATCCTCGACACGCTCGCACTGGCTCAGCAGATGACCGGCAACATCGACGCAGCCGTGGGAACGGAAACCAAAGCGGTTGCCCTGCTTCCGCCGGGGCCGTCCGTCCTTCGCAGCGATCTCGAATCCAGCCTAGCCAGGTATCTCGTCGAGCAAAAAAGCTTTGCCAAGGCTGAGCCATTGTTGCTTGCACGGCACCAACAACTGAAAGACAACGCCCAGTCAACCGCCAAGGCCAAACAAGAATCCATCCAGCGAATCATCGACCTCTATACCGCCTGGCACACCGCCGAGCCGGGCGAGGGCTACGACCAAAAGGCCGACGAGTGGCGAACCCAGCCGGCCTCACCGAAAACCCCGCCGTCACCTTAAGGAGGGTGAGAAGGAACCCCCAGTTGGAAACGGGGCCGGTATAAACCCAACTCCAAAGCAGGTTTCTATCCTCTGGACTCGGTGAACGACTGTTGAAAGATCGCGAAGTCTTTCAGGTCAACTTGGCCGTCCTGGTCGAGGTCGGCGAACTCGCAACCGCCAGCCGCCGGCATTCGCGGTCCCGCGAAGCAAGGTACAAACACGCCGTAGTCATCCAAGTCGAGATCGCAGTCTGCGTCCAGGCTGTCGGCGCAGTTCCGCACCAGTTCACCACAGCCAACCAGAGTCACTGTTCCACCTTCGTCAACGAGCGAATCATAGTAGACGCGGCAGTTGTCGATTGTGATGGTGGACCCGGAACGCAAGGTCAGCACGCCCACGTACTGGGCCTCCGTGCAGGCATTCTGCCCAGACAGATCGTTGTCGATGTTGTCGACGAAAGACACACTGCTTCCCGAGTCCACTTCCAGCGTGCCGATCCGAAAGTTGTCGATGAACCACGGACCCAGATCCTCACCAGCAACTTCAAAGGTTTGGTTAGGGCCACCTCCATCGAGCGTCATCGATCCAGCACTCCAACCAAAAGTCTCGGGGTGGATGCTTTGGTTATCGAAGTCGCCCGCCAACGCAAACGGCGCATTGGGACCACCGTTCGATGTGGACTCCATTCGAATATCCGCCGATTCGGGAATAGCAAACCTTCCACCGACGGATAACGTGGCCTGATCCAGAAGATGCCATCGTGGGGGAACGCACCCCGCACACGTTGGATCGAGGCTTAGGATGAAATCACCATCGCATTGGGTACTCATGGCATCCTCAAGGAGCATCTGTCCCGCACTCGAAATCAGCACATGGCCGGCGCTGAGCGTGGCCGAACTTGCAAGCAGCCCTGCGCCACGACCGTAGCTTCCCCCGGCTAGTGTCAGCGTTTGCTGAATTGCCATGTCCGCCGTATCCGTCAGGTACACGAACGCCCCGGCGACTACGTCCATGGTCTGAGCTGTGACCATTGATGTGTTTCGGGCGTTTAGCCCCGGTGGATCACACCCACCGGCGACCCCACCGCCTGGGCCGCTACCCGTTAGCGTGATACTGGTCAGCGCCTCAACCGACATGCTGCCTTCCAGCACGATATGCCCACCCCCAGACGGCCCTTCTGTGATGACGATCTCGCCAGCGGTTAACGACGCGGAGACCGGTGTCGTGGCCGCTTGATAGGATCCACAGGCGCTGATCGACATCGTCCCGGTCAGGCTAACGGCCGCATTCCACCCCGCCTCGAATAGGCCACCGTTGAAGACTTCCATCGAATCGCCCGTGATCGTGCCACCGCCGAGGCCTCGCAGCAGCGATATAGTGCCACCATCGGCCACATACCTTCCGGTGCCGGTGACTGTCGTATCAGAAATGTCCAGCGTGGCTCCGCTGACGGCCTTGAACGTCGCGTCGTTGACTTTCGGAAGCGTGCCCGTCACCTTCAGCGTCGTTCCGGACAGATCGGCCGTGACGGTTCCCTCGTTGTGGAAGTCAGCATCAATCACGCCCTCTCCTACGATCGCAACGCGATTGGTTAAGGTGTTCCCCCACGACGAGGAAGAGAGATGCGCCTGGGGTCCGTCGAGTTCGACGGTACCGGTTCCCTCGATCGGCAAAGGTGCCGCAGCCGTCAGTGAATGGCCTTCCCCGACGAACAGGTTTCCGTCGTTGAGCATCCCGAAGGAGGATTCCAGCGTCAGATCCCCCATCGTCACGTTGAGCGTATTGCTTTGGAGCAGCCGTAACGTGTTGACTTCCGCGTTGATGTCGAGGGTTGCAGATTCGTTCGTGCCTCCGACCGTCACATTGAACGTCCTTTGCACGGTGTTGTCGGGGACAACCTGCGGATCCCAGTTTACCGAAACACTCCAGAGGTTTACACCGATCGGATTGAGCGGGGTCCAAAACACGCACTCATCCGGGATTCCATCGGCGTCCTGGTCCAAGCTTGTGCCGCCGGCGATATCGCATTCGTCAGGAATACCGTTGTTGTTGCAGTCGCCACTCGTGCCATCGGCTATGTCGCACTCGTCCGGAATGCCGTTCGAGTTGCAGTCCGGCGCGAGGCCTGTCGCGGTTTCATAGGCGTCGTCCAAGCAGTTAGCGTTGCAATCGATACCGGTCTTCACCATTACATTGTTGATGCCTACCGCCAGATTCGCGGAAAGGCCGCCACCAAGATTCGGGCACGCCACACGGGCGAAATGACCCGTCACCGAAGTAAAGGTCATGATTTCGAATGTATCACCCGGCGTCGGAACAAACCCGTTGACCAGAACGATGTCAAGCGTGCCATTGAGCGAGGCGTTGCCGGTGACGATCAGTTGATCATGCTCAGTGCCGGGAGCCGTCCCGCCCAGCTCGATCATCAGCGTTCCATCGGCGTTTTGGGTGTAGTCACCCTCTACGGTTAGCGCACCAGGAGAGAGACCCGGATGGATTTCGCCGCTGTTTACTACAGGCCCCTCGAGCGTGCCGTCGCCGTACACTTGGCCGTTGGCGTTTACGGTAAGCGCACTCGCGGTCACGCGCCCTCCGTCGGCGACGGTGAGCGTGCCTTGGCCATCGAGGCTGACTTGCAGACTACCGGTGTTCGTCCAAGTCGAGCCGGTGCCCGTTACCGTGACGCTCCCGATGGCACCGTCGCGCCATCCGATCTTGCCGTTTGCGTTTGATACGCTTCCCCCGTTGGCTATGGCGAGCATACCCTCGCCCATGTCGCCCACCGTGAGGTTTTCGGTGAGTGCCCATTGCGAAGCTGGTCCGGTGACCGTAACGGAGCCTGTTGATTGAGCCCAGTGTCCTACAGTGGCCCAGGTTCCCGTCACTTGACCGCCTGTCTCGATTAACAGACTACCTGTCGAGCCCCCGCTCTCGCCAACCTGGACGCCGGTGTTCGCCCAAGTCGAGCCGGTGCCCGTTACCGTGACGCTCCCGATGGCACCGTCGCGCCATCCGATCTTGCCGTTTGCGTTTGATACGCTTCCCCCGTTGGCTATGGTGAGCGTACCGTCGCCTACGTCACCCACCGTAAGGTTTTCAGTGTTCGTCCAAGTCGAGCCGGTCCCGGTGACGGACGCCGTTCCCACAGACCCAGCTTGGTTTCCGACCGTCGCCCTTCCACTCTCGAGTGTTCCACCGGTCTGTACGGTCAGTGTGCCCTGCCCACTACTCCCGACGTCGAATCCTTCGAGTATGGACCAGGTTGACCCCACACCCGTGACGGTAACCGCCCCGTTGCTGCCCTCGGCCTCCGCTATGCGTGCAGAAGTACTCGAAACTGTTCCACCCGTGTCAACGGTCATGGTTCCTTGTCCGCCTGCCGCGATCTTAAGATGCCCGACCGATACGTCCCCACCTTGGCTGACTGACAATCCACCAACACCCGTTGGACTTTCCCACCAGGAGCCGCCGACGTAGAGCTGTGAGGTTCCTGAAAAGGTCGAACCGGTGCCCGTCACGGTAAGTTGACCATCAGCACCGTTCCTTGCACCGATGAAGCCGGGGCTTTCCGGCGTAATGACACTCCCCCCATTTGAAATCGACAGCGTTCCGTGGCCTTTCTCGGCAACCCAGAGTTCTCCACCTACCGACCAAGTCGATGGACCATCAACGGTTATCGCACCCTCGCCTGTATCCCGAAATCCAAGTACCGTCCTCGGTGCCGCAACCTGCGCACCGTTCATGATATCAAGCCGTCCCGTTCCAAACGCTCCGACCTCGAACCGACCATCTGAAATGTCCCAGGTTGACCCGGTACCCGTGATGGTAACTATTCCGTTACTGCCCAGAGCGTTCCCGATATGGCTAACAGTGTTTGAGACCGCCCCGCCGTTGGACACCGTCATCGTGGCGACGCCACCTTCGCCAATGTCCAGGCCGCCGGTATGGGTCCAAGCGGAACCAACGCCGGAAACAATGACCAATCCGGTGGAACCTGCATTCCATGCCACATGGGTTGTTTCGGCGCTGACTTGGGCGCCATCGAGAATGTGAAGCTCGCCCGAGCCGAGGTGGCCCACGGCGGACCAGCCTGAAAGGTTCAGGGAGGTGGGGCCGTCCGCTCCTGTCACGGTAACACTGCCGGTGGCTCCAACAGGCTCTCCCAGGGACATCCAAGACCCACTCAGCGCCCCCGGACCCGTGACGGTTAGCGAGGCGGTGTCGGGAAACCCGGTGCTCTTCACCGTATCGCCAACGAGAATTCCATCGGTGAGCGTATAGTTGCCCGTCGTACTCCCAGGGAGGGTACAAGCCCCAACCTGTCCCGTACCGAAATCAAACGTCCACGATCCGGATTGCATTTCCAACTTGGCGTTGGTCACATTCCCGCCGAGGATGGGGACTGAGTTCGGACATGCGAACACGTTCACGCAGGTGTCGCCGAAGTGGATGTAGTGGGGCCTGTCACCGTTGTGCTGTGGGTCACAACCGGTTCCGAACTTAGCTACATCACCCGGCCCCGGCACGGTAAAGTTGTCCCAGTTGTCTCCATGAAAGAACGATCCGGTATCGGGATGCGATACCATGCACCCGTTCTGATAGCCCAACCAGTAGTTCCCGTCATCCAAGACGGCAGGACAGTTGTCGCCCGCACGAGCCGGCCCGACCGCCAACACCGCCGCGAGCCCGGCACAAATAAACATCTGCTCACTAATAGTTCTCATATCACACAGCTCCCTTCTTACGATCTCCGTTGCTCATGTTTCGGTGTTTGTATGTGGCGTTAGCCACTGGACCGGGTCGTCACAAAAACCCGCCGGATCCCATTCCACCGTTCGCAGGATGCCCCACGGAATCAGCGTCATGTGTGCCATCACGCAGGATTCCGCGGGGCGGTGTTAGACCTCTTGTTGCGAACTCTGCGGACATCACCACTCGCCGACTCAAACTCTGCGATACGCTACGGCAGCACAGTGATAGCGGCGTGCGGTTTGTACTTGTTCCCAGCGTCGTCCTGGACCCTGGCCTTCCAAGTCCATTCCGTGGAGCCGGACGGCAGGTCGGCCAGATCGAACTGGGCGATGTAGGTGATATCAAATTGATTGGTCAGCGGGCGCTTGACCTTCTTCTTGTGGGGATCCTTGAGTTTCCACTCGGCTTTGTCGAGATTGTCAAAGGCGACTTGGTCGGTCCAGACGAGCATGTAGATCGTCTCGCTCGTGAGAAACTCTCGATCATCCGTGGAGTAGTCCGGATGGCGCGACAGGATGAATCCTTCTCCGGTCAAGGCGTCGATGCACGTTGCCGTACCCTCGTCGCAGGTCTGGCCGGGGCAAGGTCCGCCGCCCGCGACGCAACCGGTCGCAGCATCGCATACCTCGGCACCGTCACAGAAGACACCGTTGTCACATTGCGTATCGTCGGCAGTATTCTGACATGAACCTGCAGCTTCGTCACAGGAATCTACGGTGCAGGCGATTCCATCGTCGCAGTTGATCGGCGTGCCGGGCTGGCAGTCGAGAACCGGGTCGCACGTCTCGGTTCCATCACAGAACAGCCCGTTGTCGCACGACACGCCGAACGGCGTATGCATGCACACATCTGCGATTGGGTCACACGAATCGACCGTGCAATTCACCCCATCATCACAGTTGACGGCAAGACCGGGGTTGCAGGATCCGGCCGCGCACAGCTCGGTGCCATTGCATACGCTGCCGTCGTCACAGTCGGCATCGGTGAGACATTCCACGCAGGCGGGAATACTTTCGTCGCATAGTTGGCCGAGACAAGGATCTGTACCCGGTATGCAATCGAGAACGGCGTCGCAGGCCTCGGCCCCGTCGCAGAACAAGCCGTTGTCGCAGCGCTGGTCCACGGGCCAGTGGATACATGCATCACCATAGGAGTAAGAACACATGTCGAGCGTGCATGGTATGCCGTCGTCGCACGCCACAAGCGTTCCCGGCTGACATCTCCCTACAACGCACGTTTCTGCGCCGTTGCAGAAGACACCGTCGTCACAGTCCAGGTCCACCACGCAGTTCTCGGGAAACACGGTGATCACCCCGTCAATTGTCCATGAGGTGCCCACGGCGGACCATCCGAAGTCCAACTGCCAGACGGGCCACGCCCCGTGGGCGTCGTTACTTGCCGTAACCGGGAACCGCATGAGTGGTCCGGAGAAAAGAGGCGACCCGGACACGTACGACGGATCGTAGATTATGGCCATGTTCACTGAGTTGTCAGGCTGTCCCATGACGTCGGTGTCATAGGTCGCAAATGCGCTGTTTCCAAGCCAGGGATCTCCGAGCTGGACGATGTCCGTGGGCGGAGCCGGCGTGAACCCGACGCTGCCGGCACCTGCGAGCCCCGTGACCGACTGCTGCATGATCCAGGGCCAAACGCTCACACTGTAGGCTTCATGCCCGGAAAGTTGACCAGAAACGATAAGATCGGCGGTTGTGCCGGGATACATGTACAGATTGTGTATGGTAATCGTTGCCAGCGTATCGACACACGTGCTCTGCGTTGCGTCGCAGACTTGGCCCTGCGCCAAGCACGGGTCGCCGACACCCGCGCATAAACCTCCGTTACACGTATCCGTCTGCGTACAAAACAAACCATCGTCGCACGAAACGGCGTTGTTTGCGTGTTCGCAAATTCCTGCGACGCACGCGTCGTCCGTGCAGATGTTGCTATCATCACATTCACTGTCGATCACACAGCCTAGCTGCGCCCTGGCGACGCCCGGCGACGAGACCATGAACACTCCTAAAACGACCGCAATGGTAGTAGTCCAACGGGGACGGACTGTCGTTTTCGCAAATGATCTGTTCGTCATTTCTAATCCTCCATTTTCAAGAACCAAACAACGGGATTCGTACAGGCCCGACCCGGCACACGCCCTGGTCGAAAGAGCCTCTACCACTCTTCCCCCCCTCGGTGGCTACCCGCGCTATCCACGGGCCTGTTCCTACGAGCGTCACGGTTGGCACGGAGTCACACGGCTTGTCGAAAAAGTTCAAGACAGTACTCTGTGACGTGAAGTGTGGCTTTGTGGGGAGGGGATCGAGGTGGCCGAATGTCGTCAACCGAGGAAGAACTGCTCGCGAAGGCCGTATCGGGCGATACCGACGCACTCAGCGATCTGCTGGGCAGCATCGGCCCACAAGTGGAGGCCGGTCTGGACGGAAAGATTGCCAAGCACCATCAGGCGGCGTTCGACCCGGCGGACGTGATGCAGGTGACCTATCTTGAGGCGTTCCTCCGCATCAATCGGTTCGAGCCAGCGGGTGTCGGCTCATTCGTCCGGTGGCTTGAGCGGATCGCTGAGAACAACTTGATCGACGCCGTCAGGGCCCTGGAACGCGAAAAACGGCCTCCACGGAGTAAGAAACTTACCCGAGTTCAGCAAGATGGAACCTACATCACGCTCCTCGGGAACCTGACCGGAACGACCGGAACTCCCAGCCGCCACGCCGCCCGATCGGAAGCCGAACAACTCGTCGAGCGGGCGTTGGCCAAACTCCCGCGCGATTACGAACGTGTCGTCCGGGAACTCGACTTGGAGGGACGCCCGCCGGGAGATGTGGCCGAGTCGCTCGGCCGGTCCAAGGGCGCGATCCACATGCTGCGAGCACGCGCGCACGATCGGCTGAGGGAGCTTCTTGGATCGCCGTCACAGTTTTTCACGGATTCGCCGTGATTCCGGTGGACAAGAAACGCTTGAACGATGGGGGAACGTATGCTCTGGAAACCATTCTATGTCGGACAAGCGCGTAACTCCGGGTGAAGGAACACCGAACCGACCCCACGAAGATCTGATTCGCGATGCACGCGAACAGGTGGCAAGCATCGATCACGCTGATGGTACCCAGTGCTTGCGCGATGCGGCGGCCGCGAGCCGCAAAGCTGGCGAGACACACCCTCCTGAGCACGTGGGTCCGTACAAGATTATGAAAGTACTGGGGGAGGGAGGGATGGGCACGGTCTACCTCGCCCAACAGGAAAAGCCCGTACGACGTCGGGTCGCGTTGAAGCTGATCAAAGCCGGGATGGATACGAGGCAAGTCGTCGCTCGCTTCGAAGCCGAGCAGCAAGCGCTCGCCCTGATGAACCATCCGGGCATCGCGAAAGTGTTTGACGTCGGCACGACAGAACAGGGTAGGCCGTATTTCACGATGGAGCACGTCCCCGGTCTGCGGATCACCGATTACTGCGACAAGCAGCGGCTCACGACGAAAGAGCGTCTGGAACTTTTCATGCAGGTCTGCGAGGCCGTGCAACACGCCCATCAAAAAGCGGTCATCCATCGTGACATCAAACCATCGAACATTCTGGTGACGATCCAAGACGGGAAGCCAGTGCCCAAGATCATCGACTTCGGCGTGGCCAAGGCGACGGAGCAGCGATTGACCGAGCGGACTTTGTTCACTGAGCAGGGCCAACTCGTCGGCACGCCAGAGTACATGAGCCCTGAGCAGGCCGAGATGACCGCGCTGGACATCGACACGCGGACCGACATTTACTCGCTTGGTGTAGTCCTTTATGAACTTCTCGCCGGGGCCTTGCCATTCGAGCCGACGACGCTACGGCACGCGGGGTTCGCCGAGATTCAACGCATTATCCGAGAAGAAGAGCCACCCAAACCAAGCACCAAGATTAGCAGTCTAGGCGACGAATCAACGAGCATTGCTCACCGACGACATACGGACAGATCTGCACTTGCACGGCAGCTTCGCGGCGATCTGGATTGGATCACGCTCAAGGCGATGGAGAAAGACCGGACACGCCGTTATGCATCCACGACCGAGTTTGCCGCCGACATTCAACGGCACCTCCACAACGAACCGGTGCTGGCCAGTCCTCCCAGCCTCACCTATCGATTTGCCAAGTTAGTCCGTAGGTGCCCCGGGCTCATACTTGGAGTTACTGCAGTCGTCGCGGTTGTCGTCCTCGGTCTACTACTTGTTACCCAGAGGATCCAGAAGAGCCATGACGATATTCTGGCGTTCGTGCGGGAAGGGACACTGCGCACGGAAGCGAAGCAGTGGGGCAAAGCCGAGGCGGCGTTCCGCCAAGCGATTGAATTGGATCCGCATTCGCCTCAAGCAGTTCTTGAGTACACTCGAATGAAGGTGCACCGTTTCTTTGACGGACCCGATACCGGGCATAGCGAAAAGGGGGTAGCCGTATTTCTTGAACAAGTTCA
The DNA here is from genome assembly GCA_024277285.1 of Planctomycetota bacterium. The sequence goes on from JAJRVM010000170.1 coordinate 14,348, forward strand.
TGAGGAATACCAGCGTGGTATCAAGCTGGCGCCAGACAACCCCACGGGATGGAACAGACTCGGCATCATCCTCAAGATGATGGGCCGATATGTTGATGCGATCAAGGCGTACGAGAAGGCTTTAAGCGTTAGACCATCCTCTTATTTCGCTCAAGTGAACATCGCAACCGCCTACGCCCTGCTGCGAAACCTGGGGCGTGCAAGAACCGAGTTCCGCCGGGCAACCGAGATGGCTGCCTTGGCTACGGACGAGGACGACCTTCCCTATGCCGCGCAGGCGTGGCGGAATCTGGCGTCGCTGCAACTGTACCGCGGCAAACTGGAAGCGGCACAGAAAAACGCCCGCGAGGCGTTGCGCCGGAACCCGGATGACCCTTACATTCACCTGATCCTTGCGCGAGTGTTGCTTGCACAGGACGGTACGCAGCACGATAGCGATGCGGCAAACAGAGCGTGGTATGCGGATGAGGCTTCCGGCGGTGAGAACCCACGAGCCAAACGCATCTTTGCGCTAGCTCAACTTCGCAACCAGAAACCTGAACAAGCAATCGCCGCTGCCAACGCCGCTCTTGAGTTGAACGATCTGGCTGAAGTGAATCACCTCATCAAGGCAATTGCGCAGGCAAGGCTGGGTCGACCGGAAGAGTCACGCGTCAGTTTGGAAGCAGCAAGCACCGCGAGGCGCGAAAATCCGTGGCCCGATGACGGCTACAGTGTATCTGCTCCCAAGGGCTTTCTATGGTTTGACTCAAAGGCGGATATGGACAGTCTTCGAGAAGAAGCCCTGGCGGCGTTGGCACGTGCCCCGTCGTAACCCGTCCGATAATTCATCCGATCATTCAAGTGCGCGTCGCTGAACAGTCTCACCAGGCCGACCCGCTCCGGGTGTTCGCATTCACAAACCCAACTCGGTACAATCGAGACGATAAGGCGGGGTTCTTTGAAATGAAACTACGATGTGAACGAGGAAGTAAGAGAAGAGCCCGTCAGCCGCGACGTTGCGCAATCCTGGTCCGTGTTCTCCGATCCTTCTGGCAGTTCTTTCAGGCTTGGATGTTTCCAGATTTCCGGTTTCCGAACCCAGCACGGGCAGCGGTTCCTTACGTGTTGTTCCTAATCGGAATGACGCTTGCATCGGCGCATGTATCACGAGCTAACCCGCCGGTATTCGTTGACATTAACGCGACGGGACCGGTTCGCGACGGGACGACCTGGTGCACAGCTTACCAGGATTTGCAGGATGCGTTGGCAGCGGCAAGTGCCGCGATCGGCACCATTACAGAAATCCGCGTGGCCGGTGGCGTCTACACTCCGGATCAGGGTGCGAGCCAAACCCAAGGTGACCGCGCATCCACCTTTCAACTTATTACCGGCGTCTCTCTGCAAGGAGGTTTTGCGGGCTGCGGCGCGCCAGACCCGGATGTACGAGATCTAGTCGCAAACGAGACTATGCTCAGTGGAGATCTTTCCGGAAATGACGATTCTCCGATGGTCAGTAACTGTTGCACCGCAAATACCACACAGAGTTGTGATGACTCGGCGTGCCAAACGAATGTCTGCAATGAGAGAGCTAGCTGCTGCAACGCTGCCTGGGACGCGACCTGCGCCCTGCTCGCTTCCTATTACTGCTGCGGGCTGTGCGGTGATACCTGCGAGAACGTTTACCATGTAGTGACGGGAAGCGGCACCGACTCTACCACCGTTCTTGGCGGCTTCACCATTACTGCCGGGAGAGCGGACGGCCTCGGAGCGTTACTCTTAGGAACCGGCGGCGGCATGCTGAACGATGCCGGAAATCCGACCGTTACGAATTGCACCTTTGAAAGAAACTTTGCGAAAGTAGGCGGAGGAGTCGGGAACTTCAGCGCAAGTCCGACGCTAACCGGCTGCACGTTCACTGCTAACGCCGCCCCTGGAAGTAGTGGCGAGGGAGGTGCCATGATAAACAAGCTCGGAGGTACGAATCTGATCGACTGTCAATTCACGACTAACTACGCGCCATTCCTGGGAGGCGCTCTCCTAGACTCTGACAGTTTTACTACCGCAACGGGGTGCTCGTTCACTGAAAACTTAACCGAAGGTAGCGGCGGTGCCATCTTCGTGACGGGCGCTTCAATACTAACCTTGGACGATTCCACTTTTCGTGGGAACAGGGGCGAGTTTGGCGGCGCGATCACCGCGCTTCAAGGTGCCCTTCAAATCAACGTTTGCCGGTTTGAAGCAAACAAGGCACTGTCGGGCGGCGGTGCCATAGCTACTCAGGTCACAAACACAGTGATAAGGAATAGCGAGTTTTCGGGCAATTCTGCTCAAGACGGAGGTGCTGTTTACAGCACCAGCGCGCCTCTCAATCTTTTTTCGGTCACCAACTCGGTGTTCCGCGACAACTCCGCCATGGGTTTGGGAGGAGGGCTGTTCTTCTCCTTTACCGACATCGTTCTTACTAATTGCACCATGGCGAATAACTCGGCATCATCGGGGCGTGCTTTGTTTCTCTCCACCGGTCTGGTTAATCCAATGCTGATAAGCAACTGCATACTCTGGGACGGTGGAGACGAAATCCTTCATGAAGGAGAGCCTTCGCTCGTCATCAGGTATTCGAATATTGAGGGCGGGGCTTCTGGAGTTGGCAACATCAACGAAATACCTAACTTCGTAGATCTGGGTGGTGGCGATCTACGATTGCTGAGCGGATCTCCGGGCATTGACGCAGGCGAAAACGTATCCGTTCCGCTCGGCGCACTCACCGATTTCGACGGCAATCCACGATTCGTGGATAATCCAAACACGCCGGACTGCCCCCAGCCGGGAGCCGATTGCGGTACTGCCCCTATCGTAGATATGGGTGCCTTCGAGTGGCAGCGAGACTGCAACAGCAACGGAATACCCGATTCTCAGGAATTGCCGCAAATGGGGAACGTGTCTTCCACCTGGGTCGGCACGGCAGGCATGTGGGATGACGCCCTGAATGGCAACGTGAGTTGGTGCCTGCCGGAGGTGCCGAGCAACAACCCGCGGGCGAGTTTTGATGTGACCATCGCCGGGGTCGACGCCAATATTACACTGAACATCTCGCCGACCGTTGATTCCATGTCCCTATTAAATGGCGGCATGCTCGTCGTCGGAGACGCAAGTGCGGGGGGGAGGACCCTTATCGTAGAAGGCTCGCCCGGAGTGCCCTGCGCTCCAGGTGTGGACGGTTGCATTGTCAATACAGGCACTTTTCTCGCTACAGATCGTGAGGTGCTCACGCTGAGGGCATCGATCATCGACCAGGGCGGCATCTGCGGTGTCGGCGGTGTGCTCAAGGCCACCGACGGCGCGTTCAACGACCCCACCGGCCCGGATCGTGCGGATGACAAGAGTATTCTCGAAATCAGCGGCGCGGTCGTTCGCGGCGGAACCGTGAGAACGGAGGGCGACAACAGCGAGATTCACCTCATTGGTGGAGCAGAGCTAGAAAATGTATGTGTGGAGGGAGTCGTCGTTTTGGACAAAGGTGGCGTGGTTGTTCCGGATGGGAGGCTGGGCCGGTTCGGCGGTACGGTGACCAACAACAGCCGAATCACCATCGGGGGCGAGACGCTCACGACGCGGTTTCAATCAGCCGACGGTGAATCTGTGCTTGCCGGCAGTGGGTCAGTACTCTTGACGAACCAAGCCAATAGCGAGTTAGGTGGGTTCAAAACCACGCTTGTCAACTCTACAGAACATCGAATCGCAGGTGCCGGAATCATTTTCGGCGGACTGACGAATGAAGGGAC
>JAJRVM010000171.1 GCA_024277285.1 Planctomycetota bacterium
CCTGCTCGCGCGGCACCACGGTGTTGAGCGGGCCGTAAAGTGGGACACGTTGTCCCAACCGGCCGAGTGTCCAGACCATCGAGTCGCGCACGTTCCGTAATTTTCGTTTGGGGAGCAGAGCGACCAGCATATTCCCCAACTCGATCTTGCGTGGAACGTCGAGCAGTTCGAGCGAGCCGAGCAGGCGCCACGCTTCATTCAGCTCGTGGGGACGCAATGCGGCGTCATCGCCACGTGTTCGGCCGGTCGTTGCGCGGTGATGCAAATTACGCACTGACGCCAGCAGGGGATCGGCGAGTGCCTGTTGTTGGCCGCGCGACAATCCACCGGCGATGCGTCGCCATAGTACTTGCGCTTCGTTACGCACCGCCGCCGCCGCGTGGACCAGCCTGCCATGCACGGTGCGCCATGTCTCGGCGACGCGCCAATCGTCGACCGCCAGTCCGTAGCCGGGACGCAGCGAGAAACCGAGCAGGTTGACCCAACGCGTCTCATGTTCGGCACTCTGGCGTCGCCCTGGTTCCAACTCCATTAACGCTTCCCAGATGCGGCGCAACAGCGGAGTGGGCCATTGGTTCTTGGTCATATGCAGTTCTCTTGCCAACTGTTTGGCAAGACCCTCGGGGCGCGCGGTGCCTGAGTCCTTGAAGACATCCGCAATCAGCCGATAGGCGCCGTACCAAGTCTGTTCGTCGGTGAACCCTTCCGACTCGGCTTGGGATCGATGTGCGGTGACGTCGGTTTGCGTTGCGCAGCGGATATCGAATTGCAGTCGCCAACTTCGGTCGCGGTCGACTGCACTGCACCACAAATCGATTGTGCCTATCTCGTTGATGCGCGCGTGCAAATGGACCGGCATCGTACCGGCTTCGCGACGGCTGCGCGCGCGCAATACCGTGCGTATCGGTGGCAATGGCGACATCTGTTCGCGGTCAATGGGGGTCAGTTGACCGGGGCGGTCGGTCAAGCGGGTGCTGGAAACGAACAGCGGGAATTCGGCCGGCTCGGAGATCAACAGTTGAAACGTTCGATCGTCCAGCGTGATATCTTGCCCCGGCTGTGCGCTGCCGGGCATCAGGCAGACGGCCGTGGGTGTGTCGCTTTCGATGCCGATATAATAGCTGCGCGCCAGATTGGCAACGATACGCACTCCTTCGCCGCGGCGCACCATGCCATAGTAAGCGGCTCCATGGGCGACCGCCAAATCGAGCCGGTCGTGGTCCAGTACGTTGGGCAGCCAGGTATCCTTGTCGTCCCGACGATACCAGTTGGCGATCATCGCGATAAACCTCTCACGCAGCGTGGACGACGCGAAGAAACCGCCGTTGAGCAGCACGATGTCGGGGCGTAACGCATGCTCCTCGCCACGCACCTGTTGGGCGTCCGTTTCGTCGAATCGGTGGGCGTTTAGAAAGGAGGCCAGGTACTTGGTGATTGCCGGGTCGGCGGCAAAGGGAAGGCCGAACTCCTGGAAACCAGACTGCCGGGCGACCGGAGTTTCCTTGAAATTGACGCGTGGCAGGAATCCGTCGAGCAGCAGTTGCTGCACGTCGTTGCGATCGACCTCGAGTTGTACGCCGCCACCAATCAGGCGTGATCCCGACCCGGGCAGATTCAATGTTAGTTTTTCGGGAGCGTGCGCACCCAGCAGCTCTTCCTTCACACGTTGGCAACTGCGCAACAGAACGTCCCATTGTTGCGCAGGCAGTCGGCCGCCGTCGGCCAGTTTGTTTTCCAGGTGCCGAGCCAGCGCCAGGTCGAGATTGTCACCGCCCAGAATCAAGTGGTTGCCAACCGCGATGCGGTGGAATTGAATCGGTTCACTGCCAGTGCGCTCGGTGTCATTCCCGTCAAGGCTCGAAGGTGCCGGCCCGCTACGCACTCGGATCAGCGTAAAATCGGAGGTGCCGCCACCGATGTCGCATACCAAAATCGTCTGGCCGACATGCACCAACTGTTGCCAGTCGTCGCGGTGCTTGTAGACCCAGGCATAAAAGGCGGCTTGTGGTTCTTCGAGCAGGATAACGCGAGGCAATTCGGCCAACGCCGCTGCCTGTACCGTTAACTCGCGCGCGATTTCATCGAACGACGCGGGCAAGGTCAAGATGATTTCCTGACGCGCGAGCGGATCGTTGGGGAAGTGGGCGTTCCACGCGTCGTGAATGTGCCTGAGGATTCGAGCGCTCGCCTCGACCGGCGATAGTCGCTCGACATCCGCGGCACCATGCCAGGGCAGCAGGTTGGCCGTTCGGTCCACGCCCGCGTGGCACAACCACGATTTGGTCGACGCGATCAGTCGGCCCGGCGATTTGGCTCCCTGGTCGCGCGCAAAAACCCCCACCACGCCCGCCGGATCGTGTTTCTGCCAGGGCAGTTGCAAGACGCCGTCTTCCGATTCGCCTGCGGCCGCTTCGTAGTGGAAGCTGGGCAACGTGTCACGTGGCTCGACCACGCCGGGCGCTACGAGTTGCGGGACCCGAAACGTGTGCACGCGCCAGGGCGATGCATGGGTATCGACGTAGGCGACGGCGGAGTTGGTGGTCCCTAAATCGATTCCGACGACGTACCGAGCAGGTTGTTCGTCAAGCAGTGGATCAAACGAGTCAGTGTTCATACGGTCAGTGGTCATGCGTGTGGCACGGCACTCCGTGCCGTGTTCTCTTGTCTCTTTCCGGCGAAGAGCCGGGGCTATGGTCTTGCGATGTGGACGTCACCGGTACCGCGTACGGCGCGGATCGCCTAACCGAAATCATTCATCATCACGAACACTGAACTCGAGCTTCCACCGACCGTCTGTCTGCGTGCTGACACACCAGAGTTCAAAGGTGCCAAGCTCGGTGATGCGTGATTGAAAGCGAACGGGCACGTACGACTCGTCGATGGCCGCGTCTGCCGGCAGTGTGGTTTCCAGCGCGTCGGTCTCGAGCAGTTCATCTTCCTGCCAATGGTCAAGTAATTGACCGGGCTGGTCTTGCTTGCGCACCGCCGAGCTGAAGAAGCGGAAGTGAGCCGGTTCGCCCAGGACGAGCCCGATTTCATTCGAGAGCACGTCGACCTCCGTACCCTCTTCCATGCCGAAGGGGACGACACACAGTGCATGCAACGGCCGCGGAGCGCCGGGGATGGCCAGTCCGGCCGTTTCGATGCCGAGATAGTAGCTGCGCGCCACGCCACCGCGAATCCTTACTCCTCCCTGTTCTTTCGTCCAGCCATAATACGCGGCACCGCGCGCCACTGCGTGGTCCAGATCGTGTTCGCCGGCAAGCATTGCTGGAGCCGTGTCTGGGCCGCCCCAATGGCCGAGCACTTCGAGTAATCGCTGTCGCAGTGTCCCGGCCTTGAACACTCCGCCGTTGAACAAAACGTGAGTCGGCATGGCGGCGTGGTCCGAGTCACCGTGAGCGGTGAGGAATGCGGCCAGGTGTCGAGTGATGGCTGTATCGCTCTCGTACGGCAGGCCGATTTCGCGAAATCCGGAACTGCGCCGCCGTTGCGAGGGATCGGTCAGCGTGCACTCGGGAAAGAAGCCGTCGACCAGGAGCTCAGCAACCGCAGCTCGATTCACCGTAACCGAGACCGTGCCGCCGATCAAACGGCTGCCACGTCCCAGAATCGAGATATTGTGCGTCTCGGGGCCGTCGGGCGTCAGCAGCGTCTCCTTGGCCGTGCGGCAGGCGTGCCAGAGTGAAACGGTCTGCCATGGATCCAGGTTGACGCCATCCGCCTTGAACTGTTCGGCCACGTGATACGCGAGTGCCAGGTCCATATTGTCGCCGCCGACCAACAGGTGGTCACCGACCGCCAGGCGTTGCAATGCCAGTTCGCCAGCCGATTCCGTCGCTTCGATTAACGTCAGATCGGTGGTGCCACCACCGACATCACAAACCAGCAAACGATCGCCCACCTTAAGGCGTTTGCGCCACGCATCACCTTGGTCGGCCAGCCAGGCATAGACGGCGGCCTGTGGCTCTTCCAACAAGATCAACTCTTGTGGCAAACCGGCCGCGAGTGCCGCTTCGCGAGTCAGTTCGCGCGCGGCTGCGTCTAATGATGCGGGGACCGTTAGCACGACACGTTGGTTACAGACTGGCGCGTCAGGGAACTGTGCTTCCCAAGCGGCGACCAAGTGGTCGAGATAATAGCGTGCGGCGGTTACGGGCGAGATCTTGGGCACTTCGTCCGGCGCGTTCCACGGCAGGATCGGTTGGCGTCGATCGACGCGGCTGTGGCAGAGCCACGATTTTGCCGCTCCGACAGTGCGTTGTGGTGACTCGGCCGCCTGACGCCGCGCCAGCTCGCCCACCGCGAACGTTCGCTCTCTGGCCCACGGCAAATCGAACGCGCCTCCTTGCGCATCATGCTGACTGCCCAAGTAGGTGAAAGCCGGCAGCGCGGTGTGAGGTTCGGTCGTTGCCGTATCGACCAATTGCGGGACTCTCAGTAAATTTACCGTTGGGCTTTCGGCATCCAGCGGCGCATAGGCCAACACGCAGTTGGTGGTCCCCAGGTCGATCCCCAAGATAAACTGTGCACTCATCGTCCGTTCTCCTTCGCTGCCCGTTTCGCTGCCTGCAGTGTCACGCCAGCCGCGCCCGGAACGCGTCAAGCGATTTCCACCTCTTCAGGAGCCACCACCTGTCGCGCTTGCTCGCTGCCAGTCCAGACGGGGATCTCGCATCGAGTGGCCAACCAGCCGTGGTGTGTCAGTCGACCGTGGAAAGGAGGTTCGCCCGTGACGTTGCCGGTCAGCCGGAATCGTCCGGCATCGTACCCTGCCGGTACCTCCACATCGCTCCCTTCCTGCTGGTCGACCAGCGGTGCCAGGGCGAAGAGTCGGTCAAGCACCTGGCCGCAGTCGCGCAGCACATCGCGCGCGGCGGCTCCGACTTGCGCGTCGCTGTAGTCTCCCAACGGCTCTTTCACCATGTCGACCAGGCGTGCTTCACGCTGCAGTAATGCGAGCAATGTCAAGGCATCGCTGCGCGCTGGCGTCGCTTTGACCGGTTTGTGAGCCGCCGCGGTCGGTTTGGGCGAAGGTAACGCGGCTGGCGCTTCGCCGGCCAAGACGGTCGCCACCTGCTTGGCAAAGCCCGCGTCGGTCAACGCTCTGAAGAAAGCACGAAATGCCGTTCCTAAACGCATGGTTTCAACATCCTCCATCGAATGTGGTTGGCTTGGCTACCTGAGTCCAATATGGCATGACGCAGTGTGGCACGGCACTCCGTGCCGTGAACTGGGCACATTGTGGCACGGCACTCCGTGCCGTGAACTGGGCACATTGTGGCAGCGCAGTCAGCGTGAGGTTGCTGGTCTTGTGCGAACGACGCACAGTGGCGTTTCACGACACGCAGTGCCCCGTCACACTCCTGGCTCGGATCAGAGGCTCTCGACACACTCTAGCGACCCATTTGGATTTTAACGAGTCCCTGCTGGTGGCTTGCGTCAAGGGGGGGCTATACGTCAGAATCTGTGTAGAAACGGTTCATGCCATTGTGAGGTCGATGCTGGCCTCGCCATCTGAGAACGTGTCTTAGGATTCGCAGAGGAGCGGCTCAGCGCCGAAGATTGCTTGGTGCTGCTCCACAATAGAGGTTGAAATCGAACCGATTGCGCGTTGGGAACCATTTTCAAAACACGTTCTGAGGAGCAGTTGTGTCACGTCGAGTCGCATTGGTCATACACGCATTGCATGGTGGCGGCGCCGAGCGGGTTGCCGCGACCATGGCCAATCTGTGGGCGGACCAGGGTGACCGAGTGACGGTCATCACGCTCGACACGGTCGAGTCGGACGTTTATTCCGTGGTGGCATCCGTCCGGCGCGTCGGACTGGGCATGATGAAGGCGTCGCCCAACAAGCTCGCGGCAGTGTGGAATAACCGTCGTCGCATCACCGCGTTGCGGCAGGCGATCCGCGACGCCGACTTCGATTGCGTCGTCAGTTTGACGGACCGAATGAATATTGTCACGTTGCTGGCTTGCCAGGGCTTGCCTGTTCCGGTGGTGATTGCCGAACACTCTGACCCGCGGCATCAGCAATTGGGAGCGGTCTGGGAGCGTTTACGGCGCAAAACCTATCCGAACGCCGCAGCACTGGTCGTGTTGACGAACGCCGTTGCCGAGCACCTCCGGGCGATCGTCGGTGAGTGCCCGATCTACGTGATTCCCAATGGAATCGCCCGCCCGGTTACGGCGCGTGGTGCAGTGACCACCGACGGGAGTTGTTTGATGGTGGCGATGGGACGGTTGAGTGTCGAAAAGGGGTTTGATCGATTGATCGACGCGTTCGCACGAGTGGCGGTGCAGCGCGCGGATTGGCGGTTGGAGATTGCTGGCGAAGGGCCTGAGCGGATTTCGTTGGAGCGGCGCATCGCACAGCGACGTATCGAGTCACGCGCGACGCTGATCGGTTGGTTGGACGACCCAGCTTTGCTGCTGACGCGTGCTGATATTTTTGTGCTCGCGTCGCGTTACGAGGGGTTTCCCGTGGCGCTTCTCGAAGCGATGGCCCAAGGCGTGGCGGTGATCAGTTTCGATTGCGATAGTGGGCCGCGCGAAATCATCCAACACGAACAGAATGGGTTGCTGGTCGATCAGGATGACATCGATCAATTGGCACAGGCGATGGAACGATTGATTGACGATTCGGCGCTGCGCCGACGTTTGGGCCAGGCGGCCTGCGCAGTGGCGGATCGTTTCAGCGTGACTCAATTTGCCCAACGGTGGAATGACGTGTTGCAAGATGTGCTTCACGCACCCGACAGCAACGCGACTTCCCGGCAAAGCTGAGCAGCCACAAAGCCGGCATAATTGCCGATCGCATAGCCGATTAACGCCATCAACACGCTGGCAGGCACCAGGCTCTCCTTGTGATGGGCCGCCACGATCGGGGCCGAGGCCGCTCCACCAATATTGGCGGCGCTGGCAATCGCTGCCGTGTGCACGTCCACGCGCAATATCTTGGCGCCCAATAGGCAGAATGCACCATGGAAGAAAATCCAGAACAGAGCGCCTAATAGAAATGGAAGCGCTTGCTCGGTCACGCCTTCCAGGTCGGCCGACGCCCCCATCTTGGCCACGAAAAGGTAGATGAGGGCCATGGCGAAATTGTGGCTGCCGGGAATACGCCGTAGTGGCGTGAAGGACAATGTGATGCCAATGGTCGTAATGCACAGGATGCGCCACGCACCCTCGTTCACATACGGTTCCACGACGGGAAGTACGGACGCGGTCCAGTTGCCCAGCCAGGTCGCACCCAGCGCGATCGCCAAGAAGAAGAGGTAGTCTTGCACGGTCGGCACGCGATCATCCCGTTCAAGATCGGCCGCGGCGAGTTCCATCTTCTTCACGCGATCGGCACTGACTTTGGTGAACCGGGCGAACCAGCCCGCCATTTTCTTGGAGCTGAGCATGATCGGGAGCCAGATCATGTAGATTGCCGTGTCCCCCAACACCGCTAGGCCAAACTCGGTGCCGTCCGCATTGATCATCTTCGCGACGCCGGCCATATTGCCGGTGCCCCCGATCCAACTACCCGAAAGCGTGCCGAACGCTTTCCAGGCATCCGGCGAGAGCCAATCGCGCACCAGGAAATAACTGATCGGTGCCCCCAACACGACACCCAGCGTGCCGAACAACATCACGAACACGCCACGTCCCATTACGCGGATCGCCGCTCCGACATCGACCTTCAGCAGCAATAGCACCAACATCATCGGCAAGACGAACGTTCCGATCGTGTCGTAGACGACCGATTCCGATGGCAGGACGCCCGTATTTGAAAAAATCACCGGCATCAAGTAGATAAAGACCAGCGGTGGCAGGTAACTGAACAATGGCCAACGCGTCATTTTTTCGACGAAAAAGAAAAATGCGCAGATGCCCAGCAGCATGGCCAGTATGCCAATATCGCTCGTGACATAAGGTGCTATCATCGTGGTCAGGCCAAAAAAAGTGATGTTGTAGAGTGTGCCGAGTTCGCCTCGCAAATCTGTCGCCGTGTCGCCCCAACTGGAAAGGTAAGTGCAGGCCAACCAGGACTCGGCCGGAACGGGAATGGGGAGCTATACAGCGTCAGTAGCCAACAGCGGAGGATGGACAAGCAAGCGTCCATGGGGAAAACGGTCGCACGACGATTCAGGCCGCATTCTGGTGTGCCTGCGCTCGCTTGTCAAATCGGTGGAACTGCTGGTCGCGATCGACGCGAGTTTGACACACCCTACGAGATACCCAACAGTGTTTGCGGGTTGAGGCGATTGACGTGATAGCCGACCAGCTCCCGTTCACTGGCACTGTTGAGTGGGAAGTGCCAGCTGCAACGCAGGCATTGGCCAACGACTTCGGTGGTCGTATCCGACCAGTTGCACTCCAGGCAATGGCAGGGGCCGCTGAGTCGTTCAAAGTCGTTGCCGTCAATGGCGCCTTCGACGCCACATTTCGGGCAGATGACGGCACCATTGGACTCGAACTCGTTGATCCTCCCCAGGTACGAACAGTCGTAATGGTGGATCAATTGGTGGCTGGCGACATGGATTGACCCGCATGAGCGGCAACCGCTACGGAATGTGGGCATACCACCGCACTGCGGGCAGACGTAGATGCGGTCGCTCAGGACCGGACGAAAAACTCCCAAAGCGGCCCATTCCATGAGCGTTTCGGCAGGCAATCGCGGCGCGAATTCCTGCGTTTCCGGCTGAAACACAGGAGTCAAATTCTCGGTGCAAATTAAGTCTCGTTCGCCCGTAACGAATTGGGCGCCGACATGTAATCGACCATCTCGTAACGCCCAATTGCGGACTTTGACGGTGGCGAAATAGAGCACTCCGTCGTCGCCCTCGACGCCGGCCAGGAGGAGTTCACTCGGGAGTTCGTTCAACTGTCCGATATCAAAGCCGATTCCCGATTCGCTTACATCGACCGTGAAACCTTCGGCGCGAACCGATTGATCTGGCGTGAGGTCGGCATGAATGGGAATAGCAATCGCCGACCTGGTGACATAGTATCGCGGGCTGCGTTGCTGGTAGGGGGATTTGCGTTTCTGCAGGAGGGGGTTTTTTGGTTCGGTGTCGGGCTCGTCGTCGTCGGCCGCCCCATGGTTGGTGCCGTTGAGCCGTTGCCGTCGTGCCAGCCCTTGCCGCAAGCACCGTGCCACGGTCTCGTGCGGCGGGCTTGCGGATGCGACAAAATCGTCCGCGCCGTGCCGGATCAACTGCAGACTCATTTCTGTTTCGAGATCGGGCACGGTGAGCACAATGACGGCGTTTTCTCGATGCGCCTTGACCGTGGCGATTGCCTCCAGCACGGATGCATCGAGATCGTGCAAGTACATGACAACTGCGTCCACGGAAACCGCTGTGACATATTCGGCCAACTCGTCAGGGCCATCCACATGCGTGATTTCAACCGGGACACCAAGTGACTCGGTCCATGTTAACTCGCTTGCCGCACTCGATTCCTTTCCGGGAGAGACCACGCACGCCAAACGCAAGCTGGTCTGTTCGGACGGATCGTCGGTGCATTGCAGCGAGTCTTCGAACGTGGAAGGCTCGAAATCTACCCCTCCTGCGCCGCTCATGACCGGAGCCGCCTGGTGGAATTCGCTGGCCAGCAGTGACGTGATGCGGTGCCGTTCGATGGCACAGCGGATTCGATCACGCAGAGTGTTGGCGTCACACTCGTCGCGCAAGCAAACTTCCTCGGCGCCGGCGCGGATGATTCGCACCGCTTCGTCCGGGTCGTCAATGGCAGTGACCGCGATTACCGGGAGATTCGTTGTGCGCCGCGCTACGCGTCTGCAGAGCTTCAACGCGTTTTTCGCGTCGCGTCGCAGGTCCAGAACGACCGCGTCAAAAATCGCACCGCCGCACCGATCGGCGGGCTGTTCGTAGGCGCTGATGCTGGTGCATTCACACTGGACCTGCTCGTCGTCGGACAAAGCGGCGGCCAGTCGCTCGGCAAACGCACTTTGGTTTTCCAGCAGTAGCAGTCGCATTTTTGAACCTATCACGCAGCAGGGCTTCGCACCGATGTAACAAGCGGGCGCCCAAACGGGAAACGCATTGGATCCTCTTGCCTCGACCGCAGGCCATTTGCAAGCATGCTCGCAGCGAGTTGAGGTCGCGGACAGGGGCTCGGATTGCCCAAGTCCACCTATCAAAAATAGCTTACGCACATCGCACGAGGGCCATGTTCGACCCCCCCACGGGCGACTTTATTGAGCCGTTCCAGAACGTTTGGGGATTCGCGGTAGGCCTTAACAGGGTGGAGTTGTCGTAAGACGTGCTACAGCCGGTACAAGCTGCATGGCAGCAACGCAATCCACCGAGCGTGATGCCAGCCTCCTTTCTGCTTGCTGGATGCCTGATCTCGCCTGCCAGTTGCTTGCCTGCGGGGCCACATCAACCACGCGTTCGCGGAGCAAGAACGGACTAAGCAGAACCATCACGGATCAGCAAGTGTTTAGCAGCCCACAGGACGCGACGGGAGCAACAGCTTGGCGTTGTGTTGCTTGGTGACGACTGGTAGTTGGCGCCTTTTCACCGCACGGAGTGCGGTGGCACACTGCGTCTCTTCACCGCACGGAGCTAGGCGAATAACATACCGGCGTAGCCGACGACGCGGTCGGCGCTGCCACCGGCGTCGGCGCTGGTGCCGTAGGCGACTTGCGTGCAGGTGCTCAGTGTACCGAGATTGTGAAGTGTACGCAGTACAATCACTGCGGGCAGCAGTCCGCACATGCTGATGTCGTGTTTGCGAACGGTTTCAAACAGCAAGTCAGGATTGCATTGCAATAACGCGTCCAATGCAATCTGGTCGATGCGGCGATTCTCGGCATCGGGTGCATAGTGGTTCAGGTCGGTTGAGATGACCAGCAACGGTGGTTCGGAGTCGTCACGGAGTACATCGGCCAGATGGTCGGCGAATCGAGTGCAGGCCTGCAGGTCTCCTTCGCCGATGGTGATTCCGACCACTTGCGATGTGGGAGCAAGACGCGCTAATAGCGGCAGTTGCACTTCGATGGCATGCTCGTCGCGATGCGCGGCGGCGTCCAGGTTCAAGTAGGGTATCGTGTTTGCCAGACGCCGTGCCAAGTCAGGGGCGGAGTCGATCGTTGTGCCGGGTAACGACCAAGTCGAGTGAGGTGCGACGGCCCATGGTGTTCCAGCGCGTGTGTGTTTCGGAGCGAGGATAAGCACGCGTTCGGGGATCGTCACATGCTGGTAGGTGGCGGCGGCAATTCGGCCTGAGAATCGGAGCCCCGCGTGCGGTACCATGATGGCCGGATATGGCTTACGATCCGAGCAGCTTGTCCCTTCAATCAGCTGTTCGACCAACGATTCCAACGCTTGCTTTTCGCTTGGATAGAACGTGCCCGCCACGGCTGGCTCACGCACCGCTGGGCCGGCCACGGGGTTAGGTACCATGTTGACTTGAAACTCCGACTGTTGGGTGTCTACCGCAAGGCTGAACAGGCTCGCCGTGCGGGCATCCAAGACCTGAGCTCCGGTGGCAGCCGAGGTCAAGAGTCGCTCGGGTGGCTCGTCAGGAGCGTAGCTCCAGGCGAAGCGTCCATGTTGCGCCGCGACCAGCACGCGATGTCGCGGTGTAAGACCTCGTAAATCGGGATCGGCTACCGTACCATGCGTTGCGGAATCGTGCAATACGGTGACATGGGCCGATAACGAAGATAATTCGGCGGCGTTGGGCCGCACGCTACGCAGCCATGACACGGCGACCTCGCACAGTTGAAATAACGTCGACTGTAATGGCAGGCCGGGACGTAGCGACATGCGGGCGAACTGGGCGCGAGCGCCGTGCGGTGGAACTTCCAACGCCAGCAGCACACCCTGTGCGGTCGCGTCCTGGCACGACGGGACGTAATAGTTTGGAGTAGCACCTTCGAGCAGCGCCAAGACGTTGGTTCGGCAATGCTGATCCAACGCCTCAAGTTCTTCAGACGTCAACAGCGCCGGTACTGTCGCTGGCAAGTGTGCGAGCAATCGTTCGGCGAACGTTCCCTCGATAACCAGCGTCTCGAATGTCTGCAACTTCGCATCGTCTTCCCGCCACGCGTGAAGTGGCAGCCCCGCTTTGCGGCAGATTTGACGCAAGAACGTAGGGCGGTCCCAATGGTTTTCAACTGCCACGTTGGGCAACAGCAGCCCTCCCGATTGACCTTGTTGGATAGTCAGGCCGTGTTGCCCAAGCTCGATCTCGTTGCTCCGGTCGGCACCGGTGGCGGCAATGACGCGGAAATTGTGCAGGAGCGACACATCGACGTCCAGGTGCGGTAGTTCGGTCATCGAGATGGGTGGAAGCCGTTGGTCGTCGGTGGCGGTGCGCACTGCTGCTCCACGCACCGCATCGATTAGTGACATAGGGTGTCCCAGCGAACCGCAACAGGCACGCAAGTGGTCGCGCCGCTTGAGTGTCACAAAAGCACCCATGACCGAAGTGTCAGCAGCACCACCAAGTGTCGGATCCGCAAGGACGGCGGGCCGGTCTTCGATACCCGCAACGACAAACTCGCATGTCGCTTGAAACACCAGGTCCTGTTGACGTTGGGTCAAATGTTCGGTCGGGTTGGCTGACATTGGCGTTGCTCCGTTTGAGAGTTGCGGCGCGGCGGCAGAGTCGTCTTGCGGTGCAGCACCGGTTCTTGACGCGGGGCGCGAAGCGCTGCCGGTCGCTTTGGGCGCGTCGCGTGTACCAGGGTCGTGGCGTTGTTCTGCAAAGTCAGCGATCCGGATCGGTTGCCGGCGCCGGCCCCAGGTGCCCGGCTGATCGAGAAATCGTCCCGCGATCACCTTGTCGCAGCGATGACAACGGTTTTCCTTCAGGTGGTAGGCGCCGAGCTCGTGCCAGTTGCGTTCGATCAACAGAGCGTCGCAGTAGGGGCAGTAAGTGCTGTCGTGAACGGGATCGTGCACGTTGCCGACATAGACATACTTGAGCCCCTGCGATTTGGCTTGATCGTACGCCTGGAGCAGTGTTTCTCGTGGCGTCGCCGGGCGATCGCGCATGCGAAAGTCCGGGTGGAAAGCTGTGAAATGGAGCGGCACGTCGTCGCCCAAGTTTTCGGCGATCCAAGCGCACATCCGCCGCACTTCATCGCGCGAATCGTTTTCGCGTGGTATCATCAGGTTCGTAATCTCGAACCAGACGTTGGTTTCCTGTTTGAGCCAGACGAGTGTGTCGAGCACGGGTTGCAGCTGAGAATAGGTCAGTTGTCGATAGAATGCGTCGCCGAACGCTTTCAGGTCGACATTTGCCGCGTCCATCTCGGAGAAAAAGTACGCGCGTGCTTCCGGTGCGATGTAGCCTGCCGTGACGGCCACGGTGCGCACATCGCGGTCGTGGCAGGCTCGTGCCGTGTCGACCGCATACTCGGCCCATATGACCGGGTCGTTGTAGGTGAACGCAACACTGTGGCAACCGAGTTGGGCGGCGGCCGCGGCGATCGTCTCGGGATCGGCCACTTCGCTTGCCAACGCGACTTCCCGGGACTTCGAAATGTCCCAGTTCTGGCAGAATTTGCAGCCCAAGTTACAGCCTGCCGTGCCAAACGACAGCACGGCGGTGCCGGGTAAGAAGTGGTTTAGTGGCTTTTTCTCGATCGGATCGACACAGAACCCGGTGCTGCGGCCGTAGGTCGACAGCACCATCTGCCCCTCGACATTTTCGCGTACGAAACAGAATCCACGATCACCCGGCTTCAAGGAGCAGGCACGTGGGCAAAGGTCGCAGACGATACGCGAGTCCCCGTCAGTGGCATGCCACCAGCCACCTGCAATCGAACCATCTGCGCGACTTGATTGCGGCGGTGCCTTAATGATTCGCGTCATGGTGTATCACCCTCATTCGCCGAAAAGGTGTCAGGAACCTTTTCGGGGTTCAACGGGTAAGTGTTTACGCACCAGCACGCGTGAACCGCTAACGCACGCTGATGAACACTGGGTTTTGTCTTAAAACGTCTCGTTCTGCTATGGTCGGCACATTCCAGGCTCTTACCACGGAAGAAAACGGTTAGATATCGTGGCTCCATCGAGGTTTAAAACGAAGCCTAATAGAAACCAGCAGGATAGTATAGTCGATTGGATATTGACCGTTAGCTCAATAAACCCATGAGATATTGTGCAAAGAACGAGCAGGCGAGTTACCGCTTCCCCTCATTGAGTCCGTGGCGGACCGGCCGTCGGATCGCTTCGGTCTCAGCTGTGGTCGCCATCTTCGCCGGTCGCATCCGTGGCGGCAACGTTTTCGTCCGCTTGGGCCCATTCACGAAGCCAGATCAAGTCTTCGTTCAGTTCGGCGAGCGTGCCTTGCAGGCCACAGAATCCGGACCGAGTCTTGCGGAAGGCGAGGCCAAGGAGCAGCGTGCCCAACGCGAGCAACACGGTGCCGAACAGTAGGGTCCAGGCCGTAACGCTCAGCGACGTGACGCTGCCCATTTGCCGCGCAGCTGCCTGCAGCAACAGAGGCAGTCCGGTCATTGCCATCACCACGCCGATCCCGCCGCCGATGACGTTGCGGCGCAGCAGTTGATAGTCATGCGTGAACTCGAGCGTTGCGAGCTTGCGACGCAACTCCAGCATTCGACTTAGTTCGGTGGCCAGTGGTTGGACGCGTTGTTTCCAGGATGAATCCGAATCGTCGGCGGCCGGGATGGGACGGTCAGTCATCGGTCACCTCCGATGGGTGAGATCGTGCTGCACGGCGATATTGCCAGGCTGCCACGCGGACGTGGCGCACGAGTCGATCGAGCCAGTTGGAGACCGCATGCCCAAGTTGCTGATTACGCCACTGCATGAAGGACTCGGTGCCGAATCCCCAACGAGACAATGCCCAACCGACCAACGCCATTGTGGCGGTCACGGCAATCGGACGAGCGTGGCTGGAATCACTACTGCGGAGGCGATTCAGTGGTAGCCAGCGCGGCGTGTTGGACACCAACTGCCGCGTCTTGCGGTCCAACCGGCGCCGAGAACGTGCGAGTTGCGCGCGAATCAGCTGGCGTTGCGTGTCCAGAGTGTTTGGCATGTCAGGTTTAGGCAGAGTTGGAGGGGGGGTGCGCTACGTCATCGTCAACGGATTTTGGAGCGGCCAAGCAGGAAGCCGACAAGCCCGGCCGCAAACACGCCCGCCGCAGGGTGTCGCCGCACGAACTCGAGCGAACCGTCGATGATGTCGCCGACCGTCAACGTGCGCGCTTTCGCGGCTCGCCCGGTCGCCGTTTCACGCGTCTGTTGGTAAGCCGTTTGGGCACGCTGCAATGCATCGTGCGCTTGTTCGACAGCAGCGGCTGCGGCGGCAACCGGGTCGTTTGTCTTTTCCTTACGCGTGCGTTTTTTGGTCACCCTCTCTCGCTCCCAACAGGCCCGCTACGATCCAATGGTTGTCACTGGTAGAGCGTAGCTTACGGTCAATCGACGCGTGCCGATCGCAGCACGTCGACGCGCGCTGTGATACGCACGCCGTACAATCTGGCCGAATAACCCATACGATCGTTCCAGCTGACGCAGTGTGGCACCGCACTCCGTGCGGTGAAGCGCCGCGTGTACGCATGCAGCGGCACACGGGAGACGCACCAGAAGTCCAACCCACCTTCTAAAACTCGTACGCGACGTCGCCCAACACCACTACGACGCTTTCGTCGATCGCCAGATACTTGCCAACCTCTTTGCCGAAACGCGTGTTGAGCTCGAAATAGGCCTTGCTGAACCGCTTGATCTTTTGCGTGTTCTTGAGTTGTGTTTCGGTCACCGTCGAATCTTCCCAGCGGTCATTACGCCAGAAAAAGGTCTTCTTGCCGACGTTCAGCACGGATTGCACGACCGTTTGATCACCGTCCGATCGATTGCTCCCAGTTTGGGTTGACGGGGCTCCCGGTCGTTGGGGTAGCGGACGGTTTATTCCCATCCCGGCCAGCGGCGCGCTAGTTGGTTGCTGGGTCGATCGTCCGGCGAAGCCGCGTTGCGAGCCGGCATGGCTTGGAGCGGGCATGCCGCCCGAAAACCTGCCTCCCCCCATACCACTGCCTCCCATGCCTCCGGCAATTCCCGGCAAGCTGCCATCGGCGGCCAGCCCGTAGCCTGAACCGGGTGCTTGTTTGGCGTTCTGCATGGCATTCTTCATGCGACGTTGGGTGAACCCGGAGTATCCACTCTCGGCCTGCAGCGCTTCAAGTGCGGTGTTGGCACGCGTTGAATTGGACGCGACGTCGCGAACGTTCACCGTTTCGTCGGCCAGGAATGAGGTATAGGGAGTCAGGATGCCATGCTTGGTCGCCAACGCGACCAGTTCATTGACCAACTCCTGGTTCTTGCCGTGCAGGTCGATCTCGTCGATGATCTCGCCGACGCGTCGCAGCGCCCACAGTTTTTCCACGAACGCTTGCGAATCGTCCGTCGAGTGTTTGACCAACGTGGCGGGGAAATCGTACGATTTTTGTTGTTGATTGATCGTGCCACTGATCGTCACTTTGGCGTTGCCTGATTGCTTGTACCGTCCCACCAAGACCAATTGATCGCCGGCGAATAGATCGATTTCGCCTTTCGGATAAACGCGACTGACCGGAGCTCCTTTTTCTGTCGGGTAGTTTTCCAGGTCCCATTTGAAGGCCAGGTTGACCAGTGCCGGTGCACCGATACGTTTGTAGAGTTGGGCGACATGCGTTTCGATATCTTCGTTCGGACGTACGAACTGGCTTTGTCCAAAACAGGCGCGCGCCAGCTTGTCCAATAACCGACTGTTGACGTCATAGCCTAAACCGAACGTGAAGATCCTCGCACGCACGTTGTTTGCATTGCGCGCATTGGCGACGATCTTCGGTTCGCGACGTTCGCCGGCCGTTGGCAGTCCGTCGGTCAGGAACACGATGTAAGTTGGCCGTTTGTCGTCCTGCAGTTGGCTCATTGCCGCTTGCAGAGCGCCATCAATATTGGTGCTGCCGCCGGCATAGATGCCCTCGACAAACCCCAAGGCCTCTGCGCGTGTTTGATTGTCGTAGCGTTGCAGTTCGGGTTTAAAGCTTTCGATGCGACTGTCATATGCAATGATGTTGAACAGGTCACCTTGGTTCAGATTGTTCAATACGAACTTGAGTGCCCCCTTGGCCTGTTCGATTTTCTTGCCGCTCATACTGCCCGATCGGTCTACCACGAATACCACTGTTTTGGCAATCGGTTTGTCGGTCGATCGTTTGATGTCGGGGCTGACCAGCAACAGGAAGTAGCCTTCCTGGTCCTTGTCCGGGCGATAACTCAACACATTGGCGGCAACGGGTCGGTCGCCCACATCGTACATCAACCGAAAGTCGGACGTGGGGACCTGGTTCTTCGCTGTATAGGCGATGCTCGCCCGCTTATCGGTTGGCCGTTTGATTTCGACACTGTGCGTTGGGCTGTACAGGTTCTTGATGGGCACTTTGCTTTGGATCGTCACATTGACGGTCACCTTTTCCACGGGATGCGATGTGTACTTGGCTGTGCTCAACGGAAACAGCCACTCCGTCAAGCCCTGGACCTTGCGGCAGACTTGGCTGTAACGCATGGTGACGGTTCGCTTGGCACCGGCGGGGACCGGGAAGACGCTTGTCTTAATCATTCCGGTTCCCATCCACTCCAGCAGGGCCGGATCTTGGTTGCGACGTATATGCCCTTCGTAGATTCGGCGCGCCTCGCCGGCGCTCAGTAGTTTGGCGGGATACTCCTTGCCATCGACCATGAAGGTCATTTGATCAACAGCACCATCGTAGGGAAGCGGAAAGATGAACGCGACTTCCATCTGACGACTGCCTGTGTTGACGAACGATTGCGATACTTGCACCTTGGCAATCTGATCCGACAACGTGGCATGTACCGCCAGTTCCTTGATCTTGTACGACGTGGGAGGTTGTGGACGCGGACGTGGCATTGGATGGGGATGCCGCCAAATTCGCGGTCGCGGAAACCGGAAGTGATGACCCGGACGGTCATCGATCAACAATCCCTGTGCACAGGCCAGGGTCGGAACCAAGGTCATGACCGCCAACAGCAAGTAACGAAAAGTTCGGAACATGATCGTCTTCTCCCCAACAAAACGGTATGCGAGCACGAGTGTCGCCCTTTGGCGGCCCGCGCTGCCAGCGAATGCCCCACGCAGCGCGGCAGGCGATTGTCTTTCTTGGACGCAGCTGGCCGGGTGAAAGTTCCGCACCGTATCGTTACCAAATTGGCCTGAACAAGCAAGTTGTGGTGGACTGCCGAAAAACTGCTGATCCGCAGTGGCTCTGTTTATCCCGTTTTGGTTCCGCGCGCAGTCGATGTGGGGCGCACCGGCAGGTAGCTAGCAGTCGAAATCAGGCATCCTACGGGCAGATACGAGGCTGGCATCACCCTTCTTTGTTTGCCCGCCATTTTCTTTGCCCTCCACGGAGAACCGCCAGCAGCGCCCGGGGCATTTCATGGGTCCACACTACGAAATCGGTACCAATGGCGAAATCGGAACAAAATGGCGCGCTGCTTCCGCGGCGTAGCCGCTTTGTTCAAGGGCAAAGAAGATTACGGGCAAAGAAGAGCGCTTGGTGGATTGCGTAGCGACGAGGCAACGGTCTCTCCCTGCTCGAAGACAGCGTGCGTCAGTCCGAAACAAAAAGCGTCGTGTCGACCACGAGAAGCACGGCCGCAGAAATGTTTTTTGGCGAACTGGGTGGTGTGGCGAAGGGCCGAGCAATGGGTGAGTTGGGTGTTTATTGGTTTTGTCATGTGCTCCAAGTCGGGCTTGCCGCAAGACGGCATTTCGAGGACACTACCGCCCCTTTTTCAAGGCAGTCCCGTTGTTTTGATCCACTTTCGCCGTGGTCCAGGTTGGCCGCATGAGGCCTGGTGCGTCCTTGGCACGGGGAAAAAATAATTCTGCCAGCAACAGCAGACGCGAACCCTCTTAGCTCGAAAGAGCCGATTCGGTGGGGATGGCGGAAGCGAACTGGCGGACCGGAGTGGTGTGGTTGAACGACACACCAGGAATCATGAAACCAATGCGCGAATGCTGGTGTTTACTGGTATTGCTCTCCGCTGGTTGCGGTCTGCATCAGGGCATGCAAGGTTTGCCCGCGACCAATGGCGTGCCTCAGGCGGCGTTGGCTCAGAACCCGATGTATGTGCCGTTGAGTGATCGGGAGTTCTTGTGGAACCAGCTGATCGACACGATGGACAACTATTTTCGGATTCAGCGAGAGGAGCGGGTGCGGCTGGTTGGCGGCGTCTTGACTGAGGGGCAGGTGGAGACCTACCCGCAACCGGGCGCGACCATCCTGGAACCGTGGCGCAAGGACTCGAGTCGTGGGTTCGAACGGCGTTATGCCACATTGCAGTCGATTCGCCGCCGAGCGGTCGTGCATGTGCGCCCGCAAACCGATGGCGGTTACCTGATTGACGTAGCAGTCTTCAAAGAGCTTGAGGACTTGAGCCAACCCGAATACTCGACCGTGAATATCGAGGGGTTGCGGCACGATGGGACTTTGGTCAGTCCGCAACGCTCGCGTCATTTGGGACCGGTGACGTTGGGTTGGATCCCGATAGGACGTGATATGGCGCTCGAACAGCGCATTCTCACCGAGCTACGTGGCCGCTTGGGCGTGATCAGCAGTGGGTAGTGCCCCATTGCTCGGCCGTTCTTGCCAATGGCTGCGGGCAGCAGGATCTTGAGAAATGCTCCCAGGTATCGGTCTAGCCATCTGAAGTAGGACGTGCACTCGAGTTCATTTTCCATCGGTCGACCCCCACCGCCTTGTGCAGTGGGTGCAGAGGATTGGTAGGCTACCCGTGGCGTCCCTCGCTCAGCTGATGCGTGCTTGACTCTGATCGTACTTTTGGCGTGAGTTCCATCACATCGCCACTCTGCCGAGGCCGCATCAAGACGCGAATCCATTCCAGGCCAATGGCACACGATCAGATTCATCGCCTATTCTCGTTCTTGGAACGAACTGCTGATGCAAGTCACCATTGGCCAACTTGGACGACAGGGTGTGCGGGTCCAAGCAGTTCGAAGGCTACTTCCGCTTTATCTGTCTCGAGTGCGGCGAGTTTCGCGCCACGGTGAACCCGCGCAACAATCTGGCGCACTGCTTCAGTTGCGGCCGAAACTTCAACAACATCGACTTGCTGATGGCACTCGGTTACGACTTCCCCTCGGCCGTCGA
>JAJRVM010000172.1 GCA_024277285.1 Planctomycetota bacterium
CCAGTCGTACCCTCAGCCGGGTCAAACCCGGCGGCGGGCTTTTTCCATTAGCGTTTATCTACGTTCATCAGCGGTCCCTCACCTGAATGTGCGGTTCACCGCATCATCCCGAATGACCTCAATGAAATTGACGATCGGCGCCTGATCAAGGTCGGGCGTCTCACTCTTGGGCACCAATTCGATGACCAGGTTTTCCGTGACGGGAACCGACTTGAACTCCATCACAACTCTCCCCTCGCCCTCTCCAGCTGTCTTAGTGCCGTCACGGTCTCTGGCGTCACGGTCTCTGGCCACGAGTTGGCCCTGGAGTTTGATGTCGAAATCGCGTTGACGTGGCGATTCACTCGAGGAGATCGAAAGCCCAAGGCGCACCGTGTAGGTGGCCGACTCTTGCCCCGCCCCCTGGTCGATCAATGGCAATTCGCAACGTAGCAGACCGCGACCACCGGAAGCGAAAAGTCGTTTCGTGTCCGCACAGAAGAAGCCGCCGCCGGGCAGGAACTTCTCGTGTATATCCAATTGGATCCCGTAGTTAGGGTTCGCATTGTAGACGGAAAACGTCTTGCGGATGCGTGGATACGCGAACCAGAGCAAACCGTTGTCGTCGCGCACATCACCCGGAGCACCCAGGTCGAGGGCCAAGTGTGTAACCGGCGTCATCGCACCGCTGCTGACAAAGACAGACCAATTGCCCATCGCCTTACTCGGTTTGTGGACCAACGCAACCGAGCAGCGCAGCGGATGGCCGTTGCCAATCACTTTCTCGTCACGAGGACCAGGACGATATTTCCAGACCACCGACCCTTCGCGAGCGTCGAGACAGTAGACGTTGCCATCGTCCGAGCCAAGATAGATGCGGCCGGCATCGTATGTTGGCGCAAAGCGAACCGGTCCTTCCGTCGTAAAAGTCCAAGCCGTTTTGCCGGTAGCGGCGTCCGGTGTTCTGTTGATTCACGATGATATCCCAAAGACCACGGTAGGTTCAGAGTGAGAATGTCAGAAGGATCTTCCAGCTCAAGACTCTTCCCCTAGTGGCTCGTCGTGCTCAGTTTGGTGATGGGCGTCAGCACGACCTTGCGAAACTCGACTTCGGAGCCTTCGGCTTGCAGAGCAATTTGCCCCTTGGTGGCTGTGCAACCGGTACCGTAGTTAACCAGGTCGCCGTTAACCCAGACCTTGACAGCATCCCCCACACACTCGATCACCATCCGATTCCATTGACCGGCCGGTTTTTCGGAATCGTCGGTCAGGTTCTTGATGCGCCGTGCCTTACCTTCCGTGATTCCCCATTTCTCTTTCGGTCCACGGCGTTTTTCCATGTCGGGAACCGTAATGTCCTCGACAATGCACCAGAAATCACCGGCGTTCTGGTGCATCATCTGCACCTCGATCGATTTTGGAAACATCTTGTACAACGCGCGTGGTTTGGAAGCGTGCACCAACACACCGCAATTGCCCGGCTTGGCCGCAAAACGATATTCGACTTCCAGCCGGTAGTTTTGATACTCGGCGTCGGTGATCAAGTGGCCACCCGGCGTGCCCAAGCTGACCAACATCCCATCGCGCACAATAAACGGACTCGACAGATCCGTGTTCTTATCCAGCTTCGGCACGTCCGCATGCCAACCTTGCAAGTTCTTGCCGTTGAATACGCTCTTCGACTTCGCCTCTTCGGCACGCACAACAACAGCAGACAAGACCAATACGACCGTAACAGTCATCTTCAGAATCATGGCGCATTTCATGGGGAATTACCTCGAATCAGGTGTCCTTTGGGTTTAGAACTCAATTCACGCGACCGATGTGGTATTCTATCGCATGCGGGCGCTCGGTGGTACGCCCGGCGGACAAATCGAAGAGTCAAGCGTTCCCAGCTCGGAACAGGAAAACCGCTGATGAATTTGAATGACGAGCAGGTGGCATGTGTCGACTACTTCGGGACTCGTAATCGCATGGACGAGCAGAAAATATTAGCGAACGTTCGGCAGCCAGTGCCATTGTTGGTTCACGCTTCCGCTCGCTCGAATTGGCTCAGCAGACATGAACAAAGCCGACGGATACTCGATGAACCGGTCAGCCACAACGGAAAACTCGGCCTCGTGACCAAGCGAACGGCCATACCGACCGGCAACGCTCCGAATTCCACGGTACATTCTGGGATACCAGGCACATCCAATCCTATCCGGAGCCTCTGAACCGACGCTGGGGCACGACCGATTGCGCGCAGCCCTTGCTGATCGGCGACCGTATCCAGCAGCAATTGGAGCGTCGCGTGCCGGGAAGATCCGGGATTGTGTAGACCCCACTGCGCCAATCGACGGTGTTTTGCTCCGCAAGTACACCAACAATCTCTCGATTCGTCATTTCTGGCAACGTCGCGGTCGAACCGCCACCGAGCGCTGTTTCTTGCCCGTAATTTTCTTTGCCCTTCTCTCCCGTTGCGCTCATGGACGACGCGTCTGGTGGTGCTCCTTGGAGGGCAAAGAAAATGATGGGCAAAAAAGAACTGAACTGTCAATGTCCTTCTTGCCCGTGGCATTGCTGCCCTCGGCTGCTAGATGCTTGCGCGCGGCACCTCATCGGCCCTCCACGCGCAGAACAAAGACGGGATCAACAACTCCACCAGCGAAGGCCGACTTTTTGGCAGCCCAGGCGGAGTTCACGAGATAGTCTCAATGGGCAAGGTTACGCTGGACAAGTAACTTGAGACTTTGGACGATTATTCGGGTCAGCCAGTCTAAGACGTGGCAGACTCGATCCGCTCTGAGTGTATACTTGGAAGTCGCCTCGCACCGTGACGTCTCGTATCGATTAGAATTGCGATTGAGAACTAGAGTACCGGTCACGGTGCGCAACTGTAATCGGTGGCGTATCTTGTTCACGGCACGGAGTGCCGTGCCACACTGTGTTGCTCTTGTTCACGGCACGGAGTGCCGTGCCACACTGCGTCCGATAAGGTGAACCACCTATGATGAGATTCTCTAGAGCCTTTGTCGTCGTGTTGCTCGTTGTGTTGAGCGCCGGTCGAAGCGCAGCGCAAGAACCGCACGGTGGACGCGATACGCTTTCGGCAAGCAGCTATCGATCGATCCAACAGGCAATTGACGCCAATCCTGGAAGGATGGTTTATGTCCCTTCGGGCGACTACGAGATTGCTGAGAAGATCCGGATTCATACAGACAACTCGGGACTGTGCGGACCAGGGCGAATCGTCCAGACGAATCCGAACGTCCCGATCATCGAGATCGAACGTGCCACCGGCGTGCAGATTCGTGACCTCACATTGACTCGAGCCAAGGGGAGCATGGATACCGAAACCGAGGCAGTTCTTGTGATTCACGGACGCAGCGTCGTGCTCGACAACGTGCAAGTACTCGACAATCGCACTCGATCGGCGGCGATCGCACTGCGTGATTGCCACCGGTGCCAGATTCGCAATTGCCTGGTACGCAACTACATGCGCATCGCCACGGACGATCGCACTGCGGACCACGACTGGGGCTATGCGTTTCGATGTATTGACGGCACGGGCATCAGCGTTAGCGCCAGTGTTGGCACGTTGATTCAGGCGTGTCGCGTAATTGAAGATAACCTGTTACCGACTCCAGAAATCAAACAGAAGTTCCAACTGGGAGATTTCGTCAAGCAGAATCGTGACAAGGGCACTTTCATCAGCCAGGAGACGTGGGACCGCCAGTACGTTAACAATTGGCATCAAGGCTCGGCCATTCTGATTACGTCACCCACCGTCAGCGACTACAGTCAGATCTTGGGAAACTACATCGAGAACGCTGCACAGGGAATCGATATCCATGCGGACCACGTAATCATTTCACACAACATTGTCAACAACGCGTTCATGGGAATGAAAGCCATGCATGGATCGCGCAACATTGTGGTCATCGGAAATCAGTTCTCGAAAAATGACCTATGGAGCATCGGGATGATGCCGGGAGCCGCTTCGCACGCAGGTTCGCGCAAACACTCTGGAATGACCGCCGCTGCATCCAACGTGGATGGTGGATCGATTATCGCCAATAATATCATCAGTGACTTCGGGGGCGGCAACGCCCATTGGATCTGGGGAGACGCCGGAACGCCCATCAAATTCGACACCGGCCAAAAGCCCGAGAACCCACCGCTTGCGGACGTTATCGTTCAAGGCAACATTGTCTATGGCACCAGAAGCGACCAAAGTGGTAGCAGCAACGACACGGCGACCGCCCAGCCGCGCTACAAGTATGCCGTTACCGTAGCCAGTGACGTCCAAGGCCTGCACTTTTCGAACAACATCTTTCATCCAGGCAGCAAGGGAGTTTCTAACGTGGAGCTCAGCCGGTAATGGGATGGGAAGCATCTCTCCGGACGCAGAGTGGCACGACACTCCGTGCCGTGAACAGAGAGGGACGCAGAGTGGCACGACACTCCGTGCCGTGAAGAATGCGTGTAGTGGACCCATCAATACTCGTAGGAAATGGGACGTTGGTGGGCAAAGCGAACGACGCGGAGCGTCGTACCACACTGCGTCGTACCACAGGATCAGTTCGCCGGCGTGGCTAACCGGCGCGATCGACTCGACACGAGCAGCAGAACGCCGATGCCCAGCGTCTGGAGAATAGGAAGATCAATGGCCGTGACAATGACAAACCCGATACGCCGCAAGAAATAGGCCTGCTGCCATGGACTCACGACCGGCCACCAGGTGAACCACTCGTAACCGATCACGAATAGGATGCTTGCCGTGGAAACCAGAACCAGCGCCAGGCCAATACGTCGACGCGTGCGTGGCGTTCGCCGCACCAGCAGCACGGCTGCTGGCGAGAGGAAAACGGACCACGCCAAGTGGCACGCGACAAGTGCTTGCAACGGCGGGCCGCAACCCCACGGCCCACACACACCATGCCCCCAATTCCCCGGCCATTGCGAAATCGAAAGAGCTCCCGCCATCGCCGCTCCCCACACAAGGACCCCAACACAGACTCGGACCAGTACGATCGACATCGTAGCATCAACTCCGGAAAGCATTGGGGCGTTGTGATTAGCTGCTTCACCTGCTTCACGGCACGGAGTGCCGTGCCACACTGCGTCTCTCTCTGTTTACGACACTCCGTGCCGTGCCACAGTGCGTCGGCGGCACCACGAATCTGCGGCGGAACGACTACGGCTATCTATAAGACGCCACGACGCTGGATTCCTTACACGCATTTGCCTTTTCCAAATGAGGCAACACACCCTGTGCTCGAGTCGGCTACTCAAATCGCTGAATCCTGGCGATCCCAGCTAGGGATGTAAGAAATGGGATCTCGGTCGTCTTCATTTCCAGAGTAGCATCGCCTGATCGTCCAGGCATCTCACCAGTTGGGTCTGAAATCAGACTGTCTGGATTTGATGGGAGGGTCACAGATGAACACGGATCCTCACGGAGCCGAGTTGAGGGGCAAGCTTGGCGACGAACTCTTTTTCATTAGCGGTCATCAGCGGCCCCCCTCCTGCAGCGGGCTGTCTATGGCGTCGAAATCAGACGGCGTCGAAATCAGACGGTCTGGTTCGTTGGGATTCGTTCCTGGTTCGGCGGCAATAGATGGCTTTCTGGGGACTTGAACCTGTTCATGCTCGGGATGGAATCCCAAGCTACAAGTCGAAATCAGGCTGTCTGATACCGAGCAACCGAGAACGTCTGTCGTTCCGTGCCGGCGGCTTCTTTTGCCAAGAGCCTGTAAGAATTGAGGAACTTGGCCGTCTTCATTTACACACATGGCGTCGCCTGATGACTCGATGGTCGATACACTGACAACACAGGGCTACCGCGAGCATTCGCGCCAGGTGGACGGCCAAATCCACGTCGAGCGCTCTTGGTAACCTCTTGGCGCGGCGACGCCATCATCTCGGATCAATCATGCTTGTCTGCTCCCAAACTCGAAGCACTCTAGAGTCGTAATCAAGGAAGAGTACGAGGTTACCATGCCGGACGACAACGCAACGCGAGCAAAGCCACGCCAACAGGGCTATTTCGCGACCGTTCCGCCGCAAGAGATCTTGCCGATCGTCAACAGTCGCTTCGAATCGAGTGTGAAGGGCATCTTTGTGATCGGCGACGTCACTGGCTTGCCTTTGGTCAAAGTGGCGGCCAATCAAGGCGTTGAAGTGATCGCAAAGACCATCGGTCCGGCCGCTGCCACACGCAGTGCGGCCACACACAGTGTCGACAAGAAAGCAACATCCAATGACGATCGGCTCGATCTGGTCATCATTGGCGGTGGGCCGGCCGGCATCTCTGCTGCAATTGAAGCTGAGAAACGAGGTCTGAAATACGTGGTGCTTGAGCGTAACAAAGTGGCGAGCACCGTACGTAGCTTCCCGCCCGGCAAGAAGGTCTACGCAGAACCTCATTTTCTTCAGAACGATAACGATTTGGATGTCGACGAGGACCTGGACAAAGATGAGTTCCTCCAACGTATCGACCGGTTAGTCCGCGACAAGAACTTGCACATCAAGGAAGACACAGAAGTCGCACGGGTACGCAAGCTGGGTGAGCGGCGTTTTGAGATCGACACGAAATCGGACAAAACGTTCCCCGCCAAACAAGTACTGATCGCCATCGGCCGGCAGGGACAGCCTCGACTGCTGCAATGCCCTGGCGCCGATAACGCTGACAAAGTCACCTATCGCCTGCACACACCTGACGACTATCACGACAAAGATATTTTGGTCGTTGGCGGTGGCAACTCGGCCATCGAGTCGGCGTTACTGCTGGCCGAACACAATCGAGTCACGCTCGCATATCGCGGCGAAGAACTTTTTCGTGCAAAAGAAGAAAACCGGCGGCTGATCGAACAAGCTGCGCGTGATCAACAGCTCACGGTCCTCTACAAGAGTAATGTCAAAGAGATTGGCAACCAAGAGATCGAGATCGACGTCGACGGACAGATGAAGACACTTGCCAACGACCATGTTATCGTGCAGATCGGCACGCTTCCGCCGGTCGACTTTTTGATGGACATGGGGCTCGAACTGGATGGCGTGTGGACAAGGAAACGCGTCGCCATGGCGTTGCTCGGCCTTGTGGTTGGAATCTTCGTCTATTTCTTCTCCAAACACTTTGTGCTGCGTGCCGAGGCTGCCGGCAGCGGAAAACTGCTGCTGCCCGGATTCGAGTGGCTTGTCGGCACCAAAGCACTTGGGTTCCTCGGTTTTTTGACCGGTGCGGTATTGCCAATCAGTTGGCTTGGCCTGCTGGGGCTGAAGCTGATCAACAGCAACCTCGAGGCGCGCGAGCGCAAACCGTTGGTTCGGTTACGAAACACCAACACATGGCTGGTGGTGGGCGGATTGATTTTTGGCTTGGGACTGATCGCACCGAGCATCTTCACA
The DNA here is from genome assembly GCA_024277285.1 of Planctomycetota bacterium. The sequence goes on from JAJRVM010000172.1 coordinate 7,372, forward strand.
CTCGTCCCTGGCCTGGCCGGTCCCGGACCGTACTACTTGCCCGGCTTCGCATGGATTTATCAGGTCGTGCCCAAGTTCTTTACCAACCTGTACGGGCTCTACTACCTGTTGTATTTTTCCGCAATCACGGTTTTCGGATTCTACTGGGCATATCGCAGTGGCCACCGACTGGTATGGCGGCGCAACCTGACGATCATCGTCACACAGTGGACGTTGTGGTGGGGAATCCCCACATTCCTGGTGGTCTTTCTGGGCCGCAATGCCTGGACACCACTGATCACGAAATCACTGAACGCGTGGCCTTTGAACATGAGTGCGTTCAAGCTGGGGCCCGCCGTTGGACCGGGTGATCCCGCGTGGTGGCACACGGTCGCAATCGTCGGCGTGGTTTGGGCAGTCGTCCTGACCTTTATCGTGATCCCGTTAGTCACAATTCGCTGGGGAAAAATCTACTGCTCGTACATCTGCTCGTGTGGTGCCTTGGCCGAAACGGTCGGCAACGGGTTTCGCCACCGTGGTCCCAAAGGTGATCTGCCGCGAAAATGGGAACGTGCTGGATTCCTGTTCATCGCGTTGGCCAGTGTCGCGACGATCGCCGACTTGCTCGGATTCACCGGACCTCTGCAGTCCTACAACGTCTGGGTTGGCACGGCATTGTCGGGGGCTGTGGCCATCGGGTTATACCCATTTCTTGGCCAGCGTCTATGGTGTCGCATGTGGTGTCCGCTGGCGTTTTGGATGAACTTCTGGGGGCGCTGGTCGAAGTTTGCCATCACTCCTGAAAAAGGCAAGTGCATTGACTGCAATGTTTGTAATCAGTACTGCCAGATGGGGATCGACATCAAGTCCCGAGCGCTGCAAGGGCGTCCCGTCACGCTGATCGATTCGCCCTGTGTCGCTTGTGCCGAGTGCGTCGTACGATGCCCGATGGAGATATTGCATCTTGGCGATCTGCCGGAAAAGAGCTGCGTAACGAAGCGGGGTCCGGAGTCGAACGACTGTTAACCTGGAACGGGGGAAAGACCATCACGCGCCTCCCGTGACATCACATCGGCCTCCTGTGACATTTTCCTCCTGCAACGTGACGACCCAGCAAGAGCTTCGTTCCGCGTGCACGCTCGCCACACTCACTCATACAGGAGCAGAGTGCGTGCGAGGGACCTGCTCCCATGGGTGGCTGCAATCGGTTGAACCGAAACAAGAATGGAAAAAGTGAAATCGACCATGTCAACGAACAAGCCAAGCTATTACGGTCCGTTTTTCTGGGTCGCCGCGATTTCGTTTGCCGTCCCGCTGGTGGTCGCGGCTCGAGCATTCCAGGAAATGCCGGTGGCCACCAAACCAACGCCGCATCCCGACGTGTCAGGTGTCGATCATGCGTTGTGGGATTATCTGCTTAAGACTTATGTCGAAGGTGGACTGGTCGATTACGATGGCATGCAACGTGATTATCTTTTTCGCACTTACGTGCGACAGCTCGCCGAGGCCGATCCCGACAAACTGCCAACTTCGTCCGCCAAGCTGGCGTTGTTCTGCAACGCGTACAACGCGTTTGTGATCGACGGCGTGATCACTCACAAGATCAGGGACTCGGTGATGAACTATCACGCGGGCAACCAGGATTTCTTCAGTGTTGAGGAGCACATTTTTTGCGGCAAGACCGTCAGTCTGAATCACATTGAGGGCGATCTGATTCGAAAGCGATTTCAAGAGCCTCGCATCCACGTCGCGCTGGTCTGCGCCGCGCGCAGCTGCCCGACCATTCGCCCCGAGGCGTATACGGGAGCGCGTCTCGACCAGCAACTCGAGGACCAAAGTATTCTGTTCGCCAACGACACTCGCTATGTCGCTTTTGACGCGCAGGCGAACGCGTTGCGACTGAGTCCGATCCTGAAATGGTATGGCGACGACTGGGAGCACCTTGGAGGCTATCTGTTGTGGCTGGGCGAGCGAGTGCGCGACGCGACGCTCAAAGGAATAATCCAACGCGCTTCGCGTGGTGAAGTCCCCGTGACCTTCTTCGAATACGACTGGTCGCTCAATGCACAGGTTGCAAGCACGAGCACAGGTGGCAAAGGAGCCGGGAAGAGCTCGGGGTTTGGGTCAGGTTCCATCCCCAATGAATAGAGAGCGGCAGTAACATGCCGCAGCCATTCGAGTCAGCCCCCAAGCGACACCCGGTCGATTTCGACAGCAGCTGCAAATGGTTCGTGAGGCGGGCTCGACACACCCTTCTACACCAGATCCCAGCGTTTGCGCAGGAACCACTCGGTGCCTAACAACATAGTCAGACTGATCAACACGAGCCAAGCGTCCCACCACGAATCGGCCAATTGCCAGCGTGTGAGAACTTCCTCGACCATCTTCGGTGGGTTCTGCTTGATGTGCTCCAACAGTTCGACAAGCTGTTCCGGAGCCACGACGCGGCCACCCGAATCCCGCGTGAGATTGGCTAGCCGAGCCATTTGGTCGGGGTCTGCGGCCGGGTTGTTCAATTCGACATCCTGGTCCATGACTTCAAAGTTCGTCACGCACGAACCCAACGGCTGGCCAGCAGCATCGTACGCGGTTGCCTTGATCTGGTAATCGCCTGGCTGGGCAAGACGATCGGTGGCTCCGGCGTACTCTTCTCCTTTGTTGGCAAGTTGTATGACGGTCGTTTTCTTGTCAGGACCGGTCAGCGTGGCCGTCAGGCGAGCACTGGCAATCGCGTCCCCCATGGCGGTGCGCGCACCGGTTGTAAACGGAACTCGGCTCCCTGCGGCAAAACGCCGTTGTGCCAGATCGATCCAAACGTCGTTACGGGTCAGGTCGTCGCGTCGCGCGAGCCAAAGCACAACTTGTCGCCAGAAGCGACGATGAGTGGTACTGAGCCCTTGCCGCCACCATTGCCAGGTCGAATCTCCTGCGAAGGCCAGCACTCGGCCACGCCCGTACTCGCCAGCCGCCAACAGTGGTATACCCTCAGGCGACGCGGCCAACAGTTGCACACCTGGCACGTCCTTGACACCGGCCCAACGATTGGCTCCCTTGAGCGGTCGAAGTTCGCGCCATACCTGTTCGTTTTCCGAAGGTACGGCCAACGTGGTCACGGGATGGGGACGTGTCGGCAACATGACCAACGGGCCAGGAACATGCCAACGTTGCACATCCGGGAGATCGAAGTCCTGCCGGGCAAGCCGATCCATTTCAATGGGCAACAGATCGCGCAACGGCGTATTGCGATATCCCCCTGGGCCGTAGCTATGGTAGCCCCCCAGCGTTATCAGTCCCTTGCCCCGCTCGACTTCGGCCGCCAACTGCTTCAGATTATCGTTGCCCAACGCCAGGCTATCGCAATCCCCAAGAATATAGGCGTCGTAATTGCCTTTCGAAAACGCATCTCCCAACGAGACCGGCCAGTTCTTGCGCAACCTGCTCGGGAACCACTGGAAATCGAGATCGATGTCGGGTGATGCGTCGAGCGCCCAGCGAATGAACTTCTGTTCCTGCCGAAGCTCGCCTTCCAAGTAGAGTACGCGCAGCCCCCCTTCCAACACCGTCAAGAACGCGGTGAGCTGGTTGTTCTTGGTCACCAGCTCTCCCGGCTGCTGCTCGGCGATCAGAGTGAGCCGATACTGGCCCGGCTTTTTCGGGACATAGGTCAAGTTAACATCAACCTGCTGGTTATCCTGATCTGCCTGCACGGCGATCGGCCCAACCTCGGTTCGGCCGCCGTCACTATCCTCGATCTCCAAACGGACCGGGATCGCCTGGTTCACGTACCCGCGCACGCGCACCAACCCACGCACCAGCAGCTCGTTCTTGACAAACACCGTGTATTGCTCGGGCAGGTTCTCCACCGCCACGTCACGCGATTGAGCCGCATCTCCAGCCGGCCCATAGGTCACGGTATAGAGTGGATAGCCGCGGTTGCCCAATTCGCGCGCGGCATCATAGATCTCGACACTTGGCTGGGTTGCGGTTTGCGTGCCGTCGCCCAGCAAAACGACCCCGGCCAGTCGCTTACCCACTTCCTGCTCGACCGCGTCGTGCAAGCTGGTACCAATATCGGTCTCGTGCCCAGTAGGTTCTTCGGGCAATTGCAACGCACCATCCTGCCAGATTTGGCCACGCAACTTGGCATCGTACGGATGGACCTTGACATCCAACTGCTTGCTCAAGTCTTTCAACTGAGAAGCCGACTGACGTAACGTTTTGAGCTGGGCCTCCCAACGCGAGCGATCTCCCGACGCGTCGGGCAGTTGCATACTGAGGCTTTGATCGAGCAGGACAAGCAGGACCGCCGTTTGCGTTTTCGACTGCGTGCTGACGTGTGTCGGACGCAGCAACAAGATAATCACCAGCAGCACGACCAGCGACCGCAGAACCAGCAACGTGCGGCGGCGCGCGGTGTTGAGTTGACGGAACGAAGGTCTGACCCAAAGCGAGAGAATCAGCCCGGCCGCGAGCAATGCCACAGCCAAATAGCTATTCAAGATGGGTTGTAGCGACCAATTCGTCATGACGTACTTGTGTCCGTATCGCGGTAGAACCGGTTAGCCAACAGTTGTTCCAGGATCAGCGTGATCACCAATACGGCCAGCAGCAGCGGAAAGAACTCGCGTCCAGCCCGTTGATGACCTTGTTCGCGCTGGATCTGATCACGATCACGCGCCAGTTGATAACGACCTTCACCGAAGAGCGTGTCAAACCGTTCCCTCGCCACACGCTGCAGCGCGCTGGCGTGTGCCGGCAGGTTGACCGAGAATCCTCGCGCAACAGGCCCTTGCAGCTCGCCCTTGAGCCGATAGGTTCCTGGCGAATCGGTAGTGCTGATTGTCAGCTGCCCGTCGCGCGCCGGCACCGGCTGCATCTCACCCGCTGGCGTAAACAACAAGTACCGACTGGGAGCCTGGTCAGGCGGGTTCGCCAACACGACCGTTTGACCGGTCACGAAATTGTACCGGCCACCGTCATGCTGTGTGAGAAAACGCATGAGGTCATTGACCAGAATAAACCGAGGCCAATCATTAGGGCCAGCCAATTCGTTCCATGCCTGGCGGCCGCGCGGCCGTTCCGGTTCGGTAATCGGTGTCGTCATCGTCAGCACGGATCCCTTACCGACCGAGCGTTCCAGCAGTGCCGGCTTGTTGTTACCGTAGCGCAACACGACTTGCGTATCTGGCACAATCTGCTGAAGGTTCCAATAGCGGTAAACAGGGAACTGGTCCCACGGCACCGAGGTGGCGATAGGGCGGAACCTGCGCAAGATCGGGTGGTCGTAGCTATGGGGTGCCAGATAGATATCACGTCCTGTAACGCGGTACTGGCGTCCCAACTTACCTGGCAGCAGTTCCAATGCGGGCGCGACGTTAAACGCCTTGGCATCCCCCGCATGGTGCCCCAGGAACATCGCCAACTGGCCACCTTCGCGCACATAGGTACCAAGCTGCTCCCAGGTCGACGTGGGCAACGAGGGCGGATCAAGCAAGACCACGACGGCAAATTCTTCCAAGTTGTGGTTCGGGATCTCTTGCGGCTTGATCGTCATACATTCATAAACCGCACGATGTGTCACGCGGTGTTCGTACGGCGCCACCGCCTCGACAAAGGCGGATGTATTCACATCATCAGGAGCCACAACCAGCACCAGCCAAGGAGACCGCACATGAACCGTCAGGAACCGCGAGTTGTCGACCGCAAGCGCGTCCTGATCGCCAATGCGCAACTCGGCGTGCCGAATCCCTTTGGCCAAACCCGACACGACAAACTCGATCTGTTGCGAACCGTTTTCCGGCAGCGTAACCTCCTGCCGATTGTGCAGACGCGAGCTCGGAACGATCATCTTGTCATCTCGCACTACCGGTAGAGTCAGATCAACGTCCTCCAAATAGAGTTCGATCTGCCGTTTCCCGCCGCCTCCGATGCACGAGACCGTGGTACGGACCGTCAGCTTGCTGTTTTCCGAGAGCGTCTGTTCTGAGAGCTCCAAGTCACCGAGCGCAAAGTTCTGGGGCGACTCGACACCGACATCGATCAGGTATAACGCCACTTCCGCCGATTCCTCAAACAACCGCTGCAGCCGACCGGAATCATCGATCTGCCACGCCGACTCGGTCAGGTCCGTATAGACATAGATCTCTTTGCGCTTCAGGCTACTCTGATTGACTAGCTGCAACGCTGTTTCAATTAGTCGATCGAGCGAACGCGGTGCACCGGTGCTCTTGACACGTTGTACCGTCTTTCGTGCCGCGCCCAAGTCGATTGAAAAGACCGGAGTGATGGCACGCGAATCGAGCACCGCCACACGGCTCTCGGGCGGCAGCTGCCGTATCATCCACTGGGCCGTCTCCTGCGCTTGCTCTAACCGCGTCAAGTTCTTTTGACGCAACTGCATGCGTGGTGACGAGTCGAGTATCATGACGGCCGCAACCGGCGCCTCGCGATCGCCAATCAGGGACGAATCGCTCTTGCCCAACGTGCCAATCAGCATCGTCAGAAACCCCGCCAATACAACCGCCCCAACCACGCCCAAGAACACCAGCACGACCTTGCTTTGTTGTGTCAGCTGACTAGCCAAGAACAGGCTGCCGATCAACAGCAACAGCAAACCCAATACGCCAAGGGTCAACCAGTTGCCGAACAAACTCGAGCTTACACTCGGGCGCGCCAGCGCCAGTGCGGCCAAGGCGATCACCAAACTCCGTAACAGCAATAACAGCAGGTGCCGGAGACGCAGGGTACGACGATTGGTTTCGTGCCGCTTCTGAATGAAACGGATCGCCGGAAACACCAGCTTTTTCGGTTTCTGGCGCATCACCAAGTGCAGCACGATCGGTACCCCGACCAGCAGCGTCCCCAGCAATAGCGACAGGTTTACGAAAGCCATAATGAATCTTCGTAGCTGAACCCGTCAGGGGTCAGCAGAATTGTCTCGCTGCTGAAGCCTTGGCGGCTCCAGCTACGTCTAGAACCGTGCCTGGCGATTGAGCAAGTAACCGAGCAGCGCTTTGTCAAACGGCATGCTCGTATCCAACGGCACATAGTCAATTCCACTCTGAAAACACTCGCGCCGGTACATTTCCCGAAACGCCTCGACTTCCTTGATATAGTCGCGACGGAAATGGTCCGCGTCCAACTGCATACGTTCCTTGGTCTCCGGTTCCTCGAATTCAATCGCTCCATGAAACGGGAATTGCACTTCCGCTTCGTCCAGGACATGAAACAAGATAACGTCGTGGCCACCGTGCCGTAATTGTCGCAATGCGCGCATGGCAGGCTCGTCGTCAACCAACAGATCAGAAAAGATCATCACCAGGCTACGGTGCCGCAACATCGCCGCGATTTGAATCAAGCTGTGGGCAATGTCGGTCTTACCGGACGGTTGAAGCCGCGAGAGATGCGACAGGACATTTCCCAGATGCGTACGTTTCGAGCGTGGTGCCAGGCTTTGGCGAACACGTTGGTCAAACGTAATGAGGCCGACCGGATCCTGCTGGTGAATCATCAGGTAACAGAGGGACGCGGCCAGACAGATCGAATAGTCGAACTTGGTCAGTTCCTGACGATAGGTGTAGCCCATCGATTGGCTCAAGTCCATCACCAAGTAGCCCGTGATATTGGTCTCGGCCTCGAACTTCTTGACGTAGAACTTGTCCGTCTTGGCAAAGACCAACCAATCGATATCCTTGGGATCATCGCCGGCCGTATAGCGACGATGTTCGCTGAATTCGACCGAGAAGCCATGAAACGGACTGGCGTGCAGACCTTGCAGAAACCCACGCACGACAAACTGAGCGCGCAGATCAAGCCGCTTGATCTGGTTGATCACCTCCGGCTTCAGGTACTTTTCTACCGAGGACATATCCGTTCCTGCAATCTTACTTGCGAGCTTGTCTCGCAGGCCAAGCGACCGACACCGCGCGTCGCACGCCAAACGTCAACGTCCATTCGACTCGGCGCGGGAAAACGATACGTGTACGGCGTGCATCGCTCAGAGCAAGGCGGCCAAGCATCGCGGCCGGGGTAAGTCGGCGAACGCATTCCAGCAAGACCATCGCCACACGCGCCGGCCGTACACGATTAACCGCGCGACTTTGGTGGATCCGCGAACTTCGGAATCTCCGGTTCTGGTATTTCTTTGAGCAAACGTTCGACAATATCCTCGGTGGTCATCCCTTCCGCCTGTGCCTGGAAGTTTGTGCTGACGCGATGTCGCAACACAGGGACCGCGATTCGGCGTACGTCATCGATCGCAACCGAGAAACGTCCGTCCATCGCGGCCAAAGCCTTACCTCCATTGATAAGAAACAAGCCAGCGCGCGGTCCCGCGCCCCAGTCGACTAACTCGCGTATGAACTCCGGAGCAGACTCGTCACGCGGGCGCGTCGCACGCACGAGGCGGGAAACGTATTTGACCACATACTCACTGACCGCCACCGACGTCACGAGTTTCTGCAGGTTCACAATCGCTCGGCCGGAAAGCACTTTGCGCACTTCGACTTTCTCGTTGCGACTGCCGATCGAAAGGATCCGTTCCTCTTCCTCGGCACTTGGATAGCCAACCTTAATATTGAACATGAATCGGTCGAGCTGGGCTTCGGGGAGCGGATAAGTCCCCTCCTGTTCGATCGGATTCTGTGTGGCAATGGTGAAGAACGGCGCCGGCAGCTCATACGTGTCGCGGCCGACCGACACTTGACGTTCCTGCATGGCCTGCAACAATGCTGCCTGCGTCTTGGGAGGCGTACGGTTGATTTCGTCCGCCAACAGGATATTGGTGAACACCGGACCTTCCATGAACCGAAAGTCGCGTTTGCCTCGTTCGTCTTCCTCCAACACATTGGTGCCGGTAATATCGGAGGGCATTAAGTCGGGAGTAAACTGGATTCGCTTGAAGCTGACATCCAAAATCTCGGCCAGCGTACTGACCATCAAGGTCTTGGCCAGACCGGGGACCCCTTCCAGCAAACAATGACCACGTGTGAAAATCGCGGCGAACAACTGCTCAATCACTTCGTTCTGACCCACAATGATCTTTTGCAGCTCTTGCTGCATCACTTTGCGATGCTGGCTAAACTCCTGTAGGATTTCACCCAGGTTTCTCTGCTTCGACGACACAACGATCCTTCTTTCTTTGGCCTGAACGGAAAAATCCACAAGTTAATGAGTCTCGCTCGGAGACCTTCAGATCTAACGTCAAGCGACCCGAAAGCCGCACCAACGCCGGGCCGAGACACAATTCAAACCTGTTTGGTGCCACGTCTCTAGATTCTATCGCTGGCTTGGAACTCCAGCAATGCAGGACGAATTCTATTGCCGCCTTAACTCTAGAATCCTAAGATATTTATGACCATTGGGCCGGACGACTTGCAGGGAGATGGCAAATGAGGCGGCGATTCTCGGTTTGGACAATAGCGATACTGCTGATAGCACCGGTCATCGGCCCGGCCCACGGTGAGATTACCGATCGCGAGGTAGTGCAAGCCATCGAGCGGGGCGTCAGTTTCTTGAAGACGCACCAGGATCCGGTACGTGGGAACTGGCCCGAACATCTTGCCCAACCGGGAGGATTGACTGCTCTCTGTACGCTCGCACTGCTCAATGCGGGCGTCGCGCCGGATGATCCGGTCGTCGCCAAGGCACTCGATTACTTGCGTGCCATCGACCGACCGGCCATGACCTACTCGGTCGCGCTGCGCACGATGGTCTTCTGCCAAGCCGACCCGAAAAAAGACATGCTGCTGATCCGCCAAAATGTGAAATGGCTGGAAGCAACTCAGATCACACGCACCTCGCAGATGAACCCACGGCGCAAAGGCGCCTGGGCTTACTCCGACCGACAGGGAGTTGGGGACAACTCGAATTCCCAGTTCGCCCTGCTCGCACTCAACGAAGCCGAACGAGTCGGCGTCGAGGTAGCTCCGAGCACCTGGCGACTGGCGCATGAGTACTGGGCGCAAACACAGCGATCGGATGGCTCGTGGGGGTATCGGCCGGGCGATCAACCGACCGGCAGTATGACCTGCGCCGGCATCTGTTCGTTGGTGATCGCGTCGGGGCGCATCACCGCAGGCCGGGCCAAGATCACCGAAGGGCACGTTCGCTGTTGCGCTCCTGCCGACGATTCGAGTGCCATTGAACGTGGCTTGCTCTGGCTAGGCCAAAAATTCAGTGTCACCAGCAACCCAGGTACTAACAGTTGGGTGCTCTATTATCTGTACGGCGTCGAGCGCGTGGGGCGTTTGACCGGGCGCCGCTTTGTCGGCCGCCATGATTGGTACCGCGAAGGAGCTGAGTACCTGATCCGTAGTCAAGACGAATTGAGTGACTATTGGAAAGGGTCAGGCCGAATTGAAAGCAACCCAGTGGTTGCCACGTGTTTCGCGCTGTTGTTCCTGTCCAAAGGGCGGCGCGCCGTGGTGATCGCCAAAGCGAAACACCGTGACGACACGGACTGGGACCTGCACGCCGGCGGTGTTCCGAATTTGACACGCGCGATCGAGAAGCGATGGTTGCGTGAATTGACCTGGCAAACCGTGGATCTCAAGGTCGCCACCGTCGCTGATTTGCTGGAAGCGCCGGTGCTGTTCCTCAGCGGCCAGCAATCATTGCAACTCAGCGGCCGACAACGCGACAACTTGCGCGCCTATATCGAACAAGGCGGATTCATCTTCGCCGAAGCGTGCGACGGCCAAGGCTGTGATGGCAAGGCGTTTGATCAGTCCTTTCGGGAACTGATGAAAGCGATGTTCCCCGACTCCCGCTTGCGTCTGCTGCCTCCCGATCACCCGGTCTGGTATGCCGAGGGCAAGGTCGATCCCAAGTACATGCGCCCGCTCTACGGCGTCGATGCTTGCTGCCGCACCAGCATCGTCTACTGCCCGAAGAATTTGTCCTGTTTGTGGGAATTGAGTGTCGAGGGCCGCGAAAACGAGATTCCTGAAGCGGTTCGGAAAGATATCGAGGCGTGCGTCCAGATTGGGCAGAACGTGGTGGCCTACGCCACCAACCGCGTACTCAAAGAAAAACTCGACCGACCGAATGTGGCCGTTGCCGATGTCGGTGTCTCGCCCAAGTCGCGCGGCGTGCTGGTGATCCCCAAGCTGCAACATGGCGGCGGCAGTGATGATGCCCCCAACGCATTAGCCAACCTGATGCGTTACGTTCGCCAGGAAGTCGAACTGCGTGCGTTGACGCAGCATGCCATACTACCACCGGCTGACCCATCCCTGATCGAGTACCCGATTGTCTTTACGCACGGCCGACAAGCCTTTCGTTGGAACGCCAAGGACCGTAAGGCATTGGCCGACTATATCAAGAACGGCGGGTTTGTGTTCGCCGACGCCATTTGTGCCAGCCCCCAGTTTGCCGCCGCGTTCCGGCGGGAAATCGAAGCGGTCTTCCCGGGCCAGAAGCTGGAACGAATTCCAACCAATCACCCGCTCTTTTCCAACGAATTCGGCGGCTTCAACCTGGCACGCGTTACCCTGAACGATCCCAAAATGCGTCAGACCGGCGAGCGGCTTGACGCCCGACGCACGCAAATCGCCCCCCTTCTGGAAGGATTGCAGATCGACGGTCGGTATGCCGTGATCTTCTCGCCCTACGACATCAGCTGCGCACTCGAAAGCAGCACGTCGATGGAATGCAAAGGCTATATCAAAGCCGATGCCGCGCGGATCGGTACGAACATCATCCTATTCGCCCTGCAACAGTGAATCGAGGGGGAGAGGGGGCGAGGGGGAGCTAGAAAGCGGTGTATCAAAACGGCTACGCCCTCCGCACTTGATGAGTCTCGCAACAAACATCGGGTGTCGCTGCACACTTCTTCGGGTGCCAATGTCACAGATCCCAATGCCATAGACAATTGACCGGTTCTTGGCCCTCCGGGCCTAATTCGCTTCATGGTTCCCCTCATGTTGTGACAACGTTCCGACGCTTCTGTTAATCCTTTGGCGGGCCCAGTTACGACCATTTTTTGGCCTGGAGAGCCTAAGAAAACGTAGTCCCATTCCAGTGCCATCCGGTGCCGATGCGTTCGGTTAGCAGAAAGAGCTCGCCAAGAGTATTCTCATCAGCCCAGAGTGCGGGAGTGAGGGAGCCGTCACCTCAATCGGCAGCGGCTGTGCTGCGGCCGTAGACGATGCTCAACAGCATCGGCAACACGACCAGATTGCCGAATAACCCACCGAGCATCGCCAGGCTGACCAGACTGCCAAAATAGATGGTCGGCACAAACTGACTGGTGCAGAGTGCCAGGAACCCGACGATCAGCGCAATGGTCGAGTAGACGACCGCTCGGCCAACCGATTGCTGGACGCTTTCCAACGCTTCATTCACGCCAAGCCCTTCGCGTCGTGCGCGCCGGAAGGAAATGATGTAGTGGATCGAGCTGTCAACACTCAATCCCATCGAGACCGCCGCGATCATCGCCGCGCCCATGTTCACACGGACACCAAGCCAGCCCATCGTTCCCAATACGGCCAGAATCGGCAGGACATTGGGGACCAGTGCGATCAGCGCCAGCAGGATACTGCGAAACGCAATCGTCATCATGATGCCGACCCCGACGGTGGCAACGGCAAAGCAGGTCCACTGATCACGCAACATGCTGGTGATCAGATTGGTGAGCAAAACGTAAGAACCGGTCACTTCGGCCGGTGGTGTGTCGGCGGTAGCGGGAAAGCAGTCGAGCGCAACGGACTCGACCTTCTGAATCAGTTGGGTCTTCTCGGCGGCCGATTGCTGCTCGCGGGCACGCAACATCACACGCAAAAAGTTATTCGCGCCCGGCGCCGAATTGCGTGTGCGCAACGCGGCAACGAAATGAGGCATTGTCACTTCCATGCCACGTGCCTTCAGCTCGGGGGAAATCCGTGCTAACAACGGGTTAACCGCAGCCGCGTCGATGCCGTCAACAAGACTCAACACTTTCGTCAGACCGACAATCTGCTTGCCTTCATCGGAACGAATCGTGATGGCGCGCAACCGTTCTTCGAATGCACGCACTCGACCCAAGTATTCGTCATCCAAATGCAGTGGCGCGGGAACCAACACATCCCAGACTCCCGCACCACCAAGATTCTTTTCAATGAACGCGTAGGAACGAACGATCGGCGCGTTGCGGCGAAAGTTCTGCGTAAAGTCGGTCTCGACATCCAGCCGCGTCAGTCCAATAAACGACGCGATCAACAAGAATACCAACAGCGCAATGAGCGCGCGCCGGTGACGCTGAGCGGAATGCACGATCCGATTCAATTCCAATCCCAACAGACCGTCTCCCCACACACGATGCGGATCGGCGTCAAAACGGCCTAACAATGCCAACCCGGGAACCAAGAGAGCAACGCTGGTCAAGACCCAAATGCTACCAATCGCTGTCATCACACCAAAGTCACGCACCGGTCCCACTTTGGCGACCGCCAAAGCCAAGAAACCAACCGCGTCTGTTAGACATGCCCAAAAAATCGGCACAACCAGTATCGTACCGGCTTGGAGCAGTGCTGCGCGCTGGTTCTTGCCCTGAGCGCGCGCTTGGCGAAACCGTACAATGATGTGCACGACCGTGGCGACGCCCACAACCGTCACAATGGCGGTCAACATCGAACTCACCATGCTCAACCGAAAATCGCACCAAACCAGCGTCGCTTGGGTCAGCAGCAGCGCCAACTGCACCACGGAGATTGGGATCAAGACCCAACGAAAGCTCCCGAAACAAGTGATGATCGCTAACGCCAAGAGAATGCGCGTGGCCCACCCCAAGTGCCATCCATCTTTCTCCAAGTAGCGAAAACCCTCGATCACCATCACCGGCTCACCCGCAATCATCCCCCTCGGTTGCGTTTGAATAACCCGATGTATGCGATCAATCGTATCACGACGCTCGATATCGGCCTCCGCCTCAGGCTGCAGCATGCACACCAACGTGGCGATTCGGCCCGATGCATCATGCGTATAGCCTTCAAATACTTGGCGATAGGCGGTCGCCAGAGGACTGTCCAAACGGACAATCGATCGCGGGTCTTCTTCGGCACGCACCAATTTCGCGAGCGGATTGGCGTAATTCAACGCCTTGTTAACCCCCCACAAACTTAACACCTCGCGCACCCCAGGGATCGCACGCAACTGTTGGTCCACCTTCTCCAACCGCCGGATCCCCAATCCGCTCTCGTCCAGTAGCTCGGGATCAACGTAGACCGCCAAAACGATCTCGCTCTCCCCAAACTCGTCCTTCAAGTGCTGATAGGCAACCAACAGTGGATCGTCCGGACGAAACATGTTCTCGATCGAACGATCAAATTGAATCTGACTCGATGGTTGCCAAGCCAGAACCGCAAGCACACAGGCCAACGCCAACAGCGGCCAACGCATGTTGATGAGCCACTCTGACAAGGTGTTGCTGCTGTTCACTTCACGTTCCCCACGTTGCTCGCCGTCCGGTCGATACCTTGCCACCCCACCCCCATCGCCTCACTTCCATGGTGCGATGGTGCCGTGTCGGTGCCGCAGAGTGGCCTCAAGGTACACCACATGGTAAACTAGAGAGCCTTCTCGCGGCACTGGCCTTGCCTCGGTCTCGCCATTGGCCACACCCTCAAAACGTGCCGCCCCCCCACGCAACCATGCAATAAGTTATGATAGCGATCGCAAATGCTCCGTCACAGCAACTTGCGTTTCGTATTGATGCACTGGGGGCACCAACCGACACCGTGCCACCGACCAGCATGTATGCCACCGACCAACACTATGCCACCGACCACGAGTAAAACGATGCAACCCTCGAACGGCACGTGGCGTCGTGTCATGGCGGTGATCGCCTTGTTGGTTGTGGCCGCCGGGCTACGGCCTGCCGTGATCGGCATGCGTTGGCAGCACCTTTGGCAAGATCCGGATGCCTACCGGCTGATCGCCGAGAACCTGCGTAGCTGCGGCAGCTACAGTAGATCGCAACAAGAAGAACCGACCGTGCCGACCGCGTTTCGCCCCCCGCTCTACCCCCTGCTGCTCGCGACCTTCGCTTGGCATGGGCAAGTCACTCCGCAAGTGGTCGCCACACTGCACGTGGTTCTCGGTACGCTCTCGGTTCTGCTGGCCTGGATCCTCGCCCGCCAATGGCAACTCGGCCATTACAGCTACCTGGTAGCCCTAATGGTCGCATGCGATCCAATACTGCTGAATCAATCGGCCGAAGTCATGACCGAGACGCTCGCCACCTTCATGGCACTTGCTGGCCTGCTAGCACTCACGCACTTGGGCAACACGCGTTCGTGGCAAGCGAGCCTGGCGGCCGGGGGCATGCTGGGATTGGCTGCGCTCTGCCGCCCCACGTTCCTCGTATGGACAGCACTGGCAGTGCTTTGGTTGAGCGTAGCATGGCGTCCCCCATTCGGGAGCCCCAATCCAGGAGGACCCGATCCAGGGAGACCCAGTTCCGGGGCACGCTGGACCGGGATGCGGCACAGCGCGCTGTTGTTGGCGGGGTTTGGCGTCGTGTTGGCACCGTGGGGCATACGCAACCAGTTGGTAATGGGCCAGCCGATTCTCACAACAACACACGGCGGTTACACGCTATTGTTGGGCAACAACGTACGCTTTTACCGCCACTTGCGCACCAAGGCATGGGGAAGCGTTTGGGACGCGCAGGAATTGCTGCCCCTGCTAGCACGTTCAGAACGGCCCAACAGCCAACTGCGGGCAACTCATCGCTCAGACCGTGACGCGAAGCGTGCGGTGGCCGAACACCCTGAAATCACTGCCGACCGCCGTTTGTACGAATTGGCCCACGAAACGATCCGGCAAGAACCGACCATGTTCGCCTACGCCAGCTTGATCCGCGTTCTACGTTTTTGGACCCCCCTGCCCCATCGGATCGATGAAGATGAATCGCCGAAACAAACGTTGGCACGGTGGGGCGTAGCCTGTTGGTATATCGGGGTCTTTGCCGTCTCACTCTTTGGAGCCTGGTGTTTGCGACGCCAACTGCTCACTCCACCCTGGCTGTGGGGACTGCTCTGCGTGCTAGCCCTGATGGTGGTGCACACGGTTTACTGGAGCAACATGCGGATGCGGGCCCCCGCGATGCCGATCGTCTATTTGGCATTTGCCAACGGATGCGCGAGGTTGTATGAACGCGTGAGTGGCCGTCAGTCACGCGGATAAACCTGGGTTGCGACAGAGTGGCGAGCGTCCTATAATCTCGCCGCTCTGTTCTCAGGGGCGCTCTGTTCTCAGCGCGTTTTCTCCTCAGGACCGCGTCTCAAGTTGTCCTCGACTCTGCACTTAAGTGTAATGGCAAAGTTGGGGATGGCGCTAAAGGCAAGGATGCCAAACACTGAATTCCTCTCGATTTGATCCAACACGGTCATTCGGGCAGCACCGGCGGCGATCGGTATGGGCTGCACAGCGCGGAACGCAATTTTGCTTCGCACTGGCGGTCATCGGTCTGTTGCTGATGGTACCCCGAGCGTCGGCAGACATTCAATTGCCGGCGACCGATGTGCTTGCGCCCATACGGATTGAAGGCAAACGCGCCATACGCTGGCAGCAGAACGCCGTCGAAGTGTGGGTGATTCAGCAATGCGTCATTCGGCAGGGCGAAATGACGGCAAGTGGCGAAGAGGCCGTCTTGTGGGTCGATCACGGTTCGCCGTTAGATGGCAAAGAGAGTCGCGTCACGGTCTACCTCGAGGGGTCGGCCGCGGTCGACTTTCGCCGCGAGGGTCGGGCACATCCGAGTACCGGTCGTGCGGCTCAGTCGATTCGCGATCATACTTGGTTCGGCCGTTTGGCCGCACGCGCTCGCGTCGACATTCGCGTGCGCGAAGTGACTTCCGAACCGCAACAGCGGCCCGCAGTTTACCAGCGGGGCATGGCAGCATTTGACCGCGCTGCCGGCGGTAAGGTTCGCCTGGCGCAATTCTCCGTTCAACCGCCCGTCTTGCCACCCCCTTCAACACCGACTCAACTGCCCGCCCCCATTCCAATACCGAGCGCCGGTCAGCCTCTACCCGCAGCTGGCCAGCCGTTTTCGCCTGCCGGCCCGCCGTTGGCCGAACCGATCGCCCAACCCCCATTGGCCCCGCTCGGCGGTACTCGTAAACGTGTCCAAGTAGGCCCGCGCAGCAATGCGCTGATTCACATCAAGAGCTTTCCCGGCACCGCCGCCAATCAATCGGTAACCGTATTCAGTAACGGCATCCGAGCGGTCATCGAGGGCCTGGAAGCTCCCGAATTGGGTCACCTGGGTCGCATTGTGATCGAAACCGATCGATTGGTCCTCTGGGGACCGAACCTGAAGACGCTCTCTTCCTCCGGCTCCGAAGCCGAAGGTGGTCCGGACGTTCCGATCGAAGTCTACATGGAAGGGAATATCGTATTCCGGCAAGGCGACCGGCTGATCTATGCCGATCGCATGTACTACAACGCGACCAGTGAGTACGGCGTCGTACTGGACGCCGAGGTATTCACACCGGTACCTGATTACCAAGGGATGGTGCGGCTCAAGGCAGACGTACTGCAGCAACTCAATCGCCAGTACTTCCAAGCCTACGGCGCCGCCATCACGACAAGCCAGATGGGCGTGCCGACATATTGGCTCCAAAGCGAGAAAATCGAGTTCCGGGACAGCGCACAACCGATTCTCAATCCGGTCACCGGTTACCTGGAGATGGACCCTCGCACCAACGAAGCCGCCGTGAATCACGACATGCTGGCGACGAGCCGCAACAACTTCCTCTACATTGGCGGTTTACCCGTCTTCTATTGGCCAACCATGGCGACCAATCTGCGCAAACCGTCCTACTACCTTGAACGCTTCTCGATCAAGAGCGACAGCGTGCTCGGCACGCAAGTGCTCGGCGACTGGGATCTGTTCCAACTACTGCGAGTCAAGAGCCCACCCGCCGATACCGATTGGTTGCTCGGCACCGACTATTTGAGCAAACGGGGGTTCGGCCTGGGCACGACGTTCGAGTATCACCAGAACAGCTTCCTGGGCCACCCCGGACCGGTCAACGGCTTCCTTGACGTCTGGGGAATCCGCGACACCGGGCTCGATAACCTCGGTCTGAACCGGCGTACGGTAACGCCCGACAGCGAGTGGCGTGGGCGCGCTTATTGGCGGCACCGGCAAGATCTTCCCGATGGCTGGCAGTTTACCGGTCAGCTGGGCTACATCAGCGATCGCAACTTTCTGGAACAGTTTTACGAACGTGAATGGGATGAATGGAAGGACCGCGTTACCAGTTTGGAACTGAAAAAGTCGTGGGACGGCCAGTCGCTACGCGTGCTAGGGCAAGTGCGGTTGAACGATTCTGTCTCGCAAACCGAATGGTTCCCACGCTTCGATCACTTCCTGATCGGCCGCTCCTTTCTGCAGGACCGCCTGACCTGGTACGCCCATTCGCAAGCCAGCTACGCGCGGTTCCAAACCCTCGAACCACCTACCGATCCCGAAGACGCTACCGGCTGGGCCTACTTGCCCTGGGAACGACCGGGGGACACGATCGAAGGTGGCCGATTTGCCACTCGGCAAGAAGTCGATCTACCAGTGCAACTCGGTCCCATCAAAGTCGTACCGTACCTGGCCGGCGAACTGGCTCATTGGCAAGCAACGTTGAACAACGATTCAGGCGTATCGCGCGCCGTCGGTCAAATCGGCATGCGCACCAGCCTGCCGTTCTGGCGGTCCGACCCGACCGTCCAAAACCTACTCTTCAATCTGAACGGGCTGGCCCATAAGATCACACTGACCGCCGACATGTTCTGGTCCGATGCCTCCGAAAACATCACCGAGTTCCCGCTCTACGACCCCCTTGATGATGACTCGCAAGAACACTTCCGTCGATATATGGGCGTGATCCCGTGGGAGTATGATCCACGCAATTTCGCTTTTCGATCGGGCATTCAACGTTGGATTGCTTCCCCCACGCTGGAGACCGTCGATGACCTCACCGTCGCGCGTTTGGGAATCCACCAACGTTGGCAAACCAAACGCGGATTACCCGGACACCAACGTGTTATCGACTGGATCGTCCTGGACGTCGATGGCACTGTTTTCCCCTACGCGGATCGAGACAACTTCGGTGAATACCTGGGCCAGTTGGAATACGACTTTCGCTGGCACGTTGGCGATCGCGTTACCATTCTTTCCGATGGCTACGCTGACGTGTTCCCCGGTGGATTCCAGTCGTTCAGCCTGGGGTCCGCAATTAGCCGACCACAACGTGGGCAACTTTACGGTGGCATCATCGCAATGGACGGACCGGTCGATAGCACGTTGCTGGTCGGATCCATCGACTATCGATTGAGTCAAAAATGGATCGCCGAGGTCTCGGCAACCTACGACCTTGGACCGACCGGAAACGTGGGCGAGCGGTTTGGCTTCACTCGCGTGGGAGAATCAGCCTTGATCCGCGTCTCCGTTTACGCCGACCACGGTCGCAATAATGTCGGCGCATCATTCACCATCGAACCGCGGTTCCTGCCAAGTGGCAAGCTGGGACGGTTGGCCGGCGTTCCCATCCCGCCCGTCGGTGCGATGGGATTGGAATAGACGGATTGAAATCGAGAGCTGACGCCATGAACTCGCCGACCACTCAATCGCGCTCGTGGCCCCGGAAGTTTCGCGACGCCTTTCGCGGCATCGCGGTCGGCGTGCGTGGTCAAAGCAGTTTTTTAGTGCACGCGTTCTGTGCCGTGACCGTGGTTGTCGTGGCGGCACTGGCCAACGTGTCGGCGTGGCAATGGTGCGTCTTGCTGCTGTGCATCGTCATCGTGTTCGTTGCCGAGATGCTTAATTCCGCGTTGGAATCCATGGCCAAGGCAATCGACGGCAACTTTCACCCACAACTACGCGACGCGCTGGACACCGCCAGCGGCGCCGTCCTGCTGGCTGCGATCGGCGCCGTGATCGTCGGCAGCATCGTGATGATCGACGCGCTGATGTAGCTGACCAGTCGTGCCTCCTGCCGGGACAAGCCCGGCGGAGGGCCTTTTCCATTAGCGCTTATCTGCGTTCATCAGCGGTCCCCCGTCTGAACGAGCTGTTCGTGGCATCATCTCCGTGAACAGGTACGACAAAAAGCAGGAGCAACCGTTCGCGGCCAAGGGCCGCGAACGGCTAAAAAAAGGCACCGCCGCGGTCCCGCGACGATGCCTTGTCAGAATCAGGTGGGTTGCTCGGGCTTCCAGGCCCATGAATTCCTTTATGAGCAACCCATGCTGTTGCCACAGTTGTGGCAGAGGTAACAGTTTCCGTTACGAACCGTAATGGCTCCGCAAGTATCGCAACTTGGGGCATCGCTTTGGAACCGCGCGAACTGTTCGCTGCGCGTATCCATTGACGCGCCATTCTGATCAACCGTCACGGAGAGCCCGGCACGCTCCAACGCCGCATAATCGACTCGACCATTGCCATTGATGGCATCATGGTTAGCCGCCGTCGGATAGTCGGCCACCGCCGCCGTATTGCCCGAATTGGTGTCGACCACTTTCGCTTCACCGGCAGGCGGCAAGCCAACACTGGCTTCGCGGAACCCGGGCAGGAACGTGTTGCCGAGCCAGCGGAAAATATAGTCCACCACACTCTTGGCGATACGAATATCCGGATTGGACGTGTGCCCCATCGGCTCGAAACGCATGTGGGAGAACTTGTTGACCAGCACTTCCACCGGCACACCGTATTGCAGGCTCAATGAGATGGCGGTTCCAAACGCGTCCATCATGCCACCGACCGTGCTCCCCTCCTTGGCCATCGTCAAAAACAACTCACCAGGACGCCCGTCGGGATAAAGCCCGACATTGATATAGCCTTCGTGGCCGCCAACGTTGAACTTGTGAGTCAACGACTGGCGCGTGTCAGGAAGACGTTCACGTTTGGGCCGCGCCGAAGCCTTTTCTTTCTCGGCCGCCTTGTCCGATTCCGACTGAGTCGACAACGGCTGGCTCTGCTTCGACCCGTCGCGGTAGATCGCCAACGCCTTGAGTCCCATCTGCCAACCCCAACGATAGGCTTCGGCAACGTCCTCGACCGTCGTGTCTCGGGGCAT
The DNA here is from genome assembly GCA_024277285.1 of Planctomycetota bacterium. The sequence continues at coordinate 28,404 of JAJRVM010000172.1, forward strand.
GTTCACCGTCTTGGAAATCGCACCCGACAGGAACGGCTGAGCTGCCGCCATCATGCGAATGTGCGCGCGCCACGCGATACTCCGTTTCCCCTTGGCCGGCTGGAACGCACAGTCAAAGACCGGCAAGTGCTCGTCCCTGATGTGCGGCGCACCCTCGATCGTGTCTTCCGACTCGATATACTTCCTGATCTCGGCAATCTGAGCATCATCGTAACCGAGGGCCTGTAGGCCGGCAGGTACCGAATGGTTCACGATCTTCATCGAACCGCCACCCGCCAACTGTTTGTACTTCACCAACGCGATGTCAGGCTCGATCCCCGTCGTGTCGCAATCCATCATGAAACTGATGGTACCGGTTGGCGCTAACACGGTCGCTTGCGCGTTGCGGAATCCATGCTGGCGACCGAACGCCAATACCTCGTCCCACAAATTACGTGCGGAATCCTTCAAGTACGTTGGACAACTCTCGTCAATCGCCTCGACCTTGTCGCGATGCATCTGCATCACACGCAACATGGGATCACGGTTCTCCGCAAAGCGATCGAACGTCCCCACCACCGCAGCAAGCTCGGCACTGGTCCGATTCGCGGCACCGTGCAATAACGCGGTGATCGAACCGCAAAGGCCTCGAGCCGCGTCGGAATCATACGGCAACCCACTGGTCATCACAACACTGCCAAGATTGGAGTAACCCAGCCCCAATGGTCGGTAGCGATGGCTGTTCTCAGCAATCTGCTTGGTCGGATAACTGGCGTGATCAACCAGAATCTCCTGGGCAATAAAAAAGAGGCGGCACGCGTCGGCGAACCGCTGCACGTCGAATGTGCCGTCACCTCGGCGAAACTTCATCAAGTTGATGCTGGCCAGATTACAGGCCGTGTCGTCCAGGAACATGTATTCGGAACATGGGTTGCTGGCGTTGATGCGCCCCGAGTTGGGACAGGTGTGCCAGCGATTGATCGTCGTGTCATACTGCACGCCCGGATCACCGCAGTGCCAGGCACATTCGGCCATGCGTTTCATCAGCTCCGGAGCGGCAAAAGTGGGACCCGGTCGAGCATTGTCCGTGACCCAACGCGTCGCCCATTGGCCGCCTTGTCCAAGCGTGTCCATGAACTCATCCGTCAGCCGTACCGACAGATTCGCGTTCTGGAACAAAATCGAACTGTATGCCTCGCCGTTGAAGTTCGCCTCGTAACCGCCCTTCTCGATCAGGACGTGCGCCTTCTGCTCTTCCTTCCACTTGCACTCAATGAACTCAAGAATATCAGGGTGCCAGATCTTGAGCGATTGCATCTTCGCCGCGCGACGTGTCTTGCCGCCCGATTTCACGACCGCCGCAATCTGGTCGTATACCCGCATGAATGACAATGGACCCGAGGGGCGCCCACCACCCGACAACTTCTCGCGGTGCGAACGAATCGTCGACAAGTCGCTCCCCGTACCCGAGCCAAACTTGAAGAGCATCGCCTCGCTCGTCGCTAAGGCCATGATCTCTTCCATGTTGTCACCCACACTCTGGATGAAACATGCCGAAGCCTGAGGATACTCGTACGGATTCTCCGTCTGAATCGCCTCGCCAGTGCGCGGATCCCACCGCCAATTGCAGCGGTCACCCGTCACGCCATACTGGTGATGCAGCCCCACGTTGAACCAAACGGGGGAATTAAACGAACCGTGCTGGTGTAAACACAACCAACTCAACTCGCGGTAAAAATGCTCACCGTCCTCAACACTGCCAAAGTACCCGTCCGCTACACCCCAGTCCGCAATCGTTCGCGCCACGCGATGAATCAACTGGCGTACACTTCGCTCGCGCTGCGGCGTGCCGTTCTCACCATAATAATACTTGCTGACCACCACATTCGTGGCCAACTGGCTCCACCGAGCCGGAATCTCGCAGTCGTGCTGCTCGAACAACACCTCGCCGTCCTCGCCCTTGATCGCCGCACTGCGCGACTCCCACTCGACCGTATCAAAGGGATCCGCGGCGTCTGCCGGACAAAATTGAGGCGTGATTCGCATCCCACCCACAGCCGACTGAGACCCGTTGGAAGAAGATGCCTGTAACTGACTGCGGTCGAACTCTACACTCGCCATGGTTCAGCTCCTTCTGCTGTCCATTCGCCTTCCTGGAACACGTAATCCCGGACGAACAGTATACAAATATACACTATCAGGTTCCGAATGCCACGTTCTTCAACTCTTTCCACACGCGCAGCCGCTTACGGCGAATTTATCAGTCAGTTGTCCCGAACAGGACAGGAGGATTGCGCAAATTGGAGGAACGCGACATCTACAACATATTGTAGTGGCACCGAGTGCTGCTACAACATTTAGCATAGAGGGACGAGTTTAGCGATTTGAGATCGGCAGTCAATCACGCACGTGTTTTCGTTCGTAGGTCCCGACTGCTAAATGGTTTACGCCATCGGCCGAGTGCTAGCATGGGCCCGCCATATCGGCCCTAACACGACCCTAACTTCCCTTGTCCCAACAGGTTGCGAAAAATCGCGTGAACAATGTGCAGCTGAGGACTGGAGAAAACACTTTTTCACAAAATCTTCCAACTCCCCCCCGGCCTCCGCAACACGAGGCCAAATTATTCCCCGCAGCTGAAAAGCTGGACAGTTTGCGAAATGTGGAGCGCCCGCAAGACACGCCACAATTCACTGCCTCACGGCGACAGCGCAGATCTTCTTTGCCAGCCATCTTTTTTGCCCTCCCAAAAGAATCGCCGTAACGACATCCACAGCCAAGAACGGGAGAAGCGCAAAGAACATTAGAGGCGAAAAGAGCGCGGGCAGCGCAGATCTTCTTTGCCAGCCATCTTTTTTGCCCTCCCAAAAGAATCGCCATGACGGCGTCCACAGCCAAGACCGGGAGAAGCGCAAAGAATATCAGGGGCGAAAAGAGCGCGGGCTATGGGCACTCGATCTTATTGATGCGCACACGCGTGTACAGTTGCCGATGACCGGTACGGCGACGGTAGGTCTTGCGGCGCCGCATCTTCTGGATGTAGAGCTTGGTTCCCTGTTCCACACCGAGCACCTCGGCCGTTACTTTCGCACCGTCGATCGCCGGTTGGCCCAGCTGCAGACTCCCTTCACCGCCGACGGCCAACACACGGCCGAACTCGACCGCATCACCTTTCGTGACCGATTCCCGATAGTCGATGTCCAGTTCCTGGCCCTCTTCGACTCGATACTGTCGTCCGCATTCAGCAATGATCGCATACATCGCGTTGACCTTAACTTCTACTACTCGTGTTCTAACTCACCACAATGGGCTCACCAAAATGGACGGGAAACATCACAGCTTAATCGATGATTGCCAACTCGTCGAGGGCTACGGCAGTGAAATCCGAAACCCCACCCGAGGGGGCAAACAGCCATTCTGCCGGCCCCCACGGCGGTTCGGCCATGCACTCCGCTCCGCGCGCTCGCGCATTTTCGGCTGCGCGGCGACGGTTCAAATTCGGCGGTTGGAAACCTTGACCACACGGGCGAACGCGGCATGGGGGGGCGTCCAACCTGTGCCCACCCCTTAGCGCCGTCCGCCCTAGGGCGAGCGGCGAGTGGAACAGTCCCTTGGCTGCCGTCGCAGGGTGCTACACTCTCCGGTTGCCGGCATTGTGGCAACGGCAGCTGCTGGTAAGCCGGTTTCTGCCGTTCGTCTAAACCAGCTTCAGTTCGCGTCCTTCACCATCACGGCAATCGAGATCCAAGTGCTCTGGGAACAAGGACTCACTCCCGAGGATTTGCACGGCCATTCCACCCTCTTCTTCGAGCAACGTGATTTCCTTACGTTTCTTGTTATTCAAGTACGATGCCACTTGATCATTCACGCGTACGGTGACACGTGCGATATTGGGCTGTTGGCTCGCGAGCATCAGCATCCGCACCACTTCGATCGACATACTCTCATCCGTCTTGACGGCACCCCGACCGTTGCAACAGGGGCAATCCGTATAGACACTCCGTTTCAAGCTAGGCCGGATACGTTGTCGCGTCATTTCGATCAGCCCAAAGGGGCTGGTACGAAGGATCTTCGTGCGTGCTCGATCCCGCTTCAGCGAATCTCGCATGGCACGCTCCAAGCCGCGGCGATGTTTTTCCTTGCGCATATCGATGAAGTCATTGACGATCACGCCACCGAGGTCACGTAAACGCAATTGACGAGCGATCTCTTTGGCCGCCTGCAGGTTCATCTGAAAGGCGGTCTCTTCGGCCGAGTCATCGGCGCGGAAATTCCCGCTGTTAACATCGATCGCCACGAGCGCCTCGGTCGGATCAATCACGATCGACCCGCCGGCATCCAGCGGCACCTCACGTTTATGGATGCGTGCGATCTCGGCCTCTAACTTGTATTTGTGAAACAGTGGTTCTTTGCCGGAGTAGAGTTGCAACCTGCCTACGTGGCGTGGCATGACCAGTTGCAAGAACTCCTTGGCCCGTTCATACGCCGACTCTTCATCGACATAGATCGCATCGACATCGTTGGTGAAGATATCGCGAATGGTACGGATGATCATGTCGCTTTCTTCGTAGATGTCGATCGGTGCCGGGTGCTTGCGAATCCGGCGCACGATGACTTTCCAAAGTCGCAACAGGTACGCGAGATCGCGCGAGAGTTCTTTCTTGGTACGTCCCTGGCCGGCAGTACGAACGATGAAGCCGAGCCCACGAGGCGGGTTCAATTCGAGCATTGTATCGCGCAATTTCCGCCGCTCGTCCTCGTCGTCGATCTTGCGTGACACACCGACGCGTCCCAGCGCGGGCATCAGCACAAGATACCGTCCGGGGATGCTGACGTAGGTCGACAGCGTCGGGCCCTTGGTACCAATCCCCTCTTTGATCACTTGGACAAGAACTTCGTCGCCACGTTTGAAAATCTCCTGGATCGGCGGCTTCACGCGTGGCCGAGTTCCGGGGCGGCGGCGATTGCGTTGCCGATCCTGGCGTTTATCGCCGTCGTTCGCCTTCAATTGTTCCTCACGCGCTTCGCGTTCCGAGGCGATGATCTGTTGGGGATCATAGCCACCTTGGCGAAAGTACTGCGGTTCGACATCGCTGATGTGCAAGAATCCGTTGCGGCCAACACCGAAATCGACGAATGCCGCCTGAATACTGGGCTCCAGGTTGACGACGCGTCCCTTGTAGATGTTGCCAACGTAATTGTCCTGGCTAGCTCGTTCGATATAGAGTTCTTCGAGCAGGCCGTCTTCAACGATCGCGATCCGGCATTCTTCCGGTTGCGAGACGTTGATCAAGATTTCCTTTTTCATGAAACAGTCTCTGCCTTGTGTTAGTCGGGGCCCTACCAGGAGGCAACTGGCTGAACAGTTTACCGCGCCGGTATCGAGCCGGTTGATTTGTCGCGTCATCCCGCAGTCGTCCGCGGGATGGCAGTTGAGTCACTTTGAAATACGATGCGATCATGAAACCAACTCGACTTCTGACCGCGTAATGATTTGTCCTTGCTGTTCGAGATCGGTCAATCCCAGCGCATGCAGCACGTCACGTGGACGTGCGGAAGCCTTGTCGGTTGCGCGCAACCGAAAGCGCACGATGCCGGCATGCAACTCGGCGGACATGAGATCAGCTCGAATATCGACCGGTTCGCGCCGGCCATCACGTGGCACCAGCAGCGACGAAGCAGCCAGCAGGGCCACGATCGCCTGCTCGACTTGCGCACATCGCTCGTCAGGAATGGGATACTGGTACAGCATCGACCGGACACGTGCCTTGCGCTGGCCCTCCGCGAGCGTCACCACCTCGGCAATGACCAAGCCGGGGGGCGCAAGCACATTGAGTCGCCGCAGCAACACTTGTGGTTCGACCGGTTCCACTAGTTCCAAATCCATCACTTCGCCATGGCCTTCGATGCCGAGTGCCAGGGCGGATGGGAAGCTCATTTTGGGTTTCGGATGAAATCCCTCGCTCATGCGCAACGCCAATTCAGCTCGCCGTAACAAACGTTCCACCGTCCGCGCCAAGTCGCGATGGCTGATCCAACGCAGATCGCCTTCCTTACGGAAACGAATGCGCACGCGTTGGTAGTTGTTTGTTTTCGGGGAGGGTATTGTCGACACGTCAGATCCAGTCTGATCCGAACCGCCTTCGCGACGGTCATCAAGGGAGTTTTCATTCAATTGTTCGTCTTGCCAAGAAAAACTATCCGTCGAGGTCTCCCCTACCGAAGCACTCTTCTATACCAGGGAAGCTCATTTGACCGTTTTTCAAGCTCAAGGTTTTCAAGCTCAAGGGGCGTCTGCAGGGGGGTGCAAGCACCAAGTTGTGCCGCGCTCGGTTTCCAAAAGGGGCTGATCGCAAACCCAATCCATCAGAATCCAATCCATCAATAACCGGCGCGCCGCGCTATTTTTTTCAGTTCCTCCTTCAAGAAAGCATCTACTTCGTGGGCACTTTGCATCTGCATTGCCGCTTGAGCAATCG
>JAJRVM010000173.1 GCA_024277285.1 Planctomycetota bacterium
AACAATATCGGTAAAGCCCCGGCAGGGGCGATACAGACGCCAGCCCTCGTCCTTCCTGTGCCGCCCCTGCCGGGGCTAACGATTCTCTTGATAACGACACCGGTGCCTTACGGCACCGGCAAAGGCTGGGCTGGCCCTGCCGGGCCGAATTCGCTGCTTTTACCGTGAGTCGCTGTGTTGAAACGAAGCACCGTGAACGGCTACGTTGGCATTTCACGTGTTGTATCGTATCTGCTATTGTTCCAGTCCCGAAGGGACGACCCTGGGGTTGCTGGGCCCTTGGAACGTCTTGATAGGATCGGAATGCGAGTAGGCTGCGACGCGCCATTTTCCATCTTCCAGCGCCAGAGTGACGCGGACGAACCGTGGCACGTGTGGGTGGTGGAATGACCCTTGCCGTACATCCACCACCACGTTAAAGGTCACGATCGCTTTGCGTGGCTGCTGGTCGTTTTCAAACACGACTTCGACATTGTTCTTGATCTTGACACGTCCAAAAGTGTACCGAGGGAATTCACGTTTGGCGCGCGCCAGTATTTCGGGAGCTCCCGAATAGATATGAGCGTAAATCGCATCGAGGTCATTTGCCTCGACATCGCGCGCGATCTGCTGCAATGTTGCTTCCACTTGCTCCTTATCCGTTTCGACCGAGTGCTCGAGGATCAGCAAGCCAACCGTCAGTGCGACAACCGGCAGCATCGCGTGAAAGATGCTGCGATAGCCGGTTTGCATCAGGGCAAAGCCGAGGAAACCCAGCACCAGAACGCCGAGGATAACAATGTAGATCGGTTCTTCCAGAATCCACGTCATGAGCAGATGTTCCTCAGAAGTTGCGAATCACGCTCGGGCCGTACTCGGTCGGCCTCGAGCGGGTGTCCCTTCCCTTAACCCAGGCCCGGTTCTACCGCAGCCTTTTCGGCACGATCTTCTCAGAACGTGTTTTGAAAATGGTTCCCAACGCACAACTGGTTCGATTTCAACCTCGATTTCGGAGCAGAACCAAGCGATCTTCGGCTCCGAGCCGCTCCTCCGCGAATTCTAAAACACGTTCTCAGTGTATCAGGAAGGTGGGCGTGTATCACGTGCCGGGGGACAAACGTCTGCCAGCCAGTTGATTGCATTAGCAACCTTGCGCTGCGCGCTCGGGCAATAACGAGCCGTGGGACGAGCAAAGTTGCTCGTCCCACGGTGTTAAGCTGCTGGCAAGGTTGCGCGAAGGCAGTTGCCAGATTACATTTTGAACAGCGGACCGGCGAACTGAGCCGAGTCGCCCAGGTCTTCTTCGATACGGAGCAATTGGTTGTACTTTGCCATGCGATCGGTGCGCGACGCGGACCCCGTCTTAATCTGACCGGTGCAGAGGGCCACGGCCAGATCCGCGATGGTCGAATCTTCGGTTTCACCACTACGGTGGCTCGTCACCGTCGTATAGTTGCTACGTTGCGCCAAGCGAATGGCGGCGATCGTTTCGGAGATCGAGCCGATTTGGTTGACCTTAATCAAGATGCTGTTGGCGATTCCCATGTCGATGCCACGTTGGAGTCGTTCGGTATTGGTCACAAATAGGTCATCGCCGACGATCTGAATCTTGTCGCCCAAGGCGTCCGTCATTACTTTCCAGCCGTCCCAATCGTCTTCGCTGCAGCCATCTTCGATCGAGACGATCGGGTACTTGTCGACCCAGCTCGACAGCAGCTCGGTCATGCCGGTTGCGTCAATCGCTTTGCCGTCAATCGTGTACGTTTTCTTGGCGTCATCGAACAGTTCGTTCGCCGCCACGTCCAGAGCGATGAAGGCCTGCTTACCGGGCTCGTAGCCAGCGTTGGTGATCGCTTCCATGATCAAGTCGAGTGCTTCGGCGTTGCTACCCAGATTGGGCGCAAAACCACCTTCGTCGCCCACCGAGGTGCTCAGATTCTTGCCTTGCAGCACTTTCTTAAGGCTATGGAATACCTCGACACCGCAGCGCAACGCGTCGGAGAAGCGGTCAAAGCCGAGTGGCATGACCATGAATTCCTGCACATCGACGGAGTTGTCGGCGTGTTCGCCGCCGTTGACGATATTCATCATGGGGGCGGGTAACAGCGTGGCTCCCACGCCGCCCAAGTAACGATAGAGTGGTTGGTCGGTGTACTGTGCGGCTGCTTTGGCGACGGCCATCGAGACGCCGAGGATGGCGTTTGCGCCGAGTTGTTTCTTGTTCGGCGTGCCGTCCAATTCGATCATCGCGCGGTCGACGTCCCCTTGGGCCAGGCCGTCCAAACCGGTCAGGCAGTCGGCGATTTTCGTATTGATGTTCTCGACGGCCTTGAGCACCCCTTTGCCCATATAGGTCGACTTGTCACCATCACGCAGCTCCCATGCCTCGTGCACACCCGTGCTGGCACCACTTGGGACGTCTGCACGACCGCTCGATCCGTCACTCAACGATACTTCCACTTCCACTGTCGGGTTGCCACGGCTGTCCAGAATCTGGCGGCCGTGGACGGAGGTAATGATACTCATCGTTTGCTTCCCGTGTACGAGATTATTGAAATGTCCCGTTTGCCGGGACCGCGAACCATTGGACAAAAAACACATTGCGAAGAACACAGGGCGGCCGGGCCGCCAACCAACTGCGAGCTACCGCTCGGACATCATTGCCCCGCTCCCGTTGGTCGCTGAAATTTGCGCAAGAAAACTGGCTTATTACCCTCAGTAGCACGGTGCGAAGACACGGTGCGGAGACACAGTGTAAAGGCACGGTGCAAAGGAACCTTGGCCCCGCCACCCATTTGCGAAACCACCGATATTTTGCCTGATCGGTGGTCGCATGCCTAGGCGGCAGGCGTGGCGCTGCCGGCATTGGGCGTACGGCGGCGGTCTCGGTTGCGGTTTGGCTGCGGGCGATCTACACTCGCCGATGTTGCGTTCGTCGCGCCACGCAGCTGTGGGCGGGGTGTGTGAGTTGAGCGGCGCGGCGTGAGGCTTGGCCGCCGCGAGGACGGCTAGGGTGGGATTTTCGGCGGCCGAACGGTGGTGAAGGAGTTGATTTGGCCCATGGGCCCTCCTGTGGGTGTTTTGAGCGGCTCGGCGCTCGGCGGCTGCATGGCGCGCTGGGGGCGTCGTGAAGTGGCGTCGTGAAGTGGCGTCGTGAAGTGGCGTCGGCAAAAATGGGGAATCCGATACCGATTTACAAGAACAGAAAGAAGTGAGATGTTCACCGGACTTGTCGAAATACGTGCCACGATCCACGCGTTGAAGGCTGACCCTCCAGGTGTTCGGCTGATCGTCCATGCGCCACAGTTTGCTGCGGAAACCAAGATTGGTGATAGTATTGCCGTCAATGGCTGCTGTTTGACAGTGGTCGAGGTGGATCATGAATCGTTCGGGTTCGATGCGGGTGAGGAAACGCTCAGTCGCACGAATCTGGGTGCTTTGGTCGCGGGCAGCTTTGTCAATCTGGAGCGGTCGTTACGATTAGGCGATCGTGTTGGCGGCCATTTTGTGACCGGGCACATTGACGGCTTGGGCCACTTGGACCAGCGGATCGACGACAAGGATTGGTCAACATTCTGGTTTCGCGTGCCCTCTGTGTTGACGTTGCAGATGGCCAGTAAAGGGTCGGTCACGGTGGACGGCATCAGCCTGACGCTCGTCGACGTGGAAGACGAGCGGTTTAGCGTGGCTTTGATTCCCCATACGCTGGACGTAACCACTTTGGGGCCGATGCAAGTGGGCGACCCGGTCAATTTGGAAACCGATGTGCTGGCGAAGTATGTCGAGCGGCAGTTGCGCGGCGGTCGAGACCAGTTGCTCGCCGGACCGTTTGAAAAGTGGGGGCAAGATCCGCAGGCCGGGCAGGCTTAGAGGGTACGAGATAACGAGGTGAATGCCAAAGCGGCCGAATTTGCCAAAGTGAATGGACGACTATGAATAACCGGCAGACAATTTCGTTTTTGAAGAAACGGTTCCGAGATGCGGGAATTCGTCCTGATACACGGCACGGCCAGAATTTCCTGGTCGACTTGAACCTCGTGCAATTGCTGGCGGACTCAGCTAACCTGGGCGGGCGCGACGTCGTGCTTGAAGTCGGTACCGGCACCGGTTCGCTGACCGCACTGTTGGCGGCTCGGGCCGGCGCCGTGGTGAGCGTCGAGATCAGTCAGGAAATGCAGCAGCTGGCGATGGAAGAACTCGTTGATTGTGACAATGTGACGTTGCTGCACATGGATGTGCTCAAGAACAAGAACCGCTTCAACGCGACGGTCCTCGATACGATCGCTCAACAGGTCAACGCGGCGCCGCGGCGCCGACTGAAGTTGGCGGCCAACCTGCCGTACAACATTGCCACTCCCGTTGTTTCCAATTTGCTGTTGACCGACATTGTGCCGTACAGCATGACGGTGACGATCCAAAAGGAATTGGCCGATCGTATCATGGCGCGGCCTCGGACCAAAGACTACAGTGCCTTAAGTGTATGGATCCAAAGCCAGTGTGAAACTCATCTGGTGCGCGTGCTGCCGCCCTCGGTCTTCTGGCCGCGCCCCAAAGTTCATTCCGCAATCATTCACCTGGTGGTTGACCCGGCCCGACGCGCACAAATCCCCGATTTGCGTTTTTTCCACGCGTTTTCGCGGAATGTGTTCCGCCACCGTCGCAAGTTTTTGCGCAGCGGCCTCATCAGTGCCTACAAAAAACCGTTGGGCAAAACGGCCATCGACCAGGTGCTCGCGGATACGCCTTACCGTGCTGACGTGCGCGCGGAACAGCTTGAAGTACCGGAACTGTTGGCCCTGTCGGAAAAGGTTCGCCAAGCGATCGTCGCGCAAGAGACCGCCTGAGAGTCGGGACTGCTGGCAGGAAGTCGATGGTTCTTGCGGAATTAAACGGTTACCAGATTGTTAACGGTGCGCGCATCGAACGTGGCATGACACGAGCATTTTTCGCAGGCGCGATTGTCGGAAGTCTCTGTATTCCCGTTTCCGGTTGTGGTAGCATAGACGCGAAGGGCGTTGGTTGTACCGCTGGACTCTGGACGCCCCGTGTTAGGATATGGCATTTACCGTTTGTCGCGTTTTACAGAGCAGTAGCCATGAAGTTTATTGAGATGACAGGTAAGTCGCTCAAGGCGATTGTGAAGGACGATGAACTTCACGTTAGGGATCTGCCTGGGGCAGGCGTGCTGGACGATACGGTCGTACGTGTGAATCAGCAGGGCGACATTGAAGTGCGCTTGCCGCATGGGTGGGACGTGATCGGTGGCCTGCTCGGCAATTTTGAAGAACGGATTCACCATGAAACGGGCATGGACTGGGCTTGACCGTTGGCCTCCCCCCTTTCAACTCGGACGCCACTTGAAGCTGGATATTGGTTCCGTGGTTGGTGTAACCGTAGGGGTTACTGGCATGGCTACAACATCTCATGGTCGGCCGCCGATTTTGGGACGAGCCGATCTTTGGAAGTGCTTGCACACCTGGTGGTGGCCGCGGTCTTCAAAACCGTTGAGCCGTATGTTAATCGTGCGGCTGGTGGGTTCGATTCCCATGCACTTCCGTTATGGATTTTCTAGGGATGCGAGTCGGGGAGTGGATGAGTGGAGCGGAGGTGCCAGATCGATCGGGATCGCGTGATCGTTTGCGCATGCAGTGGCACACACGGACACCGCGCGCCGGAATTCGTTTGGCGCCAGTGCGCTGCGCAACTATCAGGTGGCCGAAGCGGCCGCTCCCGCGATCGAGTGTCTCCAGGCCCAACCGCTCAGCATGATAAGCCGTTACTGTGATTCGGTTTCGGTCACCAAAACGTCGCAATCGGGCAGTTGCTCTTTCAGGGCCTCTTGGTCCTTCGCGGAGATCCGACTGCGGATCAAACGGAGTTCACGTGTCATGCGCAGCTGTTTCAGGCCGGCGAGGACTTCCGCTGTGACCGGGATGTCGACCAGATCGACGAATTCCAAAGACTCGTTCTTCGCGAGCGCAGCCAAGCCGGGTGTGCCGATTGCCACTCGATCGAGAATCAGGATACGCAGCTTCTTGTGACCGGCCAGTAGTGCGACCCCCTTGTCGGTGAAAGAATTGCCGATCAAGTGCAAGGTGCCAATACTTGGGATGGCGGCGATCGTCGGCATGCCCTCGTCGGAGAAACCGGGGCTCTCGATTCGCAGTGAGACGAGCGTGGGGAGGGCGGCGACGATTTTCAGGTCTTCGTTTTTGCCCTTGTCGCCGGGCAGTTCGACAAATGCCAGGGCGCCGGGTGGTCCACCACCGCCGGGGATTCGCTCAGCGTTGCCACCGACTCGTTTCGCCAGTGCCAGTACGGCTTTCTCTTGGGGTGTAGGCCCCGGGGCTTTTCTGCGGCCGCCCTTTCGAGTCTTGCCTTTCGGAGCTCCACCTTTCTGGGGGGCCATTTTGGGATCCGTTTTTGTGGCATTGTCTCGAGAGCTTTTCGGGGCTACTCGGTTGGTACTTGTTTCTTCTTGCCGAGCGGAGCTTGCTGAGGCAGTCTCTTTTTCGTCGGTCGTCGAATTTTTCTTGCAGCCGCTTGGGATGCCGACTATCGCCAGTAGAGTGGCCATTACGACCAATTTACGCAGATTGCTGGAGTGCATAATGCCCTCATTCAAAAACAAAGAACTGGAAGATCTGGAAGATACTGCTCAAATCCTCAATAACGAGTACTACTTCTTGAGTGCCAATCTAAGTCGACACACATCACGAAGCAAGCAGTCGACGCGAGTGGAGTTAAATTGGGGGGCGGCGAATGAACGAAGGGGTGGCTCTGGCGATGTCTGCCGCTGCTTCAAATGGGGGGGGGTGTTGTGTTGAGTGAGTAAAGAGGTATCAATTAAATGACCTACGAGGACACGGTGTCTCGAAACTGGGTCGAAAGACTGCAGTTGTCGCTAATATGACCCGATTCTGCGTGATAGGCGTCCGTCCGGAATTTTCGTCTACGCGTCTCGGGCATCAGCTTTGCGACAGCGCAGTCTCCCTGTTTTTTTGGCGTGCCGCTCAAACCAGGCCTTTCGATGGCTTTCTCCGCCAGCGACGTCGGCCCGTTTGTCGGGAACGTCAACGCCTTGATGTTGGAGTTTTACTACGGTGAACTTAGACCGATTCTATGCCCCCTTTACTCCCCCACCGACCACGAACATCGCGGATGTCCTGGATTATTGGGCCGCCGAGCGGCCGGAGCAGGTGGCGTTCTACGTTTCGGATGGCGAAGGCAATGACCAACAGATCACGTACGCCGAACTGCAGTGTGAGAGTCGCGCGATTGCTGTTGCTCTGATGCAGCGCGGGCTCACCGGTAAGCAAGCCTTGCTGATGTTCCCGCCGGGGCTCGCATTCGTCAAAGCTTTCTTCGGATGCATGTGTGCTGGGACCGTGGCGGTACCGGCCTTCAGGCCGCGGCGAAACCGCAATATGAAACGATTACAGGCCATTTCCGATGATGCCGAAGCGATGGTGGCACTGACGGTGGCCAACGTACGAGATCGCTCGGCGGCGGCACTCGATGACACGCCCAGCCTCAAGGAGCTGGAGTGGTTGGCGGTCGACGAGGTCCCCAAAGAGCTCGCGTCACAATGGGTTTCGCCGAATGTCCGTGGCGACGACCTTGCTCTGCTCCAGTATACGTCCGGCTCGACGGGGACTCCTAAGGGAGTCATGCTGTCGCACAACAACATCATCTACAACGTGCAGGCGATCGTATATTCGTTCGAGCCAAGTCAGACGGGCTTGGGAATCTCCTGGCTGCCGACTTACCACGATATGGGCTTGGTAGGCGGTGTGCTGGAGCCACTCTTTTATGGTCGTCCCAATGTACTGATGTCACCGATGGCCTTTCTGCAGAAGCCGGTGCGCTGGTTGCGCACGATGACACAGTACCGAGCAACGATCAGCGGCGGTCCGAATTTTGCCTACGACCTGTGTGCGCAGAAAGTGACCGAAGAACAAATGGAGGGGCTCGATCTGAGTGCTTGGGATACCGCTTTCAACGGCGCCGAGCCGATTCGCCCCGCGACTTTAGCCGCATTTTGTGAAAAGTTTGAAAAGGTCGGCTTTCGTCGCGAGGCCTTCTTGCCCTGTTACGGCATGGCCGAGACGACCTTGATTGTCACGGGTGCGTATAAAACGAAAGTGCCCAAGATGGGCCGATTCGATGGTAAGGCACTTGACGAACACCGCGTCGTGGCGGTGCCTGCTGGACACGAAAACGAACGTGTTCTCGTCGGTTGCGGCCGTGTGCTGCCTGACGAAGAAGTGGCGATTGTCGAGCCGGAGACGTGTGTGCGGTTGCCTGAGCACCAAGTGGGGGAGATTTGGGTCAACAGCCCGAGCGTCGGGCTAGGCTATTGGAACAACGAAAAGGCGTCGCGCGAAACGTTCCAGGCGCGAATGGCTAACGGGGATGATGACGGCCTCACCTACCTGCGTACCGGTGACCTGGGCTTTATTGGCGATGGCGAACTCTTCGTGACCGGTCGACTCAAGGACCTGATTATCGTGCGCGGCGTGAATCGCTATCCGCAGGACATCGAACGGACGGTCGAGCAGACCGACAACCGTTTGCAAGCGGGCGCCGTCGGTGCTTTCGCACTGGAAATGAACGATCAGGAACGTTTGATCATTGTGGCGGAGACGGAACGGCGGCGTCACAAGGATTGGTCCGACGTTATCGAGAAAGTGCGCCGTAACGTGACTGCTGAACATGAGTTACCACCGGATGGAATCGTGTTGGTACGGTTCGGATCCATTCCGAAGACATCCAGCGGGAAGATTCAACGTAGCGCGTGTCGCGAATATTTCCTGAACGATGAATTGCAAGCCGTTGCCAAATGGTTTGCCTGGGAGTCCATGCCGTTAGATCGCGCGGCGGCTAAGTCGGCGGCGGCGGTCGAGCAGGCCAAGTTGGCCGAGCAGCTCGTTGAACCCAATGTCGTGGTGGCCGCCGAAGTGCTGGCACATGTGCGCGCAACGGCCAAAGAGCGGGCCAAAGACCTGACGCTCGATACCAATATCGTGGTCGATTTGGGGCTCGATTCGCTCGAACGGATGTACATCGCCAATTCGCTGGAAGAGACGTTCGGAGGCCGGTTGCCGGAAGAAGCGCTGCAGCAAATTGAAACCTGCCGGCAAACGGCATTGGCCATCGAAAAGTACATCGGTACGGAACCTCGGGTCAAGGGCCGGTATCGGCAGTCGCTGCAGGAGCACCGCGACGGTGATGTGCCTGAGGAGAGTTACCAGTTTGCCCAGATGCCCGAGTGTGTAAAGCTGCAGCAGTCCCTGGCGCTCTTTTCCAGGACCGGAATCTCGAACCCGTTCTTCAGTGTGCACGAGTCGGTCACCAACGACCGGACCATTATTGATGGCAGAGAGCTCATCAGTTTTGCCAGTTACAACTATTTGGGGATGTCGGGGGACCCGGTGGTTACGGCCGCAGCCAAAGAGGCGATCGATCGTTTCGGCACGAGCGTGTCGGCCAGTCGCGTGGTATCGGGCGAGAAAGTGGTGCATACACAACTTGAACGGGCCTTGGCCGCATTGGTCGGGGTAGCGGACGCCGTTTGTTTTGTGGGTGGGCACAGCACCAATGAAACGACCATCGGCCACCTGTTTGGTCCAGGGGATCTGATCGTGCACGACGCGTTAGCCCACAACAGCATTGTGCAGGGAGCCGTTTTGTCAGGTGCGCGACGCCGGCCATTTCCTCACAATGACTGGCAAGAACTCGACAAGGTACTTGGCGAAATTCGTCGTGACTACCGACGGGTTCTGGTGGCAATCGAGGGAGTTTACAGCATGGATGGCGACTTTCCGGACGTGCCACGATTCGTCGAAGTGAAAACGCGTCATAAGGCGCTGTTGATGATTGACGAGGCGCATTCGGTGGGCACGATGGGGCCGAATGGTCGCGGGATTGGCGAACATTTTGGCGTCGATCCCAACTCGGTTGATATCTGGATGGGGACCCTGAGTAAGGCTCTTGGTAGTTGTGGCGGCTATATCGCTGGCTGTGGCGAGTTGATCGAGTATTTGAAATATACCGCTCCCGGTTTTGTTTTCAGTGTGGGGCTGCCGCCGTCGAATGCGGCAGCTGCTATGGCGGCCGTGCGGTTGCTCGAGAAGGAACCACAACGGGTGGGGCGTGTCCAGGCACGGGCGGCACAGTTCTTGGAACGTGCCAAAGGACGCGGACTCAATACGGGGCTAAGCAATGGCACGCCGGTGATTCCGGTGATCACCGGTAACTCGCTGCATGCTTTGCGTTTATCGCGACGGTTGTTTGAGCGTGGGATCAATGTCCAGCCCATTCTCTACCCGGCCGTCGAAGAAAAAGCGGCACGTTTGCGGTTTTTCGTCACCGCTTGCCACACCGAAGAACAGGTCGCACAGGCCGTGGACGCGGTTGCCGAGGAATTGGCGGTGATCGATCCGAATTGCCTGGACGTGTCACGTGCGTCCGAGTCCGCACGGACCACTTTGCCGCCACGATCCACAGCGCGTCATGCGGCTGGCTAAAGTGTTCATCAAGAAGCGTCAGCATGCAAAGTGGCGTCGTGTGCAGCTCTCCTGTACGCAGCCACAAAGGGCGCCACTGGTCTTGACAGACGCGTATACGCTTGCGAAGGCGAGTTACGGTCAAGTGGTATCGGTGCCCAACTTGGTTGTAACCGTTGGCGGGTTGGGATGGTATTGCATTGATGCCTTGTGACCATACAATGAAGTAATGAGTTGCAAGTTGGCTGCCGTGTTGTGCGAGTAGCAGGGAGTACGGCCAACCATTTCTTCCCTCCAATCGGCGAGGAACGTGTTTTGCTTACTGAAGCAGAAGTCCAGCGTAGCTACCGGCAGATTCTCAAGACCGCCAGCAATGATGAGGCATCGCTCAATCGAGCTGAAGAGTTGCTTGAAGAACTGCGACCAGAAAGTCCCCTCCGTCACCGCCTTCTTGGCGAAATCGACGAACTTCGCAAGCTTGCGGAATCGAAGCCTTAGCAAACGTGCCGTGTGCCATGGTGCTGTATTGGGTTGGGTGCATTATCCCGAGTAGGATCAGGGTTACGAGCTGTGGGCGGATCGGCTACGGGCCACGAGCAGGCGGTTAAAGGGTCGGTTAACGAAAAGACGCCAACCGAGTCCCTCATACCAGGACTCGGCTGGCGGTCTGTTTTTCGCGTTATCCGAGCGTCTACTAGCGGTTGTACGTTACGCCCATCGTTACGCCGTACATGAGCAACGCCTGCTGGTTATCCAGCGGGTCGATGCCGCGCCCGACGCCCTGGCCGAAGTCAATGAATTCAAAACCGAATCGCATTGACAGGTCGCGAGTGACTCGATAGGCGGCATCTACGCGCACTTCCATACCAAACACGAACTCGGCGGTGTGCGTGGCATAGCCGTTCTTGACAATCAGGGTCGTGTCAGGAGTAGTATCTTCTTGCGGAAGTGCTCCACCGTAGATCGTGGTTTCGGTTGTCAGCGAGTTATCCCAGTTCTGGAAGTTTTGCAGAGCGAACGCTTTGACGTCCCCCGAGAAATTCCAGCGGCGGTAATCCTTGTCCCAGTGCATGCCCAATTGGCCACCCACCATGTCGTTCTGCACACCGGAATCGAGCGACGTAATTTGCTCGGTCGTTGCCAACAGCGCGTCGGCGGGCGGGATGCCGGTTGGCGGCGTCTGGAAACCAAGGTCATCGTAGCGTCGGTACGTTTGCCGTTGGTAGAAGTCGATGAATTTAACATAGCGGAAGCCGACGAAGGGTTGTAGACGCCCGCCGTTGTGCAACGGTTTCCACAACCAGGTTCGATTCAGCTCGACACCGGTCAGGTCAGCGACGTTGACGCTATTGGTGACAAGGTAGTCGCGATCACCCGTCAGACGCAAGTTGTTGTCCCGCAATGGCTGGACTGCCACTGCCTGCGGAGCCGCATCGGCGAGGAATCGGTTGATCCGTTCGGCAACGACGATGTCCTCCTCGTTCGGGCCATCGATGTGCCAGATGGTGCCGATCCAGCCCTTGCTGTCGTCATCGACAAATCCCAGGTCGAAGCGGTTGCCCCAGGTGAAATCACCCATCTTTGGCGAGAGGTTGTATGCGTCATTAGGACGCTGGACGTTCATGTAAACGCGATCGTATGTGGCGAACCAGCCCGTCTTGTACTTGGGGCCCCCGCCATACGTGTCGATTTCTCCCGGCGCGAAGAACTGGAAGTCCGACTCGATCGGCGGAAAGGCGAATGGTTTAAATAATTGCGCGGACGCGTTTGGGGTCAGCGCTATAGCGGTTACCAACGCCGCCAGCACGGTCGTGATTTTGTTCATCGACATGGTTCCGTTTCACCTTCGGCTATCGCGTTTGGTTGGCCACGCCTGGATTACGCAAAGGGCGTGGGATTGCTTCCTGTTGTGACGGTAGTATCGGATTTGCACGTCGTGCAAGTTGAGTAAGAACGGTAAGCCCTGCCGAAATTTGGCAGGATTTATCGATTTTGCCGTTTCTAGCTGCCGGTCGAGGGCGAGTGGGCAGAATAGGCAAAGCGTTGGTCCCCTTATGGCGCTTTGTGACGCTCTGTGACGGCCTTCCGGAACAAAGAAAAGGCTCTGGAAACTCTCGTATCACCGGTCATGACGGTTGTAAGACGAGGTGATTGCTTTTGAAATCGGCAAGAGAGGGCCGTTGACAACGTCTAAAGCTGCAGAAAGCGCAAAAAAGTGGCCTCCGCAGGTGGGGCAGGTACCTGGGAGGCCGAAACTCAGGCATGAACGCCTGAGCGATTTCCCCAGTATGATCAGGGCCCGAAGGAAATCAATTCTTTTTCTTTGCCAATTGAATTGGTTCGCCCGCGTCACGTGTTTTGCCGCGACAGTGGTTTGCCTGCCGACCGCATACGGGGATATACTTCACCTGCGGTGCCTGCCACGGAAGCGTCGCATGCGGTGTATACCACATGGTTAGGGAGTATGATTGGTTGGCGGGGATCCATGTAGGTCCGAGTTCGCAGTAATCTTCCCCTCCATGCGGTCAAATTATTACCTGAATTCCATACGAGCACTTTTGTCATGAACACGCGATCACCTTCCCATTACTCGCACGCTCGACCCCTGCGCGGTCCTCTTGCGTTGGTCCTACTTCTGCTCCTGGTTGCGAGTGCCGGCGTGGCGCGAGCCGATGAGGCAGTTCTGGTAACGCCGGCTAAGAACGCGGATCAGGCGAAGGCGGCCCGCGACGAGGGTATCAAATACTTGCGCGTGCGGCGGGACGCGAACCAGGAACCGACTGCCCTGGAGACGGCGGTCACTCGTTTTGTGAGCCGGCAGGGCGCGGCAGCGCCTGTGGTAGTGGACCTGATCGGCGCCGTCCATGTGGGCGAAAAGGATTATTATGATCAGCTGAACAAGTTGTTTGAGTCGTACGACGTCGTGCTTTACGAGCTGGTTGCGCCCGAGGGAACGCGCGTGCCGCGTGGCGGCCGCAAGGGAGGCGGCAGCGCGATAAGCTATTTGCAAAAAATGATGAAAGACGTGCTGAAGCTCGAGTTTCAACTTGACCAGATTGACTATTCGGTCGCCAATCTCGTGCATGCCGATATGTCGCCTGACGAATTCTCCAAGAGTATGAAGGATCGTGGCGAGAGTTTTCTGAAAATGTTCCTCAAGGCCATGGGGCAAGCCATGGCGCAACAATCGAAGGGCAAAAATGTCCCCAGCGATATGGAGCTGCTGGTAGCGCTCATCGCGAAGGACCGTGCTTACCGTCTGAAACGGCTGATGGCCACGCAGTTTGAAGACATGGAGGGACAGCTTGCGGCAATCAACGGTCCCGAGGGTTCGACGCTGATTACCGAGCGCAATAAGAAGGCGTTACAAGTATTGCGCACGCAGATCGGCCAGGGCAAGAAACACTTGGCCGTCTTCTACGGCGCGGGGCACCTGCCTGATATGGCCATGCGGCTGGAAAGAGATTTTTCGTTGCGGCGGCAAAACCAGCGTTGGCTGGTCGCCTGGACGATCGCACCCTTGCCGCAAGAAAAGAAACCGCAGAGCATGGAACTCAAAGAAATGCCGGCAAAAGAGCTGCAGGTAGACAGCCAGCCAGTCGTCGACAAATGAACGAAGCAACTGCTGCTTGACCTGATCGGCATGCATCTTCGGCGGGCTTCGCCGTTGGTTTGGATGATCGGTCCGCGCTGGTTCAAGGAATCCTTTACACTTTGCTGGGGATCAGCGATACTGTACGCCTGCAAGGTGTTGCCGTGTGCTTGGTGGTGCGAAGCGAGTTGGCTGGCCAGTGCATTCAGCATATGAGTTCGTGGCAGAGCCCCCGGTGCAAGCTGCTGGAACGAATCTGCTAGTGCTGTGTTTCGCTAGTGCTGTGTTTCGCTAGTTCGGGGGGCTGAGCCATAGGTGCGTTAACAGAGGGGCCGCGACACTTGTCGTTACTTGTCGCGACAACCCATGGTGACCGAGTTTCTCATGGATTAGAGCGGGATGTCGTCGGTTAAGCGGTGCGTGACGAGGCCAAGGTGCTCGATCGAGTGCCATGAATGCGGGACGGAGCGGAAAGGAGGATACACGGATGGCGTATATTTCAATGAATGAATTGACGACCTATCGGTGGTCGTTTGAAGAGGATGTACAGTGTTACGCGAAGAACGGTTTTGACGCGATTGCCGTATGGCGTCATAAACTGTCCGATTTTGGTGACGAGGAGGGCGTGGAATTGGTTGCGGATTGCGGCCTGCGTGTATCCAGCTTACTTTGGGCAGGTGGATTCACCGGCAGTGATGGCAGGTCATTCAAAGAGAGTATCGAGGATGCGCATGAAGCGGTGCGGTTGGCGGCTCGACTTCAAGCGGCGTGCTTGATTGTTCACAGTGGACCGCGCGCCGGACATACTCATAATCATGCGCGACGTTTGTTAGACAGTGCGTTGAGCGATCTGTTGCCGTATGCCGAGCAGCATGGCGTTGTCTTGGCGTTAGAGCCGATGCACGCCAAGTGTGCCCACGAGTGGACGTTTCTGACCAGCATTGAGGATACGGTAGCTTTGATCGAAGGGCTTGGTCATCCTCGGCTGAAGATCGCGTTCGATGCTTACTCGTTCGGGTTGGACGCTGGCACGGTCGATTCACTTGCCAGGCTCGTGCCTCATCTGGCGGTAGTTCAACTTGGCGATGCACGCCACGATCCGGATGGCGAACAAGAACGTTGTCCGTTGGGAGCGGGCGTGATACCGTTAGAAAAGATTGTGGCGACGTTGACCGACGCGGGATACGATGGCTTTTTTGAGATCAAGTTGATGGGGCAAGAAATCGAGACGGCTGACTATCTTGAACTGTTACGCGCTTCGCGCCAGACAGTTGCCCGGTTGGTCGGTGCCGAGGTTTGAGCTGTGCTTGTTGTTGATTCCCGGATCCAAATTCCCTTGACCGAAATGCGGCTCAGTTTCTCGCGCAGCAGCGGGCCGGGTGGCCAGAACGTCAACAAAGTCAACTCGAAAGTTACGTTGCATTGGAACGTACAGTCGACCACGCACCTTGATGTGGGCGTGCGCGAGCGGTTTCTGGCCCAATATGGGAATCGGATTAACGCGGATGGCGATTTGGTGATCACCAGCCAGCGGTACCGCGACCAGGTACGGAACCGAGCCGATTGTCTGGAGAAACTGCGGCAGTTGATACTGGCGGTGCGGACGGCACCAAAAAGACGTCGTGCGACGCGACCGTCGCGCGCCTCCAAGGAACGCCGGTTACGTGAAAAGCACCAAAAGGGCGATAAGAAACGGATGCGCCGAGAACCGCCCATGAACGATTGACTTGTGCACCTTACGCTCGATTTGCTGCCAGCGGGCCTGCCATACCATCGATGGGGGGGGTGGGGATTGGTTTCGTCCGTCGCAACCCAATATCGCAGCATGCCGGGCGAATACCCTGATGCGTCACGTTTTGCAGGGCTTTGGAATCCATGCCCGCGTACCGAATGGGCCTCATGCCCAGGGGGCAGGTGGATGCCCAAGGGATATGGGTGGGTGGATGCTGAGGGACACATCTTGGGGGAGGACGAAGAGTCATGTTTGGCAATCCCGATTGGTTTCGAAAGAAAAACGTGGGCTGGGGCTTGCGCCCCGTGCAACGGCAAGGTTGGGTTTACGTCCTGCTCTGGGCCAGCGCGATTTGTGTTCCATTCGTTGCCCTGATGGTCTGCGGCAAGGTCGTCGAGTCGCTGGTTTGGGTGACTGCGATGATGGTCGCGTTGTTGTGGGACGTGCGCAAAGTGATACGTGATATGGACGCTCCCCTTGATGCGGAAATCGCCAGCGTCGACGCAGAAGCTGGCAAAGAGGCCGATGACGTTCTGATCATCGACGAAGACACGCAGCCCGATCCCGCCTTTTTCGCGACTCGATCCTTCGACTTGCATGTCCGACGCTGAACTGGTTGCAGGGTTCAAGCCGCCGAATGATGCCAGCACGTTGGTGGGTTGTGAGGCCTGAAGGGCTCGAGAACGTGTCTTGCAAATGGTTCCCAACACGCAATCGGATCGATTTCAACTTCGATTGTGCAGTAGAACCATGCGCGCAGGGCCATTGCGGTGCGAGTTGCGCTTTTTCCATGCAGCGCTGGAGTATTATTCCGTATTCGCGCGGCAGGTGCGCTGAGGCTGCCGCATTCAAATCGGTCTGGGACGAGTCGTCGTTCCCGTCACTCTTTGCTACAATTAGATCTGTTCGCGACGTCCTCGACCGGATGTAATGTTATCGCTGCTGTTGGTGCGTACGAGCGTTGGGAAGCAGCGGGTGGTTTGGTGAATACCGAATGTCTTCGGAGTATCTTTGGGACCGACGCGGATTAGCATCTGTTCCGCGTTCGTTTTCGAGCCGCCCGCCGCGTGCCGACCATGCCGTTGTGCCGACGTTGCCGTTGTGCCGACGTTGCGATTCATACTTTGGATTTGATCAAGCGATTGAACGAGTGACTTGTGATGGCTCGAGCCAAACACATCGATCAGATACTACGCCATTGGGCTTACAAGCCAACGACCGTCAGTGCGCGCATTTGTTCGGGGGCCGATGGACGGGACGTTCTGCAGATGCGAGTGGACATGGGCTTGCTACAAATGGAGGTCGATGGGCGACCTGATGGTGACCAGCCACATGGATACGACACGTATTTGGACTATCTGCTGAGCAAGGTCACACACGAAGGCGATGATTTTGTGTTGACGGATCATCAGTGCGCGGAAGTCGACCGCGAGTTCGTGCAGTTCTATCATCGCCGTGTCTGCTGGCTGAAGTTGCTGCAATATCATGAAGCGGTCGAGGACTCTGATCACACGCTGACGCTGATGGATTTCTGCATGCGCCATTCGCCCGATGAGAATTGGACGATTTCACATGAACAGTACCGGCCGTTTGTACTGTTTCATCGCATCCAGGCTTCGGCACTGGCTGAGCTGGAAGAGGACGGTCCAGAAGCTGCAGTACAAGAGATCAGCCGAGGTTTACGGCGTATGCACGAGCTGTTCTTAGCGCACGATCTGGACGAGCAGTATGAGGATGATGAAATCGTGCAGCGTCTTGTGCAGTTTCGTGAGTCGCTGCGCGAACAGTACGAGGTTGGGCGTACGCTGCATGAACAATTGGACGACGCCGTTGCATCTGAGCAGTACGAATTGGCTGCGCAATTGCGCGATGAACTCGACCGCCGCGAGCAATCGCCGTAGTCGGTAACGCGTAACCAATCCCGGAAACGGGGGACGCGATCGGCACGTTCTGGCGGGGGACCGCTGATAGACGCTGAGGAAAATGCCCTCCGCTGGGCTTGCCCCAACCGGCGGCACGACGGGTCAGCTACCAGCAACGCGCTCTTCATCTTTCGTCGTCTAATCGTCGCTTTGCTGCGCCCGAATCAGGACGCGGTTTGCGCCAACGCGGGCCTTGATCCGGCATCACAATTCTTTTTTCCCCAGCATTTTCTTTGCCCTCCAAGGAGCACCACCAGAACGCCGTCCACTTCGCGCAGGAAGAAAAGGGCAAAAAAGATGGTGGGCAAAAAAAACGCTCGGCGGATTGCCTTCCGACCAGGCAGCTATTTAGCCGTCTCTCCCATATCCCGACTACCGTCGAACCGAGCCAGTTCGGATGCTATTGCTCACGGCAATGTTTGCAACCTAAATCACGTTCTACCCCCCCCTCTTCTACATTGACGTTAAGGGACCACTGGATGCTGGCACTTCTCTATTGACATTGACAGCATAATCTGGTCCCGCGCAATTCCCCGTATGCACTCGCAAGACATGTCGCCTCAAAAAACGGCATTGACCCCAACGAGGGCTTGATACTATGGTCCGCACCCTAGTCTGCCGAACCGCGCGCTTGCCGGTTCCTCCTCTGTGTCTCGTTGTTTGACTGTCTGGTGACTGGATCATGAAGCTCGAATCATGCCAAGAGTGTAGGCCAAGGTGGTTTGCTAGCGTGCGTCTGCTAGCGATTGTGCTGGTGTGTATCATCGCCTTGAGCGGTAGCAATGGTTGTGCGCGCACGAAGTACTTGAGCATGCGCAAGGTCCCCAAGAACCCGCTTGCGGGACCACTTAATCTGCTGTCACGCAAGGGACCGCAGCCGACGCGCCGAACGATGCAGACGTTGCGACGTTACGACCTTGAAAAGATCCAGAAAGAGGATTCTGCGGCGGCATTGGTCAAGTTGCAGGAGGAGATTGCAGCCGATCCGACGGCCGACAAGATTCATGCATTTTCCGAGCTGGCATACATTGCTGGCTACAAGGCGGATGCGTTGGGCAGCGATGCCGAGGCCCTCAACCTCTATGGTGCAGCCAGTTTCTACGCCTACGACTATCTGTTCGATCCCTCCTACGACTCGTATCGCAACCCTTACGATCCACAGTTCCGACGCGCCTGTGACGTTTACAATGCGGCGCTCGAGGCGGCGTTGCGGTTGGTGCAGATCAACGGCAAATTGCTGCCGGGCGAGAGTGTCATGGTGGATACGGGGACTGAGCAGATTCGCATCGATGTGGTGGCACGCGGTAGTTGGCGTGCGGAAGAATTTGAGCGGCTTGAATTCGCCTCGGACTACGAGATCACGGGGCTCAAGAACCAGCACCACAGTTATGGTTTGGGCGTGCCGATGTTGGCAATTCGTCGTCCGGGCAATCCTGACGACCCGGTCGAGAAATACTATCCCAGTACGCTTAGTTTTCCCGTTACCGCGTTCTTGCGCATCATTCCTGCCCAGCCCGATCCGGACGGCCGATCGACACGTCGCTGTGTGTTGGAATTGTTTGATCCTATTGATTCCACCAATACGCTCGTGGCGAACCGCCTGGTACCGCTCGAGGCAGACATCAGCACCGCGCTGGGGTATAAGCTGGAGCAAGGACGCGAGAACAACGAGTCCCTCATCGCCACGATTGGATTGCTGGACCCCGCCAAGGCCGACAATATTGAAGGAATCTACATGGTCGAACCATTTGATCCCAACAAGATACCGGTGCTGATGGTTCATGGGCTGTGGTCGAGTCCTATGACGTGGATGGAGATGTTCAACGACTTGTTGGCCTATCCCGACATTCGTCGAAACTACCAGTTCTGGTTCTATCTTTATCCGACGGGCGAACCGTTCTGGTACAGCGCCAATCAGTTGCGCGGCGATTTGGTGCAGCTGCGCGCTACACTCGACCCAGAACAACGTAATCCGATCTTTGAACAGATGGTCGTGGTGGGGCACAGCATGGGCGGCCTGGTTTCCATGCTGCAGACACTTGAAAGCCAAAACGACTTTTGGAGTATCCTGAGTGACGAGCCCTTTGACGATCTCAAAGCTGACCAAGAAGTGCGCGAGCGTGTCGCGCAAACGGTTTTCTTTCACCCAAGCCCCATGATTCGCTGTGTCATTAGCCTTGGCACACCTTATCGTGGCAGCAATTTCGCGAACGACTATACGCGTTTTCTGGCGCGCAAGCTGATACGTCTACCTTCGCAAATGCTGTGGGTCACCAAGCAGTTGACGCTCGAAAACCCCGGCATGTTCCGCAACACCGACATGCTGACGATTTCGACCAGCATCGATTCGCTTGCACCTGATTCGCCCGTCCTGCCGGTAATGCTCCAGGCGCAGCGATCACCTTGGACGAAGTACCACAACATTGTGGGTGTCACCGAACAGGAGTGGCCCATGAGCATGTTCACGGAGACTGGTGATGGCGTCGTGCCGTTTGAAAGTGCTCATCGCGAAGATTTCAGTTCTGAAATTGTGGTCAATGCCGATCACGTTTCCGTGCATGCTCACCCACTCGCTATTCTTGAAGTTCGACGGATCCTGCGGCAACACCTTGCCGACATGGCAATGACCCGTCAGCTGGGTGTCGTGCCGGCGTCGTATCGTGGCCGCACGCCAGCCTCGCCGGTTCCACCTGCCATTGCCCAAGGGCCACCGTCCATGTCACCATAGCGCGGCCCCGTTGGAGCCGCGTTGAACCGGCACACCCGTTGCGCAAACAAACGCGGCGGTGCCATTGGGCTCGGCCCGACGGAGCCGGCCCAACGGGTCGGCGCTATGATAGCCCAGGCCGACGTGAGCCGCAGGCGAACAGAGGCCTGGGTAACGGGCCCACCAAAACGCGAAGGCCTGAAAGGCCGACACGCGACCTGATGCGGCCTCGGCCATGCAGCGGCGTGATGGTACGTTCTTCGCTCGGCCGTCGTTCGTGGTGTGTCGATAACCCAGGGCTCCGGTCTGACGACCTGCGCCCAGGGCTCGTATAGGGCTGTGCCTTCGGCACGAAAGAGACCGAGCCAAAGCTGAGCCTTCGTGAACGGTTACAGAAATACCTGTCTTCCCACCCATGGCGTGGGGAACAATACAGTCCGTAATCCTTGAACAAACACGACCGTTATTGATTCGTCGATCCTTAAGGAATTGACCGCCCCTGTCTCTGGGGCTCGGCTGGCTTCAGTCGACCAACCCAGTATTGACCAACCCAGTATCCGCAATGACCGCGCTTGCCAGTACGTAACTTGGCGAAGCGTCATTGGCGACGATCGTGTCGGTCGCCGCGACGGCGCTCAGCAAAGCGGCATTCACGGCTTGGCGACGTTCCTTGGCGCGCTCGATTATCGGACGCAACCCTTTGGACTTACCTGTCGTGCGGGTTTGCACGCCGAGTGCCGCTTGCTGCCGGATCGGCTTGTGCAACGGTTGGGAGGCGGCCACTTCGGTGTTGGTGGACCGTTCCTTGGCTGGCGTCGCATTGCTTGGTACTGTGCGCGGAGTGTCATGGCGCGGCAGTTCGCCACGTACTACACGAACGGCTGCGGGAGCCTCGATGCCGATTCGCACCGTGTTGCCCTTGACCTTCAGGATGGTGATCGTGATGTCCTGACCGATGGCGATTTGTTCTTGTAGCTTGCGTGTTAGAACCAGCATTGCACACTCCTTTGTACCGATGATGCGACCGAGAATCTCAAGCCAGACAGACTTTCATGCTCGACAGGGGGATTTGGTATCTTTGCCTGTTCAACCCGGCGGGTGTATCACCGGGCTCAATAGGGAAAGTAGAACCGTGTCCTCGGTTGCGTCAACAAAAAGAACATTGATGTCTTGACGAGATGGGAAAAAGGTAGGTACATTTCACGTGCCACATGGTCAGTGTTTTTCTGCCGTGGCGACGCAACTGATTTGTGGGTAACTGTTTAGAGATATCGGGCCAATCTGCTTGCCACGTTCCCCTACCCCATTGTGGCTGGCTTGCCGTGTAAAAACGACAAACTGGCATGCGTCACTCGGGGGTGCTCCCTAGTACCGCGTCAATTCAGAAATGACCCGTCACCCGATCTCACAACCACATCAGTTGCTGATGCGATGCGTTGGAGTTGGGCGTCCTGGCCGGAAGCAGCGCAAGCTCTCGATCTGTGCGTACAACGCTTCCGCAGCGGCCACGGAATCGATCACTTCGCGCACCAACGTCTCGAGTGTCTTTGGGTCGGTGGCGACTCGAGCGTTGAGGATCACAACCGCCCGAGGAACGCTGGCTCGTGCTGCGCGTGACAACTCGACTTCGGCATCGGCGGCAACGAGGTTGCTGATCGCCACGCCCTGCTCGTGCTGAACCAGCACCTTGACGTGTGCGGTTTCCGCATTTTCGGCTTGCAAACGTTGTGCCAATGCCGAAGTGATCGCGAGTGCAAGTTGATCGAGTGAAAAATCCAGTTGCGGCCGCGTGACGGTCAAATGGCAGTTCAACCAACCCAATTCCGCCTCACCATCGGCATACGTATCGTAGTCGACTTGCATGCTGGTGCGCACCGGCGAGGCTGGTTGTTCGAGTAGTTGCAGAAATTCGTCGAAACCGTCACCCTCGCGGGCACTCAGGGCAACGATCTTCTTGTCGGGAAATTGCTGCCGGACCAGGTCCACCAGCTCATTACGCTCGGCCACCGATAATTTGTCGATCTTGTTGAGCGCGACGATATCAGCTTCTTCGATTTGTTTCAGAAAGATATAAGCGGCCTTGGGTGAAAACCCTGATTTCTTCTGGCGGCGAAGGATCTTTTGGCCATGTTCCGGTTTCAGCAGTACGGCCAGAGGGCCAACTTGATAGTGGTTTGAATGCATTGCCTGGAGCGGTTCAATGACGGTGGCGACCAGGTCGGTGCAACTGCCAACCGGTTCGGCCACAATGACATCGGGAACATCATTGCGTGCCAATTCGGCAAGTGTCGCGATGAGCTGATTGAAGTTACAGCAGAAGCATGCGCCGGACACCTCGCCGACGTGAAAGCCTTGTGCACGGAGCGAATAGGTATCGACCAGGTCGGTTGCTTGGTCGTTGGTGACCAGTCCCACTTTCAGGCCCTGCTTCATATAGTGTCGAGCGATTCGTGCGATGGCGGTCGTTTTTCCCGCACCCAGGAACCCGCCCACCATTAAATAGCGTATTTGCTTGCTCATGTCCGTCATTTGCCTCTCGTATCGTGTCCCTATAAGCGCAAAGATTCTGATTTGGTAATATTCAATTATAGCAATTCACGGTGGGCTGGGTTTGAAACCCCATTTGCAACGAGCGTCCGATGCGTGAAGATACATGATCGGGAGTGTTTCATCCTAACGTCAGTGGGGAAAACCCTGAGTGCGACCGGTCGGACCGTGTCGTTGAGGTCGCGTCAAGGAAGCTGGCCGAGTCGTACAATTGGCGGAGGGGCCATGACAGATTCGCACGAGGGGGCGTCGGGGTTGGACAGAGATGCGCGTTTGGCGATCGAAGGTGGCAGACCCACCGTTGTGGACGGACCACCTGAGTGGCCGTTCGCGGAGGATTCGATCCGAGACCAGCTGCTCGCGGCGTGGCAGGACGGTAGCTGGGGGCGTTACGAGTCGCAATGCCATGTGCAGTTGGTTGAAAAGCTAGGTGCGCTGCATGGGGTTGCGTATGCCCTGCCCTGCTGCTCGGGTACTTTTGCCGTGGAGCTGGCGCTGCGCGGACTTAAGGTTCGTGCGGGCGATGAAGTGGTGCTGGCCGCTTACGACTTTCCGGGGAATTTCCGCGCGATTGAGGCGGTTGGCGCGATTCCCGTGTTGGTTGACATTGATCCTAAAACGTGGAGCATGAATCCGGAGTGTTTGGCAACGGCGATCTGCCGATCGACGCGCGCCATCATGGTGTCGCATTTGCACGGTGGTCTGGCTGATATGAAGCGCATAATGGCGATCGCGCGAGACCATGGTTTGGGAGTTGTGGAGGATGCTTGCCAGGCACCCGGAGCGACTGTGCAAGGCCGTCCGGCCGGTACGTGGGGAGACGTGGGTGCGTTGAGTTTCGGTGGCAGCAAACTATTGACGGCGGGACGCGGTGGGGCGATTATCACCGCCGACGCTTCGGTTTACCAGCGTGCGAAGATCTTCGGCGAGCGTGGCAACGTTGCGTTTCCGTTAAGCACAATGCAAGCCGCTGTCTTGTTGCCGCAGCTCGATGCGCTTCAGCAGAACAACGTTTTGCGTCGCCAAAGCGTGCAGCGACTGCTCGCCACATGGCGTACTGTGAAGATGCTTTGCCCCGTCTTGCCTGAAGACCAGCCTGGACAACCAGCGTACTATAAGGTTGCCTTGCGTTACGATGAACAAGCTGCGGGCGGGCGAACGCGTGCCCAGTTCATCGAGACGATTCGAGCCGAAGGCGTCGCCGTCGGGCCAGGTTTTCGCGGCTTTGTGCGCCGTGGTGTGGGGCGAGCGGGTGTGGGGCGAGCGGGTGTGGGGCGAGCGGGTGTGGGGCGAGCGGGTGCAACACGATGTCGGGCGGTCGGAAACCTGAAGCATGCAGCGAATGCCGCCGCCACGACCGTACTGTTGCATCACCCCGCATTGCTGCAGCCGGCGAATCAGGTCGATGTGATCGCACATGCTTTTCAAAAGGTAGCAAGCCATTTTTGCTGAACCGGCTCGCGTCGGGCTTGGATACTAAACAGCCGTTATCGAGCGTGCCGTTATCGAGCTCGATGGACGACCGGTCCCGCGGTAAACTCGAATGCCGGTACACTCACGATCGAAGCCGGTTCGGCTGGTGCCGAACCGCTTTCAAACGACTTCACTACCTCGGCCAATTCGCCACGCACGATCCGGACATCCGCCGGGGCTTCGATACCCAACGAGATTCGGTTGCCCGATACACGATTGATCACAACCGTGATGTTGTCACCGATGACGACTTTTTCACCAACTTTGCGACTCAAAACTAACATGATCATCCTCCTTGAAAATGAGGGCTGCGATAGGAAAAACTTGCACCACTACTTAGCTAATCGCAATTGAGTGCCGTAATCCCTCACGACGGCCACTATTTTTTTTGAAAACCTGTCACCGAAAACCTGCCACAGCGCCGATTGCGATACCTTTTCCGCCGTTTCGTAGTGCCGGCAGAAGCCGTCAATCTGACAGGCCTACCAATTGATAGACACCTTTACCCGCAAAGACGATGCCTAAATTCGACGGAATTTCAGGATTTTTTTTGAGTTTTCATAAGTTATTGCCGACAAGGTAGTTGCGGATTCTCCTTTCCAACGCATCGTCGGCCTCGTCGTGCCACTCTGCAACGATATGGCGTCTCATCCTGAGTCGTTCCCTCTCATTGTGAGACGTTTTCTCCCCCGCTTGCTAGCATTATTCAATCCAAGACAGCCTGATTTCAGCTTGTAACTTGGGATTCCATCCCGAGCATGACCAGGTTCATCAATCCGAGACAGCCTGATTTCAGCTTGTAGCTTGGGATTCCATCCCGAGCATGACCAGGTTCAAGTCCCCAAGAAGCCATCTATTGCCACCGCGCCAGGAACGAAGCCCAAAGAACCAGACAGCCTGATTTCGACGCAGTGTGGCACGGCACTCCGTGCCGTGAGGCTGCGGCTCTTGCCGACCCAGTCCCCAGAACTCAAAGCCCCAGAACCCAAAGCCAGACCTGTGTCGCCCTATCCGGGGTCTCTTGTGAGGTTCGAGTTATCAGGATCCCGGGGTCTGACGACCCCGGCAAGGGCTGTACCGGCCCGATTTCGATCTATCCCATTCTTCCAGTGTCCTATTATCGGAGCATACGGTGAAACCGGTACGTTTTTTGTGATTTATGAGTTTGGTGTGGCACGCTCAAGACATCCGGACTGTAGACAGGTTTGGGAGGCCAAACTAAGCTGGAAAAGTAGCTGTAATCCGTTTTTCCTCAATAGCTACCCCCACCTGAACCAAGGAGCGCTCACGTGCTCAACTTGTCTTTCCGCTCCACACGCATGGCGTGTGGCATCTGTATTGTTGTGTTCTTGCAGGCATCTGTCCTTTGCGGGCAGGATGCGAAGCCAGCCGTAACGGGTGCCAAACCGTCAGCCGAATCGCCGAGTGACGTGCCAGCGGCCAAGCCGGGCACCGCCGCTGCCGCGCCAGCGGCTGCGAAGCCGGTGGCGAAGAAAAAGCCGGCCGTGGCCAAGAAAGCGGCTCCCCTCGCTGTGCTGCCGCAGTTCGACTATTCGCGTCTGGCGCACCCGAATGTGGCGGACCAACTGGAACTGACCGACGAGCAGCGTGCGGCGGTTGCACGGATGATTAACGAGCGCGCGACCCAGCTGGCGGCCGCTCCGCAAACGCAGCGAAAGTCAATCCTTGCCGCTGCCGATCAGAAGCTGGCCGCTCTCTTGAACGAATTTCAGCGTGCCAAGCTGACCACCTTGGTGGTCGAGAAGAAACTGCAATTCAACTTTCGTGAACAGAAGTGGGCCGACGTGCTCGACTGGTTCGCACGCCAGGCTGGGCTGGCCTTGGTCATGGACAAGTCGCCGCCCGGCGCGTTCACTTACACGAACAATCGATCTTATTCACCGACCGAGGCCGTTGACCTATTAAACAGTGTCCTATTGACCAAGGGGTTTTCACTGTTACAGCGTGGCCGCATGTTGATTTTGGTCGACCTTTCGGACGACCTGCCGGGCAACTTAATCCCACGCGTTCCGGCGGACGAGATTGACCAACACGGAGACTTCGAGATCATTCGCGTGTTGTTTCCACTGGCCGGTCGCCCGGCCGACACGGTGGCAAAGGAAATTCAGCCTCTGGTCGGCAAGTATGGCAGTTGTGTTGGCTTGCCGCAGACGGGGCAATTGCTGGTGACGGAAACGGCGGGCAAGCTGAAGGCAATTAGCATTCTGATCGCATCGATTCCCACTCCGAAGCCGCCCAAGGCGAAAGAGGAGAAGCCAGCACCACCGCCGGCCGTTTTGGGTGTCTATCCGGTAAAAATAGTCAAGCCGGCGGCTGCGGTCGAGACTCTAGGCATCTTGTTCCCCGCCGCGAAATTCACCGTCGATGACAAGGCGGACCAGGTGATGGCGTACGCACAGCCCAAGGAGCAGGAAGCGATCAAGGCGGCCGTCGCGCAGATGGAGGCGAATCGCCCATCCGAAAAGCAACCACGTCTGGAAGTCTACCCCATCGACTTGCCGGAGAGCGAGAAGCTAGTCGAGCAATTGCAGGCCGCGATGCCAGAGATCCAGGCGACGTTGGATACGACGTTGGGACGTTTACTGGTCTTTGCCGCACCCGAGGATCAGGCAACGGTGAAACAGATGGTCCAGAAACTGGGTGCCAGTGTGGATGGCGGCAGCAAGCAAGTCGTCGTTTATCGGCCCAAGCATTTCGATCCAACCGCATTGGCTGCGTTGGTCGAGAATATTGCTCCTCGTGCCGAAGTGTCTACCGACGCGCAGTTGCGCCGGGTCGTTGTCAGTGCGACACCGGCGGAGCAAACGATGATCAAATCGTTGGTCGACCAGCTCGACCAGGAATCGGCACTCGAGAATAAACCGGTGCTCCAGATCCACGCGTTAGAGAAGCCCGTTGACGCTACGTTGGTGACGACGCTCAAGAGGCTACTTCCCGATGCCACGATCACGCTCAGCACGGACGGGCTGCAGCTATCGGTCGTCGCGCGTGTGGCCGACCAGGCCGCGATCAAGAAAATGGTGGACCAATGGAAAGAGGTTGCCAGCACGCAAAAGCAACCGGAACTGAAGATCTATGCGTTGGAGCGGAAACTTGCGGCAACCGATCTGGCAACCATCAAATCTCAGGTGCCGAGCGCTCAGGTCACTCTTTCCACGAACGGCCGGCAGATTACCGTGATCGCTCGCGACGCCGACCAGACGGCAGTACAGACGCTTGTCCAGCGGCTCACCGAGGCCGCCGCCGCGCAGCCGCAACCGGAGCTGAAGGTGTACCCATTGGCCCATGCGTTGGCGGCTGCGGACGTCGCCAGTTTGACGGCTTTGGTGCCGGGAGCCAAGATCTCGCTGGCCCTCGATGGCAGGCAGTTACGCGTTGTGGCGTTAGCGGACGAACAGCAGGAGCTTGGCGAGCGGATCAAGGAATTCGAGGCTGCTGCGGCTGCTGAAGTCAAGCCGGAACTAGCGGTGTTCGCATTGAGTCGGCCGTTGAACGCCACGGTGATGGCCACGATGCAGTCGCTGGTGCCCAACGCGAAGATGACTATTTCGTCCGACGCCAAAGAGTTGATTGTCGTGGCGCGAGCTGACGAGCAGGCGATGATCAGGAAAACACTTGATCAAATCGCGATCTCTGCAGGAGCCGCGCAGAATCAACAATTGGAGATTTATCAGCTGGAAGGCCTCCCGGCGGCGGAGCTACAAAAGCTGCTGCAAACCATCGCGGTGCATTCCACCATCACCATCGACGCACCGCAAGACCGTTTGATCATTTGGGGGCCAGTCGACGAGCATGCGGCATTTGCCGCCGTGATCAGCAAGCTAGCGCAAGATCCGCTGTCAGGTACCAACCCAATTTTGAAGTTCTATCCGCTTGCCGACCTGGCACAATTCACCGGCATTTCGTCCGTCATCACATCGCTGGTTCCAACGGCCAAAATGACCTGGGACGAGGAGGCCAAACGGGCGATGGTGATTGCGACTCCCAAGGATCATCAGCGCGTTCGCCAAGCGGTCGATCAGGTATTGGAGAACGCCGGCCCGGTCGAACAGCCGATCTTACGACTCTATTCGCTCTTGCCCAATCAGCAGACCCGTTTTAATGCGGTGCAAGCCGACGTGTTAGCGACGTTGCCAGGCATGCGCGTGATCAAGGATCCGCAAACGGGCGAGTTGGCGGTTTGGGCGAAACCAGCTCAACACGAAAAACTCGCCGCGATCCTGGACCAGCTGAAAGTGGTTGGTCAGGCGGTGGGAACTCGGCTGTTGATAGGCTATCCGATCAACAGCGGTTCGCCTGAGACCGCATTGGAGATGCTCCAGCAGATGTTCCCTGCGATCAAGTTTTCGCTGGACGTGAAAGCTCGACGCATCTTGGCTTATGCATCGCTGAAGGAGCAGGGTCAAATCAAGCAGACGTTATCCCAATTGGACGTGGAAGGGGCGCCAAGTAACCAAGAGGAGCTGCGTTCTTATTCGACCGAGGACGTCAATCCAACCACCCTGGTAACCATGTTGCAGACGCTGGTGCCCGACATGCAGTTGACGCCTGATGTGGCTGCCAAGAAGCTCATGGCCTTGGGCTCGATTCGCGACCACGAGGTGTTGGCCAAGGCGGTCGATCAGGCGTGTAACGGCGATGCCGAAGACCGCCCGTTCGTACGTGCTTACCCGCTTGAAGGCCGCGACGTGCGTGCGTTGATCTATATGCGCGTCGTGCTCTTAGGAATGGTCCCCGATGCGGCGATTACGGTCGACCCACGCGGCAGTAGCATTGTCGCATCGGCGACGGCAGAGGACCACAAGAAACTGAAGGAGGCGATTGACGAAATTGTCAGGCTCGATAGCAACGAGAACATGAAACTCGAGACGTACACGCTTGACAAGTTGACCGCCGCTCAGGTGACGCTGACGTTACAGCCGATCGTGCCGAGCGCGCAGATTTCACCCGGTGTCGATCCCCAGCAAATCGTGGTATGGGCCACGGATACGGACCAGCAACGCATTGTCGCGGCGTTGGCCAAGCTGGAAGAGGCTGCGGGTGGGAAGACGGACCGCATGCTGCAGATGCATCGTCTGCATCCGTCGGTGGCCGCTCAAGCCTCGGTGTTCATTGCGCGCACGCTGCCTAATCTGCAAGTGCTATCCGGGCAGGGGACGGGGCGGATTCTGGTTTGGGGAACTCCCAAAGACCAGCAGCGTCTGACTCAGTTGATCGAGCAGATGGAAGGCGAGTTGGATGCGGATGCCGATCGCAAGATGGTTACCTATGAGATTGGCGATGTTGATCCGACTGAAGCGAAACGTGTGCTTGACAGTGCGATCGGTGGTTTGGAGTACGTTGCGGGCAAGACGCCCGACGTGATGGTGATTTGGGCCGATGCGGCCACGCAAACGCGAGTCGCCAAGCTGCTGGATGAGCTGAAATCGGTTGTGGCAACGCCACGCCAGACGTTAAAAGTCTATCCGTTTGAAGTTGGCGAGATGGATGTGACGACCGTTTTTAACGCGTTGAGCCCTGAGGATACGCGGGAGCTGACGATTCAGCTTAATACCATGACCAACAGCTTGATCGTACGGGGACCGGCCGACCGGCAAGTTGCGTTGAGCGAAACGTTGGCCAGCCTGGCTGATCAATTGCCGGTTGCGGAGAAGAAGACGGCAGTCGTATATCGGCTCAATCGAGCCGACCCTTCGGCAGCTAGTCTTCTGTTGCGCTCGTTGCTGCCGGCCGTGCCGGTCGCGGTCGATGTCGCCAATCGGACACTCGCGATCACCGCGACCGTCAAGGACCATGCCAAGGTGCGTGAAGTACTTGATCAACTCGATAACAAGGACGGTGGCGATCTGGTTACTGAGACCTACGTGATGAAACGGGGTAACCCGACGGCCGCCATGATCGCCATCAAGCCGATTGTGCCGCGCGCGACGATCAGTGCTGATGTCTATAACAAGATGCTGATCGTGACGGCGACGGCCGAAGAGCAGAAGCAGATCAAGGCGATCGTCGATCAGGCGGGTGGGGAAGCGAATGGCGCGATAACGACGCAGGCCTATCCGTTGAAACACGCCAATGCCTACACGATTGCTACTGCGTTGACGCAGGCCGTGCCTAGTGCCACTGTCAGCGCCGACGCGCTGAACAAGATGCTGATTGTCACTGCGAACGACGATGATCACAAGCGGATCCAAGCCGTGCTGGACCAAGCGGATAAACGTGGTGGCGGCGACTTGCAAACCAAGGCGTACGTGTTGCAGTTGGCCAATCCGACGACCATTGCGGTGGCGTTGAGTGCCGTTGTTCCGAATGCCACGGTCAGTCCCGATGCCGTCAACAAGATGCTGGTCGTAACGGCGTCGGCCGAGGATCAACAGCGGGTACAGGCAATTGTCGATGAAGCGGATCGTCGTGGTGAAGGCGACGTGGTGACCGAAGTCTACGCGCTGAAGTTCGCCAATCCGCTTGCCTTGAGCTATTCCATCAAACCGATTGCTCCCAACGCGACCGCCAGCCCGGACGTTTACAACAAGACGTTGATCGTGACGGCCACGGCCAAGGACCACGCGCGAATCAAGGCCATTATCGAACAGGCCGACAGGCGTGGTGGAGGTGATTTGACCACCAAGGCGTATTCGGTCAAATGGGCAAACGCTTATACGATTTCGACGGCGTTGGCCACGGTCGTGCCGGATGCCAATATCAGCAGCGATGTGACCAATAAGATGTTGATCGTGACCGCCAATAAGGAGGATCACGTTAAGATTCAGGAAGTATTGGAACAAGCCGATAAGCGTGGTGGTGGCGAGCTTGTGACGCATGCCTACATGTTGCAGACCGCGAACCCGACGACCATCATGCTGGCGTTGCGCCCGGTCGTACCCGATGCGACGGTCAGCAGTGATGTCACCAACAAGATGCTGGTCGTGACCGCGTCGGAGGAGGATCATAAGAAGGTTGCCGCCGTTGTGGATGAAGCCGATCGCCGGGCGGATGGCGAGCTGGTGACGGAAGTATATACGTTGAAATGGGCCAACTCGACTGCGCTGAGTGCTTAGCTTAGGCCGATCGCGCCCAACGCGGTGATCAGCCCTGATATCTACAACAAGGCGTTGTTCGTGACGGCCACGGCCAAGGACCATCTGCGCATCAAGGCGGTGGTTGAACAAGCGGACCGACGTGGTGGCGGCGACTTGACGACGCAGGCCTATTCAGTGAAGTGGGCCAATCCGATCACCATTGCCACCGCGCTGACCGCGGTGGTACCCGACGCGAAGATCAGTAGTGATACCGTCAATAAGATGTTGATCGTCACGGCCAACATGGAAGATCATGAGAAAATCAAAACGGTGATCGAGCAAGCGGATCGGCGTGGTGGTGGCGACTTGACGACGCATGCCTACTCATTGCAATGGGCCAATCCGATCACGATTACCGCCGCGCTGACGGCAGTCGTACCCGATGCGAAGATCAGTAGCGATACCGTTAATAAGATGTTGATTGTGTCGGCTAACCAGGAAGACCACGAGAAGATCAAAACGGTGATCGAACAAGCAGATAAACGTGGCGGCGGCACATTGTCGACGCAAGCGTATGTCTTGCAGTTGGCCAATCCGACCACCATCGCCGTGGCGCTGCGCACGGCGGTGCCCAATGCGACCGTCAGTGCCGATGCGACCAACAAGATGCTCGTCGTCACGGCTTCTGAAGAGGATCAGCTGCGGATAAAGACGATTATCGACGAGGCGGATCGTCGCAGTGAAGGAGAAATGACGACCAGGGTCTACGCATTGAAATTCGCCAACTCGCTGGCCCTGAGCTATTCGATCAAACCGATCGCTCCCAATGCAACGGCCAGTCCGGATGTCTATAACAAGACGCTCATCGTGACGGCCACGGCCAAGGACCACGAACGAATTAAAGTCGTTATCGATCAGGCGGACCGGCGTGGCGGAGGTGATCTGACGACCAAAGCTTATCCACTGAAATGGGCGAATCCCACGACGATCGCCACGGCGTTGACCGTCGTCGTGCCGAATGCCAATCTGAGTAGCGATCTGACCAATAAGATGCTTGTCGTCACCGCCAACAAGGAAGACCATGCCACGATTCAGAAAGTAATCGATCAGGCCGACAAACGTGGTGGAGGTGATCTGGTCACGAAAGCCTACGCCCTGCGACGAGCGAATCCAACGACCATCATGGTGGCCGTGCGACCGGTCGTGCCGGACGCGACCATTAGTGCCGATGTAATCAATCGCATGCTGATCGTGACCGCTTCCGAGGTGGATCATGTACGGGTCAATGCGATCGTCGAGGCGGCCGACCGGCGTGGCGAAGGCGAAATGACGACCGAAGCCTATTCGCTTAAGTGGGCGAATCCGGGGACGCTCGTGACGGCGTTGGCCCCGATTGTCCCCAACGCGATCACGAGTGCCGATATCACGAACAAGACCCTGATCGTGACGGCCACCGCG
Source organism: Planctomycetota bacterium (assembly GCA_024277285.1). Next base: position 32,956 of record JAJRVM010000173.1, read on the forward strand.
ACCGACCACACGCTGGTCCAGAAAGTGGTGGACCAAGCCGATCGACGCGGTGAAGGCGAGATGACGACGGAAGTCTACCTGCTGACGCGCGCCAACCCTCTGTACGTGCAACGCGCACTCGCGCCGCTGGTGCCCGATGCGACGATCGGGGCGGATGCTGCCAGTAAGACCTTGATCATTACAGCGCCCGAAAAAGAACAAGAGAAAATCAAGAAGATTGTGGAACGCGCGGATCGACGTGGCGAAGGCCAACTGTCGACCAAGGTCTATCCATTCAAGCTCGCGAACCCCGCGACCGTCGCGACCGCCTTGCGAACACTGATCCCCAATGCGCAAATGAGTTCCGATCTATCGACCAATACTCTGATTGTGACCGGTACCGAAGAGGATCATCAGCAGGTCGAACCGCTGGTGAAGCAGCTGGATGTCGCTTCGCCTACCACGCGCGTCGTGGTGCCGTATGCCGTGAAACACGCGGACCCGCAAGAGGTTTATCAATCGCTCGTGCAGCTGTTTCGCTTCAACCGAAACGTTAGCGTCGGGTACCAGCAAGATACCGGGATGATTCTTGTCTTCGCGCCGTCCCCGGATCAAGACGAAGTGGGACGCGCGATTACGGAAATCGATAATGCGACGGCCGGACGTCCGAAAGCAACGCTCGAAGTCTACCAGCTCGAAGGTGTGGATGGTGTCGCCGCCGTCGATACACTGACTGAACTGCTGAAAGATGAAACGCCCAAAGTTGACTTGCAGATCGACGATAGCAATAACCAGATCCTGGCGATTGCCGATCCCGAACAACAGGCAATGATCCGCAAAGCCTTGACGCAACTCAAGCCGACGGAACGCGAAGTCGAAGTCTATACGTTACAGCGCGTTGATCCCTATACGGCGGAATCGGCGATCGATACGCTGTTTGAGGACCTTCCCTACGCGGCCATGCCGTCGGTAGAAGCCGATCCCGATACCCAGCAATTGATTGTCCGAGCGACGAAAAAGCAGCTTGAACGGATTCAAACGTTGCTCGAGAAAATGGGCGAAGGAGTGGCTGGGAAACGGTCCGGATCATCGAACTCGATGCTGCGTGTGATTCCGTTCCCCGGCGATGCGGCCGCGACACTGCGGGAAATGGAGAAGATTTGGCCGCAAGTGAGTGGCAATAAGATGCAGATCATCACGGCTCCCAGCTCGGGAGACCAGACGCCGTTGCGGTTAAAGAAAACGCCCGCCGCCGACAAGGAAATCGACAAGGAAATCGACAAGGAAAGTGAGGAGGAAAGTGAGGAGCGTCGTGGCCAGGACGGCACGCGCGACGAGGCTGCGAGGGACCCTGCAAGCAAGCCAAAGAAAACGGCTTCGGTTCGTTTTACGCAGGCGCTGTTTGTCAGTGCACAAGTGCCTCAATCGCAGGAGACCCAGCCGAAGGAGACCCAGTTAGGCGAACCGCAGCCAGCCCCGAGCCGACCCAGCGCTGCACCGGTGGCACCGCCGCGAACGTCGGGGCAAGAACCGCCAAGCCAACTTGGTGGGGCACTGCCGGCACAGCCCACGCAAGAGGCGACAAATCAACTGACTGGCCAACCGACTGGCCACCCCGCTTTGGCCCAAGAGCCGACGGTGGTGCCGGATTCAAGCTTGCCGCCCATTGTGGTCATTGTCAGTGATGGGAGCCTCACGGTCGCTTCACGCGATGTGCAGGCGCTTGATCAGTTCGAGGAGCTGCTCAAGACCTTGCGCCGTGGCCAACGCGTCAGTTATTCCAATGGCAAATTCTCGATGTTCCTGTTGGAGAATGCGGATGCCAACGAACTGAGCGAAGTGTTGACGTCGCTCTTTCGTCGCGATTCGCGTTCGTCGCGCAGCCGCTATGGCACGGCAAGCCGGCGCCGCACATCGAATCTGATGATCGTTGCCGACGAGCGCATGAATGCGCTGTTGGTCTATGGCAGTGCCGCCGACCGGGCGGCGGTGGAAGAAATGCTCGACGTGCTCGATTCGGTCGATATCCCCGAATCGCTGTCGACCGAAAAGCCGATGATGATCCCGGTGAAAAACCTGCCGGCGCGCACGATCCTAACCGTACTCACTTCGGTTTACAAAACCCAGCTCGCCGCACGCCGTGGCCTGCGCCCGGTGACGATTCCCATCGGCATCTCGCCGCAGATGAGTTCGATGTTGGAACTGCTCAACGCCACGGCCAATTCACCTCTGCTGACGCTGGACGCTGACGAGACGACGAATTCGATTGTCATGCGTGCCCCGAAGCAGCTGGGTGAGGAGATCGAAGAGTTCATCAAGGAGCTGGACGAACAGGCCAAAGATGGCGGGACACGCAATATTAGCCTGGTGCCCCTCAAAGGCATGAACGCTCGGCAGGTTGAAGGTGCCTTGCAGCTGTTGATGCGTGGTGGTCGGTCGCGTTCCCGGCCCTCATCGTCATCTCGGCGTCGATGAGGCGTTGCTCGGGAATCTCTCCCGACGCATAGTGGCATGGCACTCCGTGCCGTCTCCCGAAGCGCGAGAAAAATGCCAGTTTTCGGCCATCACCGCGCGCCGTGTCAGTTATCGAATGCCACGTCTGATAAGGGGGACCGCTAATCAACGCACATAGACGCTAATAGGAAACGCTCTCCGTCCCACTCCCCACTCTCCCCACCACCCCCTCCCCCTCCCCCCCGTATTGGCAATTGGCATTCAACCCTGAGTGGGGTTTGAGTCCGGCGTGGCATTGTCCAAGCTTGACGTTTGCTGCGTGGCTCACTATGATAGCACTCATAAGTGGAGTTTTATACAAGTGCAGCTTGATTTACGGATGGAGCTTCCTACCCCACTTTCCCACCCCCACTGACCCTACCAGACGAGAAGCACTGTAGCTTTCCCCACCCGATACGGCTTGGAAGCCATCGCATCGAGTTCCTCATTGCGTGCGTGGCTCAGGCCGTTGAGTCCGACAACGATTGGTGAGCGACATGATAGTCAATCAACCCTCGACGATTGCGGACAGTGACACTGTCATTCCAGTTCTTACACCGGACCAGCTGACGCTTGCGCGGACGGCGCGCACGGCAGAGGGACGTTTCGATGGCGTCGCGCAACAGATTGGTTGCGAGACGGACGATCAGGTGTTGGCGGCGGTCTCTCGCACGTTGGGGCTGGACCGAGTCAATTTGGCGGACGCCAAGCCCGACTTGGAGCTGCTCGACTCATTTCCGATTCGTCTGATCCATCGATTCCACATTTTCCCGCTGTGGTTACAACGGGGTTCGATGGTGTTGGCCATCAGTGATCCCTTCAATTTGCACGCGGTGGACGCAGTCAGTTCGGCGACCGGGATGAGTGTTACGCCGGTGGTGGTTGCTCCCGACGAGTTGGAGAAGTTCATCAAGCGGCATTTAGGAGTCGGTGCCGAGACGATCGACGACATGGTAGCTCAGCAGAAGCTGGGTGACGTCGAGATGCTCGAGGAGCTGCAGTTCGACGGATCCGACGACGCGGAAGCGGCGCAGGAGGCATCGGTCGTACGATTAGTGAACGAGATTCTCAGCGAAGCGATTGATGCGCGTGCCAGCGACATACACATTGAGGCTCAGGAATCGGGGCTCAAGTTACGTTACCGAGTTGATGGAGTTTTGCAACGTCAGCCGACCCCGGCGGAGATGAACCGTTTTCAAGCGGCCATTGTCAGTCGTTTGAAGATTATGGCGCGACTGAACATTGCTGAAAAACGTATGCCTCAGGATGGACGCATCAAATTGCGAGTGAAGGGGCGTGAGATTGACGTTCGCGTGTCGATTATTCCCATGCTGCATGGCGAGGGAGTTGTCATGCGTGTGCTGGACAAGGAGAACTTGAATTTCTCGTTGCGCGGCATTGGCATGTCGGAAGAGATCTACCAGCAATTTCACAAATTGATTCGGTTGCCACACGGCATTGTTCTGGTCACGGGCCCGACCGGCTCAGGTAAGACCACGACGCTCTACAGTGCGTTGAGCGAGATCAAAGACGAAGAGACGAAGATTATTACGACCGAGGACCCGATCGAGTATCAATTGGAAGGGATTAACCAGATCCAGGTCCACACGAAGGTCGGTTTGACATTTGCGGTGAGTTTGCGAAGTATTCTGCGGCACGATCCCGATGTGGTGCTGGTGGGCGAGATCCGCGACTTGGAGACGGCGGAGAATGCGGTGCAGGCTTCGCTGACCGGCCACTTGGTATTCAGTACCTTGCACACGAACGATTCGGCCAGTGCGTTCATGCGTTTGTGCGACATGGGTGTCGAGCCGTTCCTGGTGACGAGTACGATTGAGGGAGTGCTGGCACAGCGGTTGGTTCGGCGTCTATGCGACGAGTGCCGCGAAGCGTACATTCCCAAACGCAAGGACATACCGGAAGACTTCCCCATGGCGGAGATGCTGGAAAAGGACACGACGGTTTACCGGCCACGCGGTTGCCGAAAGTGCCGTGATACGGGATATCGCGGACGGATGGGGATCTATGAAATGCTGTTGGCCGATGACAATATTCGTGCACTGGCGAATGAACGCAAACCAGCGAATTTGGTCAAAAAAGCGGCGGTCCAGGCCGGTATGAAGACCTTGCGGTTCGATGGTTGGGACAAAGTCCTAGCGGGTACCACGTCAGTGGAAGAGGTGTTGCGCGTCACAAAAGAAGGTTGAGATAGGACGTGGCATGCCTGATTTCGCTTACACTGCGCGCAGTTCGCAAGGGCAAGACTCGTTCGGAGTCATCTCGGCTGGGAGTCGTCGCGAGGCGATTGCGCTGTTGGCGGAACGGTCGCTATTCCCGATCCACGTCGAGGCGCAAGACGTCGACGACGGGAGGAAGTGGCGTTTCGGGTTACGGAAACGGATCAAGACCGAGACGTTGGCCGACACGTTCACGCAGCTTGCGGATCTGTTGACCAATGGCGTCCCGTTGCTTGAATCGCTGGACGTGTTGGTCGAGCAAGCGGTGGACCCGCAGTTAGCCGAAGTGCTCAAGGATGTACGTGCTCAAGTGGCGGACGGCACCGAATTCGATACGGCGTTGGCAAGCCATCGCGCGGTGTTTAGCCCATTAACGATTAGTATGGTGAGGGCCGGACTGGAAGGGGCTTTTCTGGAAGAGGCGTTGGAACGGATTGCTAGTTTTCTGCGCAAACAAGAGGCCTTGCGCATGAAAGTGATCGGGTCGATGACCTACCCCGCGATTCTGGCTGTGGTCGGAGTCGGGGTAACCATCTTCCTGGTGATGTTTGTCGTGCCGATGTTTCAGGGGTTTTTTGACCGTCTGGAGCGTGCCGGAACCGGTTTGCCGTTGGTGACCATCCTATTGGTCTCGAGCAGCCAGCTCTTGGTCCGGTACGGCTTGTTTATGGCTGCGGCCGTGGTGGCCGTGGCCATTGCCGTGCGGAAATGGATGGTCAGTCCGAGCGGACGAGAAAAGACAGACCGATGGAAATTGAAGATTCCGGTGGCTGGCAAGATCTTTCACGATACGGCTGTGGCGCGATTTTGCCGAGTGTTGGGGACGCTGTTGCGCAATGGGGTGCCGTTGCTCACCGCGTTGCGGATCAGCAGCGAATCGACCGGAAACCAGCTGCTGCAACAAACCGTGATGCGGTCGGTCGAGACGATTTCGTCCGGTGAGTCGCTTTCCAAACCGTTGGCCGCCAGTGGGTTAATCCCGCCACCGATCATGGCGATGATCAGTGTGGCGGAAGAAGCAAATACGCTGGATGTCGTGTTGGTGCGGATCGCCGATCGCATCGATCAACGCATCGAGCAGCAGTTGGACATGATGGTGCGTATGGTCGAACCGGCGATGCTGCTGTTGATTGGCAGCATGGTGTTGTTCATCATCGTGGGCATACTTTTGCCGGTGTTCGACTTGAACTCGAGTATCGGCTAGAGCAGCAAGACGATATGGCCGCGGGCATCCGGCCCGCGCGAAGAGGTGCCGCGGACTGCGGAAATCGATGTCCACTGGGTTTGCAGGTGCTGACAAGACTTAAAGTGAGATTAGGATAACAGTTTAGCCAAATGGAGAAATGTCGCTTTCAAGAGACTCCCATGGGCTCGTCCCATGGGTGAAAACGACTAGTGAGCTAGCCGCGATGCCGGCTACCCCCCACTTCCCTCCCCGCCGCCAAAGGCGGCGGGGAGGGAAGTGGGGCCGTGTATGTGTGGGGGGGAATGGGATGCCACGGGTAGCCTACCAATCCTCTTCACCCACCGCACAAGGCGGTGGGGGTCGACCGATGGAAAATGAACTCGAGTGCACGTCCCACTTCAGATGACTAAACAGTTACGGATCAAGATACAAGAACAACCTTGAATGGTTGTGAATTGGTGGTTGCAAATTATCAGAGAGACTTACGTCGCGTATTGCAAAAGGGGGAGTGATATGAATCGTAGACAACATCGCCGCGAGGCATTTACGCTGCTTGAATTGATGATCGTATTGGTCATCCTCGTGCTGTTGTTCGCCATGGTGGGGCCACGGCTGTTGGGGTCACAAAAGAAAGCGGATATCAAGGCCGCCAAGACGCAAATCGGTAACTTGGAGTCTGCGTTGGAATTGTACGCGGTCGACATGCGATCATTTCCTTCGAGCGAAGATGGATTGCAAGCATTGATCGAACCGCCGTCGGACGAACGAGCCGCGCGGAAGTGGGATGGTCCCTACCTGGACGACGATGTGCTGCCCGTCGATCCGTGGGATAGTCCGTTTGAATACGAGTATCCGGCAACGAATAACAAACGCGACTTTCCCGACATCTGGTCGCTTGGCCCGGACGGCGAAGCCGACACGGACGACGATATTGTGAACTGGCGTCAAGATGGTGGCGAAGACGGCGAAGGCGATGGAATGGATGACGGCGGCTCGATGGATTCCGGCCCGCGTTCGAGTGGCGGTGACGGCGGCGGATCCAACCTGTAAGTTAGCCGCGAAACCAATTGCCCCGCTGATATGCCTTTGTTCGGTAGGATTTGCGTCAATTAGGGTCTATTGGCGGTCAGGGTTCTTGGGGACTCGCGCACGATTACACAATTGGCCCAAGGGAAGAATGGGTTGCCCAAGGGAAGAATGGGTTGCCCAAGGGAAGAGTGACGCGGCGCTGGCCGCTGAGCGACGCGCTGGGTAGACTTCCGCTACAGCCTGTTCACTGACGCGGCGGTGGTTCACTGTGGGGCGAGGGTTGCACCCACCACGCTTGCCTTGCTGCGAACTGCTGCCGTGTCGGTGAACGGGCTGTAGTGTGGGATATACTTTGTATCGACGCCGAAACCCGAATCGATCAGCTAGTCTCATGCCCCGCCTCCGACGCCAAAATCGGTCATCCCTGAGTGGTTTTACGCTGCTTGAGATGATGATCGTCTTGGCGTTGCTTGCCTTCCTGGTGGCAATGGTGTGGCCCTCGCTGCGTAAACCGCTGCTGCGCAGCGTCACGCAGCAAGCGGCGCGCCGCCTGGTAGAAGATCTGTCGCGCGCCAGACTCAACGCCATCGAAACCGGCCGTACCATGGCGGTGCGCTATGAACCGGGCGGGGCTCGCTATTGGATCGGCCCTGCTGATCTGCTTACCGGTGAGCAACAACCTGGCAGTGTGGCTGCCAGCGATGACGACGCTGATGACGACTCAGCCGGCGAGGTCGATCGCGATATGCCGGCTATCGAGCTGGTGATCGACGCGGTGTTTGACGATGACGTTGTCTTTCAAGATCCGGCCGCTGTGGATGATGCGGCCTTTCCGGCCGACTCGACATTGGGCACGATGTTGGCTGACGAGATGGCGGCCACGGAAGAGGTCGAACCATTGGTGCAGGACGAAGAAGCCGAGACAAACTGGTCCGTTCCTGTCTTGATCTATCCTACCGGACGCGCTGAGAACGCCGAATTTACATTGGCGGGCCCCGAAGGGTACTGGTTGACGGTCACACTTCGCGGCCTCACCGGCGCCGTTTCCGTGGGAGCCCTCGAACATGAGATCCGCACGGCGGACGAGTTTGAGAGTGGTGATCAATTGCCCGAACGTGTGCCGACCGATGATGGGATGGAAGACTTCAGCTCGTCTGGTGCACAAGGAGCGTTGGAATGACCAAGCAATCGACCGAGTGGCACTGGCTGAGCGAGCGTCAAACATGTCACCTTTGCCAACAGGCGTTGAACGCGAGCGGAGCCAGTGCAAAGCCCTCCTCGCGGCGCACACTGGCTCCGTTCGCGATTGAGTTGTCCCTTGATGGCAGGTTGCAAGACGCTCACTCAGCCAGTGCCACCCGTCGTAGTGCCACCCGTCGTCGTGGGATGTCGCTGATCGAAGTGATGCTGGCCACCGTATTGTTGTTGGGTGCCGTAATGGCACTGTCACGTCTTGCCTTCTTGGCTCGCAAACATGCTATCAGTGCCGAGGATCGCTCGATGGCCCAGCTCTATTGCCAGAACATCACGGAAGAGCTGTTGGCCGGCACCAGGCCGCTGCGCGCGGTTACTCCCACACTGTTTGAAGGAGGTGACTGGGTCTACATGATCCAAATCGAGCCGCTTGATCAGGCCAACCTGACGCAGGTGGCGGTGACCGTGCAACGACTCGATGATCCGGATGCGACGCTGCCGAGCGAAGACGAGATGGACGGATACCGACTGGTCCGTTGGATGCGTAGCGGCAAGCAACGTTCGGACCCCTCCGAGACGCTGGCCGATCCGGCAGAGTCCAACGCGGAGAGCTGAGAGAGCGGAGAGTCGAGAGTCGAGAGTCGAGAGTCGAGAGTCCAGGGGCGAGAGCCAAGAGTTGTTAGCTGAGAGCCGAACGCTAAGAGCGAGGTCGAGTGGGAACGGTCTATTGGTTAGCATGGTAAGCGGACTGTTCAACGGTACAACGCCGTTGGGCAGTGGAGTTTACACGAAGCGTGGCGCGGTCCAACCAGGAACCCGATCAAAAAAACGGCGAAAGTCAGTCACCACAGTGGTGGAGCATATGCAACATGAAACACCAGCGCCCTCATTATGAAACGGTCGCCAAGCGGCGCGAGGCGGGCGGTTTTACGCTGCTGGAGATCATGATCGTTGGCGTGTTGACCAGCGTCTTGATGTTGGGCGTCTGGTCGCTGTTTCGTACCTGGGGCCGTTTGTACGAGCGAGGCGAGCGGCGTGTGCAGGCCGCTCAGCTGATCCGATCGCTGAGCGACCAGTTTGCTGACGACGTGCGCGCGGTGGCGTTTGTTATGCCCCGGAGAACGCTCACTGGCAATCAAAGTGGCAGTGGCAGTCGGGCCAGCGGCAGTGGATCACGCGGCAGTGATCGGCAATCGACGGCCGGTAACCAGGCATTGGTTGGTGGTGCCGACTGGCTGGTCTTGGAGGTGCTGCAGACTCCGAATCCGTTCTTGATCACAGCGGACGATAGCGGTGCTGAAGACGATAGCTCGGCGAAGGCATCTTTGTACGCGCCCGAGTTGCAACGCGTGATCTACACGTTTCAGCCGCCGGCATCTGATGGGCTGAACAGCCTGTCACCAGGTGTCGAGGAGATGGCGGCGGCCGACGATACCGAACTGGTCGGTGGGAGTGAGGAAGATCGAGTTGAGCCATTCAGCGGGCTGTTGCGCATGGTGGTGCCGGTCGAGCAGTTTGAGGAGTTGGCGGCCGACGACAGTGACGCTGGCAGTTCGAGTCGTTCACTCGGCCTGAGTGATGTTGTTTGGCAGTTACGTGCGTTGGTAGTGGGTGAGTTGGATGGAAGTGATACGGGCGCGACGCTTGGTACTCAGTCGACAGCGCCAATGGGCGCGACGAGCTGGGATGCGCTGGGCATGATCGGCCAGGACAAAGTGGCGGAGGTGATTTGGCTTGAGTTTCGATATTTCGATGGGGCATCGTGGAATAGCAGCTGGGACAGCCGAGCCGAAGGCCGGTTGCCGGTGGCGGTCGAGATGCGTTTTGAATTGAAGAAAGAGCGGTCGGCTGACGAGTCGGTCAGCGCCGACGGGGAAACGGAACTTGTGGACGATGGTTTCGGCGATTCGGACATGGCAAGCGAGTCGATGGGCGCCGGCAGCAGCTTGCTGGGGACGAGCGACATGGCTGACGCGAGCGCCAGTGAAGAGACGCCCTACTATCGCTGTTTCGTTTACCTGGGTCCTCGCGCCCAACGTGGCAAATAGGAGTGGCATTGGCTCGGTTCGCGATCGAGTTACTCTGGTTGATGACACGTTTCAGGACGAGTTTCGCGAAGTTGGTTGGTGCCATGGAATCGAGCCATGGAATTGAAACGGATGAGCGTCATGTTTGGGCCTAACAACGACAACGCAACGATTCGGTTCGCTCCTTCGGAGCGGCCGCGTCGCGGCGTGGTCATTTTGGTCGTGACGGTCGTGATTCTGTTGGTCAGTCTGGCGGCCTATGGTTTCTTGACCTTAATGCAGACCGAGAACAAGGCGGCGTTAGCGCGGGGTGATCAGCTGCAGGCCCAGGCGGTCGCGGCATCGGGACGCGAATACCTGGCATCGATCCTCGAGTTGCCGCGTAGCGCGCGACCCCCTGGTGCGACGCGGGATGACATGGCCGAGTTGTTCGGGAATATTCTGGTCGATGGCGACGCGGATGCGGTGGATGCGGCGGACGCCGGCGTGCGGCTGGGGCGTTTTTCGATCCTTGCTCCGAGTCAGACTGACGACGCACTCGGAGCCGGCGCGGGTCGAAGCTGGCGGTTTGGCTACGAGAACGAATCGGCGAAGCTCCATCTGGGGCTGCTTGTTGATCTTGAGCGGGGCGATCCTGGTGCGGGACGCGCCGCGCTGTTGAACCTGCCGAACATGGACGAATCGACCGCCGACGCGATACTCGATTGGGTCGATTCGGATGACCAGGATCGAGATCAGGGTGCCGAATCGGAGTACTATTCCGGGCTCAGTCCACCACGCCAGCCACGCAACGGCGTTCCGCCCACACTCGACGAGCTACTATTGGTCAAGGGCGTGACAAGGGAGAAACTGTTCGGTATCGATCTCAACATCAACTTTCAGGTCGATGGGTGGGAGGAAGAGCTGGCGCGCCAACAGGCGGAATCGTCAAGCGAAGTGACGACACCCTGGTGCCGATACTTGACGGTACATAGCGCCGAACGCAATGAGACTTACGATGGGCAGCCACGCATTCGACTGAACCAGCCCGACATGGTGTCGTTACATCGTGAACTTAGCGCAGCTTTCGGGGCAAGTTGGGCGAATTATATCGTGGCTTACCGCCAGCATGGTGCGTATCGCGGATCGAGTGAAGGACAGGACGCGTCCGAGATCCCGTTCGATGCACGGGATGCTGCCACCATTCGCTTCCGTTCGCCTTTGGAATTAATTGGAACACGCGTGGCGATCCCCATTGCGCAAGGAAGTGGCAAGCCAAAAGTAACGGTGTTCAACAGTCCCTTCCTCGATGATCCCGGACAGATGCGCGAGTACTTGCCGCGGCTGATGGATGGTGTGACGATCGCAAGTGACGCTCGATTGTCAGGGCGGATCAATATCAACTTGGCTCCGCCGGAGGTATTGGCGGCGTTGCCCGAGATCGATATGGCACTGGCCGACCGTATTGTCTCGGCGCGTGGCATGCCCGCCGAGGACGACCTGAGCGGTCAGAATGCAGTCTGGCTGTTGCTTGAGGGAATTGTGGAACGGGAAGCCATGATGCGATTAGAGCCGTACGTGACCACGGGGGGGGACGTCGGGCGTGCCCAGATTATCGGTTATTACGACCGGCGCAGCCCAATCATGCGGTTCGAAACGGTCATTGATGGTACCGGTCTTCCCGCTCGGCAATTATACTACAAGGACCTGCGCCGATTGGGGCGGGGAGTGGTCGATGAGGTGATGAGCATCACCGAGCAGTAGGGCTGTCAACTCACCACGAGTTTCTGCTCGGATAGCAATGGTCGGTTCTCGTTGGACGCGAGGTTTTGCGCAAGAGAGCATGTCTTTTTCCGCGAGTAGCACAGGCACACCATGAAAAAAATAACGCTACGCAAATCGGTGGTCGCCGCGCAATGGGGCGACGCGACAGTCGACTACGTCGTCGCCGATCGGCAAGCGGGGAAAATCCACATTCTCGCGGCGGGCCTGTTGCGCTGGGGTGATCCGCCGAACGATCAAGAGGGTGAGCCCCAGGAAGCCGAATCGAGCCATCCTCGTTCGCCTGGCGAGGCGTTGGCGGCCGAGTTGCGACGGTTGGGACAGCGTCGCGCGGACTTGGTGGTGGCTTTGGGACGTGGCAGTGTCGATGTGATTCCGCTGCAGTTGCCTCCCGCCGCCGACGTGGAATTGCCGACGTTGGTGAACAATCAGGTGATGCGCGATGCGGGCGAGATTGCAGAGACGGGGGTCGTCGATTTCGTCGCGGTTCCCGCCCAAGCCGACGAACCACGCACCGGGTTCGCCTTTGCGGTTGACACTGTGGCGATTGAGCGAGTGAAGGAGGAGGCAGAGAAGGCCGGGTTGAAGGTGGCGGCGATCGCCTACCGTCCGTTGGCCTCCGTTGCTTTGTTGCACCGTGTCGTTCCCCAGTCGCCGCGCACCATGATCCTAGTGACGCTGCACGATCGTGAGGCAGATATTTCGATCGTGCGCAACGGTGCACTCATCTACACCCGAACCGCTCGGTTAAGTGAAACACACAACGTCGGTGACATTGCCGCACAGTTGGCGATGGAAGTACGACGTTCGTTGGCTGCGGCGTCGCTGGCACCGGACACGGAATCGCAACATCTCTATATGTTCGGTGCGTTACGCGAAACGGAACAGATGGTGCAGGACCTGGCCGAGGAGTTGTCATTGCCGGCTTCGCTGTTGGATCCGTTGCGCACCGAGCACGTGGATGGGCCGACGCCCGAGAGTGTCGGCCGGCTAACGCCGCTGCTCGGGATGGTCCATGAGCACTATGACAATGCTCATGCCGTCGATTTCCTGCACCCGAAAGAACCACCACCACCACCCAACTACGTGCGCCGCGCCGGGTTCTATGCGGCGGCGGCACTCGTCGTCCTGGCGATCGGTGGTTACATGGTGGTCGACGCGCGCAGCCAGGCGAGTGAACGGGTCAAAGAACTGAGGGCCTCGTTGAAGAAAACGACGCAGCGACTGGACAAGGTCAAGAAGAAACAAGCGGTCGTCGATGCCGTTTTGCAGTGGGAAAGCGACAACGTTAATTGGCTTGATGAGTTCTACGACTTGGCGCGCCGTTTTCCCTCGGGCCGTGACGCGATGGTGCGGCGATTTTCGATCCGACCGGGGCGTGGCGGTGCGAGTGTTATCAACATGAACGTCAATGTTCGTGATCCCGAAGTGGTGACGATGATGGGCGACAATCTGCGCGATGATTATCATGACGTGCGCAGCAAAGGCGTGTCGGAACAGTCGGCTTCAACCGACTATCCATGGCAATTCGAAACGCAGATCACCTTGCGGCCGCGTGACAAGCAAGAGTATCAACACGACGAACCAGATGATCCACCCAACAAGAAGACCGACGCCGATATCGCTGCAACACCGTTTAACCGCCACGCCCAACGGGCTGCGCGCTACACCAACTGGCCTTAGCTTACGGGCCATCTTTCCATTTCTGGAGAGTTGAGAGTTGAGAGTTGATTCGGCGCGAGGCGTGATGATCGCGCGCCGCAGCTATAGCCAGACTAGGACGAGACGAACCGCACGGTTGCCTCGATTGATCCAAGAGAGCGAAACTGATGAGCAGCACGGCCAATACCAAACGAAATCGCTGGCTACTTGGGGCGCTCGGAGCCATGGTCCTTTTCTATTTCGGCGACATGGCGTACACCAAACTGTATGAAGAGCCGACCGTTAAGAGTGCCAAGCTTGAAGAGCAATTAACCAAAAAGATCCAAGCGAGCAAATTGGCTCTGGCAAAATCCAAACGAGCGGCTCAGCAACTTGAGCAATTAGAACAGAAGTCGCTTCCCTGGGACTCGGAAATGGCACGTTCGCGCTACCAGGCGTGGCTGCTGCAATTGGCCAAAGATGCGAAGCTCAAAGGGACCAGTGTCGATTCAAACGAACCGGTATCGGTGACCAAGACGTTTCGCGGTTCGAAAAAACCGATCTTGCTGAGCAAGCGGTTTGGTTTTTCGCTGCGGGGGCGTGGCGATCTTGGGCAAGTTACGAAGTTCCTGTATGAATTCTATCGTGGTGGGCATCTGCACAAAATACGCACGATGAATCTGAACCCGGTGGGACAAGGGCAAGAGGTTGATCTGAGTATTTCGATTGAGGCGCTGGCCTTGCCCAATGCGGATCGCGAGGCGGAACTGACATCGCTGGTGTCCGAAGAGCTTGCGCTGCATGACGTGCGCGACTACCAGCTAATCGCGCGACGTAATTTCTTTGGCCGCGGTGGGACTCACTCAGCGTGGAAACAGATCCGCCTCTCCGCCGTTACGTCTGACGTGCGCGGAGTGGGAGAAGCGTGGTTCAAGGTGGCTGACCTAAGCAATACGGTCATGCTACCTGTTGGCCAGTCGCTGGCGCGATCCTCGTTCGACATCTTGGTCGTCTCGCTTGACGACAGCAGTGCCACGGTTAGTGTCGACGGCCAGCTGTACCGCATCGCGATCGGCCAATCGCTTGCCGACGCGGTGCCAGTGACAAAATAGCCAACGCAGCGCCGCCGGGCCGACCCAACGGGGCCGCCTTGCCCCGACAGACCGGTCGCTTTTGGCATTGACACGTGTTGATGGATGGCCTAATGTCCCGCCGCTTGTCGTGGCGCAGAGTTCTCTTCGCGCGCCTTGATCTTCAACTTATCTGTGACGCCAAAGGCGTAATGACGTGAACAGGGTCCCAAAGAATGGATTCGTGTGGGCTGCGCTCTGCGCTGTTCTCGCAGTCGGACTGATGACTACATGTGCCGACGCACAGAACGTGGGGCGGGCTCAATACGAAGTCTACCGTTGCCGGCACAAGTCTGCGGCCGAAGTCGAAAAGTTGCTCAAAGACCTGCTGCCACTCAATGATCCGAATGTCCACCTGGTCGTGGACCATGAATCGAATGCGCTGTTGCTGCGCGGCGGTCCCGACGTTCAGAAAGTGGCTGCGAGTCTATTGCAGCACGTGGATCGGCCGGCACCTGTGGCGGCGTCTAGCGCGCCGACGGGAATGGTGGTCCAGGTCTATCGTAGCCCTCCAGGGCAGTTGGATCGCTGGCTGGGGACCGTGCGCGCGCTGTGCGGTGATGCAACTGGCGTGAAAGTGACCGTTGCCCGTGATTCAAACCAGATCATTGTGCTCGGCCCGCAAACGTTACACCAACAAATCTCCTATCGACTCAACCAAAAAGTGAGCCAACCGTCCATCGGACCGGCTTCGCAAACTGGAACACGACAGGCTGGAACACGTAGTGCCGTGTCAACGCCCGCAGCCCGTGCACAACTCGGTGCGATGCTCAACGAACGACCGCCGATGCGGCGGTTGCCCGGTGCGCCGGCCTTGCATCGCCAAGGCGCAGCGTCGGTCGGTGCTGGGGCACCGAGCGTCGAAGTCGACCGCATTCTACATCTTCGGCAGGTGGCAACGGCAGATCTCGAGCGCCGGTTGATCGCGTTGTTTGGCCGTCGTCTGCGCGCCATGCGGCGCGACGGGCGCGAGGTCTTGGTACTGCCGATTGACGAACATCGCGCGATTGAATTTCAGCTGGATCACGGTCGCAACCTGCTACTGGTTCGTGGCCCGGACAGCATTGTCCAGCAATTCAGCCAACTCGTCGATGCGATTGACGCCGGCGGCCGTCCGGGTCAACGGACGGAAGCGTTACATGTCGAGCGGACTTCGGATGGTCAGCTTCAGGAGGCGGTCGATGCGTATCGCGGCCGCACACCGACGCCCGGTGTGGGTGGTACCTTGTCGGGCGACCAGACGAGCTACGTACATTCGAGTGGCGTACGGTTAGTGAATTACTTGTACCAACAGCCGGGTGTGGGAACAGGTGGGACGGCGGGTGCCGCTGCCGGGGACGGGCTCGGTTCTTCCGTGGTTCCCAACGTTCCGGGGCTGAACGACCTGGAGGTGCAGACACTACCCGATTTGGACGTGATCATTTTGCGTGGCCGCGACCAGGACGTCGAGCAGTTGACGAAGATCATTCGTGAGTTGGAGCGGCTCAGTGCCGAGACGATCCCGAAGATCCACATGTATCATCTCAAGCATACGCGCGGTGAATCGATCAATGAGATCATCAACGACGTTCAGGAAGAGCTTGTGGGGCGGCGTCAAGGACGCGTATCGGTAACGCCGCTGGTCAAACCGAATTCGTTGTTGTTGATCGGGTGGGGTGAAGCGGTCGATGCGATGATCGAACTGATCTCGAAACTGGACCGGCCCGTGCCGCCCGAATCGCAGTTTGCCGTATTCCCGTTGAAACATGCCGCGGTTACGACCGTGCAGCAGACGATAACTCAGTTTTTTGGCTCGCGTTCCGGTTTGGGACCACGTGTGGAAACGGCCGCCGACGCACGGACCAACAGCCTAATTGTCTATGCCGCGCCACGCGACATGGTCGAAGTGCGGCGGCTGGTCACCGAGTTGGACGTGCCATCTAGCGAGGCGGTGAATCGAGCACGGATATTTCGCGTCCAGAACGCGTTGGCTACGGACGTCGCGACGACGTTACAACTGACGATTACGGCGGCGCAGAGTGGCCAGAACGGCCGTTCCGCCGTGCTTGAGTTGATGGCGATCGATCAGCGAGGCCAGGAAGTCATACGATCGGGGATGCTGAATGATGTCAGTATCACGCCCAATGCACGTAACAACACGCTGATTGTCACCGGGCCATCCGACGCGATGGCGTTAATTGAAGCCTTCATTGAACAGCTCGATACGCCGGGTGACCGGGCGCAGATCAAAGTGTTCCGTGTGCTCAACGGTGATGCGACGAATCTGGTTTCGATGCTTCGTTCGCTGATGCCATCACAGGTCGGTCAAGCGCCACTGGGGCCGCAACTGCCGACTGCTCCGGACGAAGAGTCGCTGGCACCGCTACGGTTTTCGGTCGAAATGCGCAGCAACAGCATTATCGCCATTGGCTCGGAAGGCGACTTGCGAATCGTTGAGGCACTGCTGAGCCGGCTGGATCAAAACGAGTCGATGAACCGTAAGAACGCCGTCTACTTGCTCAAGAACTCTCCCGCCGTCGATGTCGCCACGTCGATTAACGAATTCTTGCGTAGCCAACGCACGCTTGAAGCGGCCGAACCAGGCCAGTCGAATCCATTTCACGACCTGGAGCGTGAAGTGATCGTCGTGCCTGAACCGGTCGGTAATCGACTGATTGTCAGCGCCACACCACGGTACTTCGACGAAATCACTCAGTTGATCGAGAAGCTGGACGAGCCGCCGGCCCAGGTTGTGATCCAAGCGCTGATCGCCGAGATTATCCTGGGTGACCGTGATGAATTCGGTGTGGAGCTGGGGCTGCAAGACTCCGTACTGTTTGATCGCAGTTTGTTGGGTGATCTGTTGACCACCGTCAACTCCGGGCAAATTTCGGATCCGAGCGGGATTCTGACATCGACGCAGGAGATCATCCAAGCAGCTACCAACACTCCCGGCTACGAGTTCAATAACCAGAGCATCGGCAACAGTGGCAGCGACTCCGCCCTGAAGGGCAGCAAGACGCTTGGCAGTCAGGCGTTGTCTAGCTTTGATCTGGGGCGTCTTAATGACGACGCCGGGTTCGGCGGGTTGGTGCTGGCCGCGAGCAGTCGGAATATCAGCATCCTGATCCGGGCCATGCAGGAAGATCGCAGGATGAGGATTCTCAGTCGCCCGCTCGTCCGCACACTCGATAATCAACCGGCTTACATCCAGGTTGGCCAACGCGTACCGCGGATCATTGGTACGACTCTGGGCGTCAACGGCCAATCGAATCAGATCAGCTTGGAAAACGTCGGCCTGATCCTTGGGGTCACGCCGCGAATTAGTCCGGACGGAAACGTCGTGATGGAGATCGATGCTGAAAAATCGAAGGTCGGCCCCGAGGACGAAGGGATTCCGGTCGGCACCTCTGTCGATGGCACTGTCATTCGATCGCCACGCGTCGACACCATCACTGCGCAAGCAACCGTGAGTGTCGCTGATGGTGAAACGGTCGTTCTGGGCGGCATGATTGCGACCGAGATCGAAACCATTGCCCGACGCGCACCCTATTTGGCAGATATTCCGGTGTTAGGGCATCTGTTTCGCTACGATTTCAAGACTGAACGTCGCGCCGAGATGCTTATCATTTTGACGCCGCACGTGATTCGGAACCAGGCGGATGCCGAACGAATCAAGCAGGCTGAGTTCGCTCGGATGAGCTGGTGTGCGGCCGATGTATACGACCTGTACGGCGATGTTGGCATGGACTTCCAAACGAATATGGCGGTGCCGACCGATGGCGTGGGGACTGAAGTGATCTACCCAGACCAAACGCCGCTCGGTAGCGAGTTGTCGGAACCGGGTGCGTCGGCCATCGAGCAACCTCGGGAAATGTCGCAGGATCGCCTCTTGCCGCAACCTGATGGCCAGCTCAACGGCCAATTCAACCGTCGTTTTAACGGCGCGCCGAACACGAACGTGCCGCCTAACAGTAGTCTACAACCGCCCGTGAATAGTAATTTGCTGCCACCCCTACAAAGTAACCCACCGTTGCCGCCGAACGATCGTTCACAGCCGATCGCGCCACCCCCGTTGCCGGCCGCTCCGCAAGGAGCGCCACGCATCGATATTCCAACTGGTGGGCGTTAACGAGTATGTTACGCCGCACGGAGTGCGGTGGCACAGTGCGTCAGGTCTTTTGATAGAACGAATTCCTACGTTACCGCAACGGATTGCGTCGATGCACCTTCAAATGGACTATCCAAGTTGCCAGCGCCGCTGGTCGGCATTATTCGTGTTACTGTCCGTATTGGCCTTTGCGACCGGTTGTGCGCAACTTGATCTTACCGCCCCGCACATGCCGTGGCAGGAAGATGAGGACGAGTTGGAATCGCCGCGCAAGCTGGTGGCCTTCTGGTCCGATACGGTATTGCATCAGCAAGGCAAGCCGGCGGTGCGTGGGTTTGGCGGCCGCATCTTTTTCTATGGCGTGGACGACGCGGAACCGCTCGAAGTGGATGGAGCGGTGATCGTCTATGCGTTTAATGCCGATCGACACGACCCCGCCACGCAGAAACCGGAGAAGAAATTTGTCTTCAAGGCCGAACAATTGACGGACCATTTCAGCCAATCGCGGATGGGCCCCTCGTACAGTTTCTGGCTGCCCTGGGATGGCGTGCGCGGCCCGACCCGTAACATCAGTTTAGTGGTGCGTTACGAGGGGAAAGATGGAACGGTCGTGATCGCTGATCCGGTGGCGAAGCTATTGCCAGGTTCAAATCAGGCTGTTGCCGGACCGATGTCGCAGGAACGATCGTCGATCGAGCAAGCTCGAACGGGACGACCAACGGCGCAGCAGGAGCACGCCGTACAGCAAGCTGGGCTCGATGGCGCGAACAGGTCGCCGGTTCGGCATGTTGATTATCAGGAACCGATGCCTTCGCATAGGCAACGCGGACCGGATTCGGCTAGCGATCTCAAACCCGTGGATCTCAAGCCAGCGCGGAGCATTACGGTCGAGTCGATTGACTTGCCACCGAGTTTCGTGCGGCGGCTACGGCGGAACGCGGCCGCCGAGGTCAATACGAACGCCGCGTCGGCGAATTCCACAACGGTGCGCCAGTCGCCGTCGTTGACCCTTGGCTCATCGTCACCCATGCCTGCCGGGGCGTCAGGCGATCGCGACGTGTCTGCAGAGAATCGGTTGCTGGGCGCAATTGAGGATCCACAACCATCTCGTTACGGATCGCGGAGATTCCCGGCTCGAACGAGAGAATCGCCGATGCAAGGTCGCGGTCTCTTGCGGAGGGGACCACACCTCGCAGGATGGCAGTCCGGTCTTCCACCGACACCGAGATCCGGCTGGAACCGGACAACTGGGAAGATCGAACCAGCGTACCCAATGCGTTCGTCGCGATAAGGGGGCTTGGCTCAGCAACCAATGTCGGAAAACTGAGGTTAATGTCCAATTGAGGATAGTAAGTGGCGTCAGGCGTTAACGTTGTCGCTGGTTGATTCACGGTAGCGGAACGGTCGACACGGCGCCGAACGCCTTCGGTTGCCGACGTGACTTGCCCCACGCCCATTGCTTGCAAGATGCCGATAAACCGCTGGATCTCGCGCATGTCGGGGCCGACAAAATCGGTAGGTCGCCGGTTCTTTCGCAGGAACCGTTCGTTGCCCTGCAGCGTACCCACATCTTCCTGGTCCTGGTTGAAGCCGGGTGGAGTCTGTCGCGCAATTGGGCGTCCCAAACGCCGGTTGCCAAACATCTGTGCCTCGGCGCAATTCGCCAATAACATCGTGACCATCAGTGGTGCGAGAATCGCAGTCGCGTGGGAAATGCGCATGGTTGGGAGCCGTATCTGTTGAGCCGATTGCAGCGTTTGAGGGAGTCAGGGACCTCTACGGGCTTGCCCCTAAAGTGAACGAGTTTCGCCAGTATAAGACGCGAATGCCAATAACTCCCACCGCCAAAGGCGGTGGGGGACAATCCATAAACAACCAGACCTCAATGCCAAATGCTGTTCACCGTTACGATTTCGGGACGATGGCGATCGCCTCGAGTTCGCACAACAGGTCGGGGCGGCACACGCCCGCTTCGACAAACGTGTTAGGTAGACCAGCTAAGCCCCATTTCTTCCAAATATCGAGGAAGATGGGCAGATAGTCGGCGCGTTTCAGGTAGGTGATCACCTGGACAACATCTTCAAACTGACTGTCATGCGGTCGCAGCAATTCGCGCACGTTCACTAACATCCGTTCGACCTGTTTTTGCACGTCGTCCAAATGCACGGTGGCGCCAAGTTCGTCGACGCTGGCGGTTCCCGAAATATAGAGCACCGTTTTTTCGGGCAAGACGACTTTCATGCCACGCGAGAAGGCCGATCCATATTCGTCCGCTTCGTTGAGCGTCGGCGTGTGCATGACTTCAATGTCAACGCCCTCGTGGTTCAGCAGCGTATAGAGATCGAAACTGCACATCGACTCACGTGGATACAGTCCCGCTCGGATCCCCGTGCTGGCCGGCAACCGCGTCACGTCGTGTTTCTCGAAAAACTCGTTTCGAGACAGGTTGAATTCGTCATAGTCGCGATCAATCTCGTCCAGATAACACCAAGTACGGACGACATCCTTGAAGATGGTCGAGTGTTCTTCGAGCATCGGCACCGACTTGGCAAACATCAGGTCCGATTGGCGGCGAAAATCGGTCGAGAAGGACCCGTCCGCATCCGACCCGTTGATGTTCGTAATGTACAGGTGGCGCCGGTCGCCGATCTGAATGATCTTCTTTGCCGTACGCGGTTCGATCTCCGGGTACGATTCGACCGTAACCTTGCCGTCGCCGTTGGCCACAATCGCTTGCACCTGCATCTCGAACGCTTGAGCGGCACGGCATGGAGGTTGATTAATGTAACTGGTGGCGGGCAGATCGTCGCCGGTCACGTCTGCTTCGGCATATGCGGCGGTACGCGCTTGCTGGAACGTGTCAAAGTCCGCGTCAATGTCGCGGAAGAAGACGCGTTCCAAGACGACGTCGCTCATCTTAACGCCGGCACCTTCAAGGAGACGGGGCAAGCAGCCATAGAATTTTGAGGCCTGTTCGTGCGGTGTTCCCTTTTCGATCATTGGTCCGCAGCGAATGAATACCTCGTGTGTCTGCGACGTCGTGATGGCGACCACTTCGCCACTGCAAATGCCATCACTCTTCGTGCAGCACTGGCACTCCCGCTTGGGTGTCAACAGCGATGCCATGAATACCTCCGTAACATTAGCCTGGTGTGACTTACACACGAGTGAATTCCACGCGGTGATTTTCACACGGGGTTGAATGAGATTGTGGTGAGCTCTGTTCCCGGATCAGTGCCCCGTTGCACCGACAAGTACCACGTAACTTCCAGTATGGTTTCAATCTCCCTCGGCGTCGACCTCTTTCACCGAGTATGCGGAGATGAATTGGTTGCACCGATCGCGCGGGTTGTAGCGATAGTCTTGTCGCAGCTGGCCAGCCTGGTGAGGCTGCTAACCACGCGATCGCCAAAGCCGCCATGACTTTGGACGGATGATTCCGAAGCCGTCGCGACTTCAGAGTTGTGTGGCTGATATGGGGGGGGTGGGTGGTTGCTGTAGTGTGGTTCGTGTTGTTCGGAGTCGAGCCAAGCGGAGTGCAATGCGGTGTGAATCATCGTGGATGCGGATCGGCCCCTACAGGTAGGTTACCCATACCGTATCATGGTTCAATGGCCGCGTAAAGCATCCTCGCCAGCAGAATGTGTTTTAGCTCGACGCAGTGTGACCCGACGCAGTGTGACTCGGCTCTCCGAGCCGTGACTCGCTGCTTGAGCGGCGCGCCACTCATCACGAGACAACTGAACGCCAACCGCCCAAGGCACTCGACACAGCGTGGCATGGCGCGTCAAGCCG
>JAJRVM010000174.1 GCA_024277285.1 Planctomycetota bacterium
CGGACCGACTTTGGCGATGGCGGCAGCCGGCGTTGTCTGCCTGCAGGAACTGGGTTGCTATGACGATTGGCGCATTGCCAAGAACATGGAGCTGATTGGTGCAGCCATCCGACAGTTGCCAGCCCCCAAACCCGCAAAAGGGATCATGCCATTCGATTCGTATACGTTTTATTACGTCGGCGAGTCACTTTACCAGGTCGGTGGTGACGATTGGCAGCGTTACTATCCCAGGCTGCGCGACTATCTCGTCGCGTCGCAACGACTCGATGTGAAACGCGCCGATCGGCACGGGAGTTGGATCGACCGGGGTGCGGACGGCAAGGGACGTCTGAGTGGAGCCAGCAGCGATCTCTATGCGACCAGCGTCGCGTGCTTTATTTTAGCCATCCCCAATCGATATTTGCCGATCTTGCAAGAGGGGCGGATCCAAGGCTTTCAAAAGATTCCGGCGATTGAGTGACCATGAACTGGCTCCCGCATGTATCGAGCACCTATTTTGCGATCGCGGCGCTGGTCTGTGCGGCCGGTCCGGTGGTCATTCATTTACTGAATCGGCGCCGGTTCCGAGTTATTGAGTGGGCTGCGATGGATTTTCTGGCCGAGGCGTTGCAACTTCAGAAACGCAAACTTCGCTTGCGTGATCTGTTGCTGCTGTTGTTGCGAACGGCCGCCGTACTGCTCTTCGGTCTGGCGCTCGCGCGGCCTTACTTCGCCTCTGACCGCTCTCATCTCGACGCCAATAGCCCGCGACATCTGATATTGCTGTTCGACAACAGTCTCAGCATGGGCTATCGTCATCTCGATACCACGCTGCTCGATCAAGCGCGGCGCCAAGCCGGCCGACTGATCGAGTCACTTCCTAATGGCAGCCAAGTGAGCATCCTTGAAACGTGCCCTCATCGGCGCACCCGCCATGGGCCTATGCGTGGGAAAGCCGACGCGCTCGAACTGCTCAAGTCCGTACAACTCGTTGACGGCGTGTCGAAGATCGAAGAGGTGGTGGCTATGGCGCGTAGGGTCATTGGAACGGCTGCTCCCTTGGCCGATCAGATTATCTACTTTACTGATCTGCAACGCGGCAACTGGCCGTCCGATATCGATCCGGCGCTGTTTCAAGAGTTCCCGATATTGAATATTCGCGACGTTTCTAACCGCACGTGGCAAAACAGCTGGATTGCCGAAGTCCGTTTGCGCGACGATGTTGTCGATCTCGATACGCCCGCCACGGTCTTTGTCACAATTCGGCACCATGGGCCCGTACCGCGACGCACGCAAGTCTCGCTCACGGTTGGCGCCCAAGTCGTGGCCTCGCGCAGCATTGAATTACCAGCCGGCGATTCGCAACGGCAAATCACGTTTGAATGCTCTTTCGCTGACGCGCCTGCGGAACTTGGCGAGGCGACCTTTGTACCGCTTCAAGCGGCACTTGCTCCCGATCGACTTCCCCAAGATGACCGACGAACCATCATGGTCCCAGTCGTCACCTCATTGCCGGTAGTGTTCGTGGACCAGTACGACGACCAACAGGAAGATCCGGCGTTGGGGCAACTGGGCGAAACGCGCCCGCTGCGTCACTTATTGGCCCCCAGGTCAACCCAGCAAGAGCAACGTCCGCTGGTCGAGGTGCGGCATGTTGCGATTTCCGGGGTTGATCGAGCGCTGCTCGCATCCGCTCGCCTGGTCGTAGTCGCCGGTTTGTCGGATCCCCAGCCGGTTGCTGGCTTGCTGCGACAATACGTGCAGCAGGGTGGGCCACTCGTGATCGCCGCCGGTGGTGCATTCGACCTCCATGCGTGGAACATGATCGCAAGTCAACCAAGTACGACACTGTTGCCCGGTCGGATCGCCCCGCAGCCACTCGGTGTGGCTCCTGACGAGGCCGGAACAGACCTCTTGGAACCCTTTTCGTTGTCAATTGTCAGTCTGTTGTCCGACCCGTTGTTCAGACTGCCTGGCCTGTCGGACGACGAACTGCGCGAGATTTATCAAGAACCGTTGTTCTTCAAAGCCGTGGTGCTCGATCTAGCGAGTTCAACAGATCAGCTCGCCAAACCATTGGCAAAGCCGGTGGCGTCCGCGAGATGGTTGACTTGGGAATCGCCTGGTCGCGACATTGCGGCGCCCGTGCCCAGCGAGAATGCTGACGGTAAACGCCGTTTCGACACGCGCGTCTGCGCTCGTTTTGCCGACCCGAGTGCAACGCCGTTTCTGGTGCGGCACCGGATCGGCAAGGGCCAGGTACTGTTCGCATCAAGTAGCATTTTGCCCACTTGGAACAACGTCGCCCAGACGAATGCCGTCGTTATGTGGGATCATTTGTTGCGCGGCCTGATTCGGTCGACTTTGCCGCAGCGGAACTTTGCAACCCAAGACGAGTTGTCGATTCCCGTGCCGACTTGGCGCGCCGGGCCGACGGCCCAAGTGCAACGTCCAGATACGTCGTCGGCTGGCGAAATTATTGACGTTGGGTTTGTCGAACGCAGTCGATATGGAGTTGTGATTCCCGATGCTTGGTCACGTGGTGTCTATCGCATCAACTCGATTCGACCCACGGGCGCCACCGACCTGGTTTCCGCCGACATGTGGCACTTGGAAATAGCCGCCAATGGCGACGCGCGCGAATCCGACCTCACTCCACTTTCCAGCGATGACATTCAAACCGACCTTGTCGCGCCGCGACGCGGTCGAATCTTCGATGGCCAGTCGTTAGGAACGCTTGACCGTACCGCCACTGGCAACGTCTTGTGGTGGTGGTTCATCTTGATCGCATTGGTTCTGCTGATCACCGAGCTTGCCATCCTCGCTTTTTCAACACGTGCCACGCGAGTCGCAAGCGAAACGGCCCATTAGTTCTGCCTTTCCCTCAACACCTAAATTTCAAGCTTTGGACACGCCGATGTTGGTACGACTGATAGGTTGGCTGCTGGGGCTCGAACGCCTGGCATCGGTTGACCATGTGCAATTGGCGTTGGGTGCCGAGTGGGCGACACACGGATCGGGGCCTTTTTGGCTCTGCCTTGGCAGCGTGGCAATCGCGTTATTGGTGTTTACGTTTTACTCGAAGTATCAGGCGCAAGGGGCACGGAGCGTGCGTTTGCTGCTTGCCTCGATCCGCACGGTGCTGCTCTTGCTTCTGCTTGTCACACTAGCCGAACCGTTGTTGCGCATCACCGTTTCGCGACTTGAGTTGCCGCAGCTCTTTGTCGTGTTTGACGGAACTGCCAGTATGA
>JAJRVM010000175.1 GCA_024277285.1 Planctomycetota bacterium
GCAAAGTGCTCGCGCCGTTTGAACGGGTGATGGGCTTCGCCATGTTGGGCGTTGGCACGCTCACGCGATTCTCGGGCCAAGTGCTCAAGGGTGGCGGCAACCCACGCCGGTTCTAACGTAGAACGGCCCTTCGGCCCGGAGCACTGAACGGGACCGAAACACAAACAACGACCACGACCCGCAAACTGTTCCAGAACTCACAACGACCACCAACCGATGCCGCACACCGCGTGCTGGCTCGGCATGTTGATTCCCGTCGCATCAAGTGCGCGGGACCAGAATGGCCTAGGGTGGCTATTGTGAATAACAACGTTTCATCCGATCGATGTGTTGCCAGGCGAGTTCAAATCACCATGCGACCCCGCACGGCGAAGTGGGCGATGGCTGCGGCATGCTTGCTGGTTCCACTGGCAACGGGCTGCCAATATGGCGGTCAGACTGTCGTCCACCATCCAGCTTTTGAGCAGCTTGAGCAGGGCTGTTTTGGTTACGAGCCGACCGTGTGGCGCGTGATGCCGGGCGACTGTGAGCAGGCGGTCCGGATGATTCCGAACGAAGTGATCCATATGCCCGTATCACAATCGCAGCAAGTACCTGCCGCGACGCAAGAGGATCTTGGCGAGATCACCGAAGCACCGCAGGATGACGCTGCAGATGGCGAAACGCCCGATCTCGGGCCGCTTGGCTTGCCGCGCATTGTGGCACCGCCAGACGAGATGCCTCAGGACGCGACCTCTCAGGATGCCGCGCCTCCGGCGGCGAAGCCGTCAGCGGTGTCGCCCAACGAAGTACCCGATGTGCCCGCCGCAGTGCAACCACCGAAGAAACCGGCGCCCGCACCGCCGGCCGTGGTGCCGCCTCCGGCTGCCCAGCCAAAAGTGCCGCCGGTCGAGAGCATGCCAATCGTACCGCCCCCGGCCAAGCAGGACGTGCCAGCCAAGACTAAGCCGCCGGTATCTTTGCACCAGCCGCAGTTCGGCCCGGTCCTGAACGCGCCAGTCGCCCAGGTACATAAGGCCCAGATAAATCGGACCCAGATAAATCGGACCCAGATAAATGGGACCCAGATAAATCGGACCCAGATAAATGGGACCCAGATAAATGGGACCCAGATAAATGGGACCCAGGCGCGCCCGTCACAGATCCAACGGTCGCGCTCGCTGAAGCGGTCCCGAGCGTCTGCCAATGCGTTGTTCCGCACCGTCAGCAACGCGTTGGATGACAACGCGACGCGAATCGATCGAACGGCCGGCCGACCGGTCCCGGTCGCCGCTCGCCAAGCTGCTGCCAAGCAGCCAGCCACGGCGGCGAACCTCTCCAAGTTCATCAGCTACTAGTGGTGAAACCACGGTGATACACACAGCCGCGCGTTGCACCTCCGCAGCGAGCGCGGCCCTTCAGGCCTCACGGTGCTTTGGGGTGCGGTAACCCAGGCCTCTGTTCGCCTTCAGCTCACGTCGGCCTGGGCTATCGGCACACCACGGACGGCGGCCGAGCGAAAAACGTACCATCACGCCGCCGCATGGCCGAGGCCGCAACGGGTCGCGTGCCGGCCTTTCAGGCCTCGGGTTCTTGGTGGTGCGGTAACCCAGGCCTTTGTTCGCCTTCGGCTCACGTCGACCTGGGCTATCATAGCGCCGACCCGTTGGGCCGGCCCCGTCCCGCCGCGCCCCTTGGCACCGCGTTGGTTTGCGCAACGGGTGTGCTGGTTCAAGACGGCCCCAACGTGGGCCGCGCTAGGGAAGCCCTGGGTTATCGACACACCACGAACCACGGCCGAGCGAAGGACGTACCATCACTATCCCTGCATCGCCGGATAGGGGAAGATAAGATAGATGTTACGCGTCAGGCATATTAGCGTATATCCGTGTTCATTAGCGGTCCCCTCTTTCCGGGCGTTGCGGTTGCCGCGCCGCTACCGGTGATTCCCCAGCGCGAATACTCCAGAACATGACCGCGATCCTCGGCATATCTGCCTTCTACCACGATTCGGCCGCCGCACTGGTGGTCGACGGACGCATCGTGGCGGCTGCGCAAGAGGAGCGTTTCACCCGCAAGAAACACGATTTCGACTTCCCGCAACATGCGATCGAATACTGCCTGGGCGAAGCGAACTTGGACGCCAGCGACCTGGACGCGGTCGGCTTCTACGACAAGCCGTTGTTGAAATTCGATCGGCTGTTGGAGACCTATCTGGCCTACGCGCCGCGTGGGTTCCGGTCGTTCTTGATGGCGATGCCGTTGTGGCTGCGCACCAAGTTGCACCTGCCGCGCGAGCTGCGAAGGGGGTTGGAAGGCAAGTACCGCAAGCGGTTCGTCTTTGCGGACCATCACCAGTCGCATGCGGCCAGTGCGTTCTTCCCATCCCCTTTCGACCGGGCGGCGATACTGACGGTCGATGGTGTGGGCGAATGGGCCACGGCCACGTTCGGGACCGGCAATGGCAACAAGATCACCTTGACTGACCAGTTGGGTTTTCCACATTCGCTGGGGCTGTTGTACAGCGCGTTCACGTACTTCTGTGGCTTCCGAGTGAACTCAGGCGAATACAAATTGATGGGGCTGGCCCCGTATGGCGAGCCAAAATATGCCGATCTGATTCGGTCACGGCTGTTGGATATCAAGCCGGACGGCTCGTTCCGAATGGATATGCGTTACTTCAGTTATGGTCATGGCCTGACGATGACCAATCGGCGTTTTGCCGACCTGTTTGGTGGCCCGCCACGGCGCAGTGAAACGCCGATCACGCAGCGCGAGATGGATCTGGCGGCGTCCGTGCAATGCGTGACCGAAGAGATCATGTTGAAGATGGTCCGGCACGTGCATCAGCGGACGGGCATGAAAGATCTTTGCCTGGCCGGCGGTGTGGCACTGAACTGTGTGGCTAACGGTCGGATCTTGCGCGAAGGGCCGTTCGAGCGGCTGTGGATCCAGCCGGCGGCCGGCGATGCGGGCGGCGCGTTGGGAGTGGCGTTATTCATCTGGCACCAGTTGATGAACAATCCACGAGTGGCCAACCCGGACGATTCGCAGTGTGGTTCACGGCTGGGGCCGGCGTTTGACGACGAACAAGTGCTTGCGTTTCTCGGCCAGGCCGACGCTGCGTATCACCATGAACCGGACGATCAACGGTTGTGCGATCGCGTGGCAGCGTTGTTGGCCGATGGGAACGTGGTGGGGTGGGTGCAGGGGCGGATGGAGTTTGGGCCACGTGCGTTAGGGAGCCGCAGTATTCTGGGCGACGCGCGCAGTGCGAAGATGCAGGCGGTGATGAACTTGAAGATCAAGTTTCGCGAGTCGTTTCGGCCATTTGCACCTGCGGTGCTGCAGGAGCGAGTGCACGACTACTTTGAATTGCCATGCGCGTATCCCAGCCCCTACATGCTGCTGGTCGGGCCAGTGCGCCGCACGGGACCTGCCGTGACCGATTCGGCCGAAGGCAACGACTCGCCGATCCTTGCGCGACTCAATGCCATCGGTGGCACGATCCCGGCGGTGACGCATGTGGACTATTCCGCACGCGTGCAGACGGTCGATGCCGGGCGCGATCGGTTGTATCATCAACTGCTCGGCACATTCGAGCGGCAGACCGGCTGTGCCGTGCTGATCAACACCAGTTTCAACGTGCGTGGCGAGCCGATTGTTTGCACACCGCAGGAAGCGTACCGTTGTTTTTTAGCCACCAACATGGACGCCCTGGTCCTAGGCCACTACGTATTACTGAAGACCCAGCAACCCGACGCTCCACAACACAACACCGAGGATTATTTGGCCCGTTTCGAGCTCGACTAGCCGTTTTTTGTAAATTCGGGCTTCGTCATTCTTTCGTCATTGGGTATTTCGTCATTCGTCATTGCTCGCCCAGCGTTGGGTGCCTAAGTCGCGCTGATTAGCGGTCTGTCACTGATCGCAAGGAAACTGCGGGCCCCATGCTAGTTCAACTGAACAC
>JAJRVM010000176.1 GCA_024277285.1 Planctomycetota bacterium
GTGGAGCACGGTCGCCGCGAATGCGGCGCACCTTGCGGAACCCTAGGAAAGGCACCCCGCACACCACCGGAGGCCTGAAAGGCCGCGTTACGGGAAACGTCTGGCGCGGCCCTTCAGGCCGAACCCAGTGAAAGAAAAGCAGCGCAACAAAGGCAGCAACAACGACTTAAGAAATTGACCACCTCAGGCCTCGGCTCTCCGAACCGACCCTGAAAGCCCCTTTGGCCGTACTGCCAAACATGCTAAGCAGGCCTGAGCACCGCACATATGACCAACGCACCCGTGAAAACGAGACTGGCACTGGTGATCACCGAATTGGAGGTCGGTGGGGCAGAACGCTGCTTAGCCAATTTGGCGTTAGGACTGGCAGAAAACGGAGCTATCCCCGCCGTATTTGCGTTGGATCATCGCCCCAAACCAAATCGTGATGCGTTGGTCGTGCAGTTGGAAAAGGCGGCTATCCCGGTTCATTTCTTGGGCTGTTCAAACAAATGGCACTTTGCTTCCGCAGTGCGAAGCCTGCGCCGTGCGCTCGAACAATTCCAGCCGCACATCATCCAGTCCATGCTGTTTCACGCAAATGTCGTAACGCAACTTGCCCTGCCACCTCCGTTTCGATCGCGCTGGTGTGCCGGCATTCGGGTGGCCGATCCATCCCGGGTTCGCCAGTTGATCGAGCGGAACGCGTTGCGGCGCGCTGAGCGCGTGGTGTGCGTTAGCCGCAAAGTGGCCGATCTGGCAGCAGCTCGCTTGAAAGTGCCAACCCAACGAATTTGTGTCATTCCCAACGGTGTGGATACGCAAGCCGTCGTAGCGCTCGAACCGGCCGATCTGGCGGAACTGGGCGTACCTCGCTCGCAACGAGCCATCACCTGTGTTGCCCGACTGGCACCACAGAAGGGGATCGATCTGCTGCTGCGCGCCGCACCACGCGTGTTGAGTGCTCTGCCCGGCCATGACCTGTTGCTGGTCGGTGATGGCCCCCAGGCGGGCGAATTGCGGCAGATGGCTAATGGCACTGCCGTTGCCAACCGGATTCACTTCTGCGGTTGGCAGCCAAATCCAGCCGAGATTCTGCTCGCGAGCGATCTGCTGGTGCTGCCTTCACGATGGGAGGGCATGCCTAATGTGCTGTTAGAGGCGATGGCCTGCTCGCGTCCCGTTGTATGCACTCGCGTTGAAGGTGTCGTTCAAGTGCTTGGCCCGCTGGCAGCCCACCAGACGGCTCCAGTCGATGATGCGCAAGTGCTTTCTGACAAGATAGTTGCGATTCTTCAGAATGCCCAGCTCGCGGCTCAGTTGGGTGCCGATAACCGCGCGCGAGTTGCCGCACAATTCTCGCTGAAGTCGATGTTAGACCAGTACAAGTCGCTCTATTCAACTCTTCCGAGTGGTCTGAACGAGGACTGAAAATACCTTTTTCATATTTCTTGAATCGGGACTCGTCGCTCGAAGTCTGCACGCTGTAGGCACCTAGGTCAAACTACCTGCCGCATGGCATTTTGCCGAGGCCAAAACTGAGTTGACGTGGGGCGGTGAGTGGGTATCTTGGGGCCATAGTGGTTGAGAGTGGTAGAGAGTGGTGACGCTTGGCGAACGAGGCTGGTAATCCAACGTAATTGGGAAGACCTTGGCAGTTGGGAAGACCTTGCCGCCGAAAGAGCTCTGAAGCCGAAAGAGCTCTGAAGCCAGAACAACCCGGCGGCCAAGAGAACGCCAGCTTGGAGAATTGCAGTTGCTCACCGGCAGCTATCCACGAAATTTAGACGACAAGAACCGACTTGCTTTGCCTAAACCCATCCGCGAAGTGCTGGGGCGAGCGGGTTGTACCGTTGTGTACTTGGCACCGGGAACAGACGGATCGTTAGTGGTGTATACCGAACAGTCATTCATGCAGTTGGGCGAGCAGTTAGGTGCGGGATCACCTACAGCGCGCGACAATCGAGCTTTCGGTCGGCTGTTCTACGCGCAAGCACAGCGCGTGGAAATGGACCGCCAAGGCCGGTTGCGTATCCCCGCCGATCTTGCGAAGCTCGCCCTTCCCCAAAAGGAAATCGTCCTGATCGGTGTGCGCGATCATTTGGAGATTTGGGACCGAACACGCTGGGAGAAATACCTGGCGGAAAAACAGCCGTACTACGACGAAATTGCTGAGCGCGCCTTTGAAGGCCCTAAGAGTTGAGAGTAAATAAGACGCTGAGTTGGCCCAGGTTTCTCCGGAGGGTGATGTGCCTGCCGTGCTCGTATCTCACCCAGACAGGTTTCAGAAACTAAGCTAGCCCCAAGACTAAGCCCAAATGGATTTGGCGGGTTGCAGCGACGGCAGGACGTCGTCAATGCGATGCTGCAGCCAGTTTTTTGTTTCGTTGCCCATCGGTTTGATACCGTGGGCGAAGGACTTGTGAGATCGTTCATCGACTGAACGTCCGTCCGAGGTTCGCCTTCGCGCGAAGCCAGCTATTGAGTCAGCGGCCACAGACTCAGTAGTGTTTGCTCGAGTGATTCGGCAAACGGTCTTCGCGAGTTTGGAAACGGGATGTTTTCAGCTGCGAACCGCAGCAGTGCAATGGTCGCACGGCTCTTGCCTGCTGCTGGCCCGACCCGCCAAACGGGGCGCATGGATGCGCCCCGGGTCGCAAGCCAGCTTTCCATGGCTGCGCTACTAACCGCTGATCATGAAAACGCTCGTCGCCGGGCTTGTCCCGGCTGGGAGCACGACGGGTCGGAGGTCAAAACGAGGCTCTCCGCCGGGCTTGTCCCGGTTGGGAGCACGACGGGTCAGCTACCAGCAACACGCCCTTCGTCTTTCGACGGTCGAACGCAAGGTTTTCCATTAAGGATCGACGAATCAATAACTGTCGTGTTTGTTCAAGGACTACGGATGGTATCGTTCCCCACGCCATCCGTGGGAAGACTGGTATTTCTGTAACCGTTCACGAAGGCTCAGCATTGTCTCGGTCTCTTTCGTGCCGAAGGCACAGCCCTAAACGAGCCCAGGGTGAAGACAATGCGAGTCCTGCGAGCATTGGCGTAACCCTGGGGCGTCTTCCCACGTGCCCAAAAAAGCCCCAAAGGGGCGGCCCTAGCCTTTTTAGGACCACCCCTTCAGGGTTTGACTGTGATCTTCTTCGTAAACCAGGGTTACGCGACGTTCGTTCCACTCACGTCGCTTCACCCTGGGCTTGTTTAGAGTCGTCCCCTCGGGACTGGAACAACAGCAGATATGAAACAACATGTGAAATGACTACGTAGCCGTCCCAGGCCAAAGGCCGTAAACGGTCACTAATTTCTCGACCGATATTAATCGTCGCTTGGCTGAGGCCGAATCAAGACGCGGTTGGCTTCAGCACTGGCCGTTCGTCTTTCAATCCGGGTGCCACTTGAGGCTGGGCAATGGTTCCGCGGTCGGCGTGACGAGCCGGTTGTGGCTTGAGCCGTGTGAACGGTCACAAAAAAAACAGAGTTGAATAGCCTTCGGGGGGCAAACAGCATGTATGATAGTTGTATTCTGATTCAGCCTGCCGTTTCCGAGCTATTCTGTTGCGAGCCCCAATGAGAGATTCTGCCTCGATTCACGTTCCCGTATTGGCCAACGAAGTGTTGGCGGCGCTCGATCCTCAAGCGGGGCAGACGGTCGTCGACGGTACGCTGGGCGGTGGCGGGCACGCGCGTTTGCTTGCACGTTGCGTAGGGCCGACTGGATCGGTCATCGGATTGGATCGCGACGGGCGTGCCATCGCGGCGGCCGAGCGGGAAATGACCGGCTTGCCACTGTGCGTGGCACAGGCGAACTATTGCGAATTGCCGGAGATACTTGCCAGTATCGAGATCACGCAGGTGGACGGCATCTTGCTCGACCTGGGGCTCTCCAGCGACCAATTGGCCGACGATCAGCGTGGTTTCAGCTTTGACTCGGAAGGGCCGCTTGACTTGCGCTTCGACACCGACGGCGGCGAACCGGCCTGGCGTCTCCTCGAGCGGCTGAATGCCGAGCATCTGGCCGACGTGATTTACCAATACGGCGAGGAACGATTGAGTCGACGGATTGCGCGCAAGATTGTCGAGCAGCGGCGCGACGAGCCGATTCGGACGGCGAGTCAGTTGGCACAACTGGTGCGGCGGTGTGTACCCCGTTCGAAGAACCACCGTATTGACCCTGCCACACGCACATTCCAAGCGTTGCGGATCGCGGTGAACGAGGAACTCAAGTCGTTGGAAATCGCGTTACGACGTCTTCCCGATTGCCTGCGGCCGGGCGGCAAGTTTGCCATTATCAGTTTCCACTCGCTGGAAGACCGGCGCGTGAAGTGTGCGTTCCGTGACGACCCGCGATTACAGGTCAATTCACGCAAGCCAATCCAGGCCGCACAAGACGAGCTCGATCGGAACCCACGCGCCAGGAGCGCTCGGCTGCGGGTCGCTCAGCGCGTGAGTGCCGACCACGATTCGTAACGCCGTCCACTTAGCGGTAGGAGAAGTGGGCAAGAGAATATTATGGGCAAGAGAAGACACTCAGTGGGGGGCGGTCTGCGGTCAGGCGGCCTTTTCCCGGCTTCGAACGCAATGCGGGGCCGCGGAACAAAAACGGGCGCGTCCTTCAACAGTAAGATGGTCCTAAATCGTCGACTTTTTAGCATCCCATACTACTCACCTTTTCCGACAAGGAATGGAATGGA
>JAJRVM010000177.1 GCA_024277285.1 Planctomycetota bacterium
AAGAAACTGGTGTTTGTGCAAGTCGTTGAATTACATACAGTTGCGGGTGATCTCTGCGCCGCCCCTGCGCGTTGTTCCAGAAAGCTCGCATTTTGAAATGAGTGCAAAGCCTTTCGCCGTCACGGCTTAAGCCCGAATATGCATTTCAAGTTAGGTTTAGTCTAGAGGTCACGATTGTCAAAGTGACAGATCCAGAAGATCAAAAACACCTTGGCAATTTCGCAAAAGGATTCATTGTTGGTTACAGCGCGTCTAAGGGAGTCTGTCAGGGGCCCTGCGAGAGTATTACCCTGACTCAGGCATGGACATTTGGAAGGGGCCTCTGGCGTTATGGGCCAGAATTCGATTACGAGGATGAGCCGATTAATGGTGGGCGAACCTATCCGATTTTCGACCGACCATCGCCTGACATACCGATTTCAATGATAGATCGCCCATTCCATGAATCCTTCAGTTGCAACCGTTGGCAAATGACCGTGTGCGCAATTTGCACGACCCGGTTGGTTGATGCCAGTGGGAGGCGTGTGATAGTAATTGAGCAAGTGTTGGGATGCATCACTTTCAAATGGCAAGACCTCAAGGGCGACCCCACATTGATCCACGGTGGCAGAAAATATAAGCACCCTTCATCAGCGAACGGTATTCCCGCTGTCCTACCGGCTTATCCCTGGGGTGACGCCTTAAAAAAACGCAAGAACACATCAGGGTAGAGCTGCAACCACAGTGACGAGCTAATCGGGCAAAGGGAGTGCATGATGGTGTGTTCACGAATGAACCGGGAGATAGCCGTGGATGTCTCGTTTGCAGTTGGTGCGCAAATCGTGGCGATTTGGTTCCTTCGGACATATAGTAAAGTCGTTTTTCTCCATCTTCCACACGTCGTAGATCACGTTTATCTGGCAGTAATTCACAGGTTGTTCTTGAATCATTGGCACACCACATTGATCGTACCGTGTCTTACCGTTGTACTCGGTGTTGTGTTGGCACGTATGGATCGTCCAATTGGGGTGCGCATCCTGTGTCAATTCAGTTGGCTTTTCGCGCTAGCACTTGTGTGTGTTTCGGTTGTTGTGTGGGAGTTTGCATATGTGCATACGGTCCGTTTGTATGATTGACCGGTTGGAACAAGAACGCCGGTTGCCCATCATAGGTAAGGCTCACATAAGGGCAGCCGCGTCCAGTATTAACGGTTGAACAGCAAAAACCTCCCTATTGGCGCACGCGTTGCCTATGGGGAGTTAGACGGAAGTCGTTTCTTTCTCAGACGACGTTTCGAGCCACCAGAAGTCATCGCGTAATAGACGTGTGGCAGGTGTGGGCGTCGTGATAACGTCTGCCACCCGCCGCTCTATTGGCACACGGGTGGCCTGAAGGGAGTTAAACGAAAGCAGCGTCTCTCTCACGCAGCGCTGTTGAGCGTCAGAAATGACGGAGTGACAGACGTGTGACAGGCGGGTGGCACTGCCTGAGTGAGCGAGAGTCGGCGTAACAGCATTCCATTCGCACGCGAGTTTGTTCGGCGACAATTACTTTTCCCCTTTAGCGACAATTATAATTACCGGGTGGTTTTCTTGTTTTTGGTGCCAGCGTTCTTTCTCGCGGCGGCGGTCTTTGCCTTTGCCTTATCAAGCCGATAGCTGGATACGTTTTGTTCCAAGAACAAGAATAGGCAATGAACCTGACCGCGTGCCTCTGGCCTGGAATGGATCCACGTCTTGATGCGGCCTCGGCAGCATGGCGGTGTGATGGAACGTTGTGCGCTCGGCCGTGTTTGTGATGGTGCCTGTCACCCAGGCCTCCGCGCGCCTTCGGCTTGCTCCGACCTGGGCTTCCATAGCAGCGGCCCTTCGGGCCGCACGCGTCAGGCCGCATTGGCATGTGACACGTGCATGGCATCGACCGTGTGGCACTCTCGATTGGTACGACCATACAGGTAGCTCGGGAATCTTTCCCGAGCATGGAGAGGCCTTCATCTGCAGAGGCATTTCGATTGCGGTGAAGTTGGCACAAAATGTTGGCCGCCTTACGCCTGGGATGGAATCCCAGGCCACAGGTAGTGCCCGGAGGGCCGATGCCGCTCAGCCTCCAGCGGGGAGACTGCCGAGAAAGGTGTCCAGGAGGCGAGCGAACTCGTCAGGCTGCTCGATCGGCGGTGAATGGCCACATTGGTCGATGAAGGCCAACTGGGCATGTGTGATGCGCTCGCGGAACTGTTCGGCCACAAATGGTGGAGTGATCGAGTCGTTTCGGCCCCAGACGATCAACGTCGGTACGTTCACGTCTGCCAATTCTTCGTACATGTGACGATCACGCGTTGCTTTGGAGACCTTGAGCAAGAATCGACGGTACTGGCGATCTTGCAACATCGAGTAAACGTTGTCGACCAGCTCGTCCGTCACATGCACCGGATCGTGAAAGACGTCGGTCGCCTGTTGACGAATGGTGTCGCGGCAAACTCGCAGTCGTTTGCCGTTGGTAACATTGCGTTCAAACAGTCCCGCGCTGCCAGCGAGAATCAGCGCTTGAATGCGTTTGGGGTCGCGCAAGCAGAAATCAACCGCAACCTGGCCGCCCAACGAATTGCCACACAATACGGCCTCGTCAAATCCCATCTCGTCGAAGAAGCTCTCGACGTGGTCGGTCAATTGGCCGATCGAATGGAACGCCTTGTGCTGGCGGTCCTGATGCGGATCGATCGGGAACTGGAGCGCAAAAAAGCGATAGCGGTCGGCAAGGTCCTCCATGATCCGGCGCCAATTTGCGGGGCTGCCGAACAGCCCATGCAAGAAAACGACGTTCATTCGCCCAGTCCCGAGTTCATCGAACTGGAACTCGCTCGGTCGATGGGACGTAGGATTCTCACGGGTGCGGTTTACAGGTGCGGACAATGCGTGGGACCTCCGGTCAAATACAGTTGTTACCGTGTCACGCATCGGCGCGCCGACAGGGCATGTTTGTGACAAAAAGCAACAATCTGCGGTTATTCCACCGCTGTCGCTTGGGGCATGCCGGTTGTACGGATCGAATGCGTAAACTGAATGAAATGCCGAGCGTCGATGGTGCTGGTTCATGACCGCGTCGTGGCGCTGCTGTGCTCCTTCGGCTGTCGACGCCTTACGTGTCAACCCTTCCATGATGGACGGAACGACTGCCGCGATCGCTGCCCGAGTGGCGTCTTCATCAGCACTCAGGTTCTTGCTAATTGTCTGGGTTGTGGAATCATCTAATTGCTGGCCGACTAACTCAACAAGCGATGGCATGTTCGTTTGACTCTCCGAGCGCTGTTTTTTGCCGTCATCTTCTTTGCCCTTCTCTCCCGTGGCGCTCATGGACGACGCGTCTGGTGGTGCTCCTTGGAGGGCAAAGAAAATGATGGGCAAAAAAGAACAGAACGGTCCATGTCCTTCTTGCCCGTGCATTGCTGCCCTCGGCTGCTAGCTGCTTGCGCGCGGCACCTCATCGGCCCTCTACGCGCGGAACAAAGACGGGATCAACAACTCCACCAGCGAAGACCGACTTATTAGCAGCCCGGGCGGGGTTCAAGAGATAGTCGCAATGGGCGCGGTTACGCTGGACAAGTAACTTGAGACTTTGGACGCCTATTCGGGTCAGCCAGTCTAAGGCGTAGCAAACGACCGTTCATAATCGTTTCACGCGATCAGTGGACCTGAATTGGATATTACGTCAGCTCCCTTGTTGGCGTCCATCGGCGTTGAGAAGCGGTTCCTTTTCCAGGCCATCAATTTCAGTCTGCAACCAGGCGCGGGCGAATGCCCAGTCGCGATCAGCCGTCGAACTCGAAATCCCCAAAGCTTCGGCGGCTTGTTCGTTCGTGAGTCCCGTGAAAAACCTCAGCTTCACTAACTCGCACTTGATCTTGTGCGTCCGTTCCAAGCGTGCCAGCGCCTGGTCCAATGCCAACAGCCGTTCCGGACGGCTGATGGCTGGATGAACGATTCGATCGAGCTCGATCCGTTGGCGGCCACCGCCCCGCTTCTGAGCGTTTTTCATGCGGGCGACGTCCACCAAGATGCGGCGCATTGCTTCCGCCGCAGCGGCAAAGAAGTGCCTTCGACCGCCGTTCCCTCTTGGAAGACGTTCTGTAGCTGGCCAGTCATGGCTCTGCCGGGGCAAGCCCGGACGGTGGCCTTCTTGTTAGGATGGTACGGTAGCTGGCCAGTCATGGCTCCGCCGGGGCAAGCCCGGACGGTGGCCTTCTTGTTAGAATGGTACGGTAGCTGGCCAGTCATGGCCCCGCCGGGACGAGCCCGGACGGTGGCCTTCTTGTTGTTACTATCGGTGCAATCGAGTGGCGTGGCCTGTTTACTGAGCGTTCGCTTTGGCGAGTAGGTTTTGCGAAAACGTTAGTGCCCGTTGGTGATAACCGCGAACTACGGCCAGTTGCTTGGGGTCGAGCAGATTCGCGCGCGCGGCTGCTTCACGCGTCCAGTCGAGGAAGGACTGCACCGACTCTTTGCTGATCCGCCGCTCCGCGGAGCCAATCTCGACATAAAGCGAATCGTGTCTATTGCGATTCATGCTGGACAACCTTTCTCACGTGGCCACGTCTCACGCCCCCCCCTATTCTGATGTAGCATCAATGCGCCGAACCAGCAGACTCCGATTCTTGGCCCCGGTCACGACCACGGTCTCGCCAGAATCCAAGTAAGCCCCATTTTCGGATGTGGCGATATGTTGCGCACCGCCAAGAGTGACTTCGCCAGCTGGCTTCAGAGCGGACGACGTTGTGGCACGCGCGCCAATGTATCGCGTGAGGTCACTCCGTTGAGCGTGGCTCCTGGCAGCGATCCGGGAGTGTCCAGGGAACACGTCTTCGCGCGCCGGAAACCCGAGCACGTATTGCTGGATTACCCAGAGAAATGCGATTCCCGGAAGGCCAAGGAAACTGTCACCCCAGGCCAACAGCAACAGTAACGCCAAAGCTGCCATTGGGATCCAAATTGCGATATCAAGAAGGCCACATGCGCCGAGCAGAATTCCGACGACCACAGCCAGCCGTACGACAACCAGTCGCGTAGTCTCAGGAGTTTTCGTAACGCGTGCTTGGTCGCTGTGATGAACCCATCTGAGCGTGAAGGCCGCACAACTCGTGAAAGCCACGATGGCAATGATCGAGTCGGTCAGTGGCGAAAAACTAGGCATCTATGGCCGCCTATGCACAGTGGGTGAATTCGCTCTTAGCTTACTCCAGGGAGGACGTTAAGGGAAGATCCAGACAGCCTGGTTTCGACTTGTAGCTTGGGATTCCATCCCGAGCATGAACAGGTTCAAGGCTCCAGAAAGCCATCTATTGCCACCGAGCCAGGAACGGAGACTCAAAGAACCAGACAGCCTGATTTCGATGATCAGTAGCACGTTCGGCCTGCGATGCTCCCCGGCTGTCACGCCGCACTTTGCGAGTCCACAATACACAACTACGGTGATCGCGAAACAGAACCACGCTCGAGCTGTTTGTTGGAACATGTTCCCCGGCTTTCATTCTCTTTTCAAAGGTCATGCCACTCTGCTCTAGATTTACGCCAGATAGCATGACCACGGAAGCTTTGCGGCACGAGGGCCGCTACGCCTTCACACCTTGCAGTCGCGCCGCGATCAGCGGCGCCAGTATAACGTTCATTCGGCCGCAGAAGGGTCAAGGCTGCTGCTTGCTGGTGCAGTCACAGGGGTCGCTGGGTGCCTTCATGGCGGGTTCCAGCACTCGTACAAAGAACAACGCCGCCAGGACGCCGCCCAACAAGGGCCCAAGAACATACACGTGAACAAATCCCCCGATATGATCCGGAAACGCCGCACCGCCCCACCCCATCAGCCAAGCCACCAAGCGTGGCCCCAGGTCGCGCGCTGGATTCAGGCCGGCCTGAGTCAACGGCGCCAGGAGGCAGATAATGGATGTGACGGTCAAGCCAATGAATACGGGCGCCAACGCGTCGTCGGGGCGTCCGACGTTGCAGCTTTCCGTCATCGCGAAAATCATCAGGACCAAAAGGAATGTGCCGAAGGCCTCCGCGGCAATGGCCAATGGCAAGGATACTACTGCCGCGGAACCGGGGGGAGGATAAAACTCGCCAAACATCGAGGCGGTTTTGACCGATTCCGCCGTGCCGCGCACGATACCGTGCGTGGACTCATAATCCGCAATCGAGGGCGCGAAGAGCATATACACGGCGAGCCCCGCGAGGATCGCGCCGGCCAACTGCGCGACGAGATAGACGGGCAACTTGCGAATCGTCATCCGCCCACTCACGACCATACCAAGACTCACGGCAGGGTTGAGGTGCGCACAAGAAAGGTGGCGCGTCATGTAGATCGCCAGCGCCACGCCAAACCCCCACGCCAAAGCCACCTGCATCAGTCCTTGGTGCGCATCGAACAGTACCGACACGGCAACCGATCCGCATCCAAACAAGACAAGCAAGAAAGTGCCAAGTGCTTCGCCAATAAACTCACGAGTGTTATTCATATTGGTGCTTGTTCTTGTTGGTGGCTTATGGTCGGTGGCCATGATCGAGATGGTCAGGAAATGGCGAACGACAGGTCACTTGCGCCAACTTCCTTTCGTTCTTCATTCCCTCACTCTTTCGTTTCGGTCCGATCGTGTTCTACTTTAACGGGTTGTCGGCGAACGTTTCAGTACCTTACGATTTTTTCTGGCAATCCCCCACGGCACGGCGTGCCGTGTGTGGAACGCCGCTCCGCGGCGTTCACCTCGCCTGAAAATACTTCAATTCGATTGTCTCCAAGCCATGAGAAGCTGTCGGCAACGGCACGGAGTACCGTGCCACTCTCGCCTGGGAAGGATTCTCGGACCACACACTCCTGCTGAATTGACAGCACGGCTCATGGCACGAGCCCGAATGCCGAGAATGCTGCCCAACCGACCGCAAAGAGCAGCCATGGGGCGATCAGTATGGCAAAGAATATCGCGGCAGCCTGTGCTGTATGGGCGGCAACTTTCTCGAAAAAACGATCGAAAAGTGGTAATGCACAAACAGCCTGTACCAATAGTATTAGGGCGAGCAATCCGACCGCCAGAATCACCTCCTGAAGTACCATCCTGACGACGAAATCGAACCAGCTGGAACCGTCCAAGCACGTGGCAGCGATCCATGCAATCCAGAATGCCAAGAGCCCGAATATTACCGCGACACATCCCATCGTAAGCCGATCCATCATCGTGAGTCGGCCATGGCGGGAACGTCGATTTGCTTCATCGTGCGTGTGATTCATCGGCGGCATTACCAAGGTGGGGCAAATGATGTTTTTCGTCTGATGGTATTGAACCGAGGTGGGCGCGGTGTTCGTAGCCCGGCCAACGGACTGGCTTTCCGCCCCGATGCCCGCTAGGCAGGGGCTGCCTAGCGCGCGGAGAAAGCCGTGACAACGAAGCAACAGACAGCTATAATGTGATTTACGAAAATCAACTGCCTACGTGTTAGGCCGCACATTTGCAGTCTACCGATGATAGGCAGAAACTTCCCATAGACAAGTTATGCCCACTGAAATCGAATGCCAATTCCTGTTTCCTAACGGGCTGAATTCGCGGATGAAAAGGTTCGCGATTACTTGTTGAACCTCTACCATCCCGATGGTGGTTCGAAATGGAGGGACGATTGATGTCACTTGAAACCATGCTTGCAACCCTGACGCCGAGCGAAAAGCTCGTAGCGATGAACATTCTATGGCGAGATTTGTCTGCGACTCCAGCTGAGTTTGCTTCACCCAATTGGCATGGCGATGTGTTGGCGGATCGAATTGCCAACCCATCAAAGGAGCCTAGACTGCCAATTGATGCAGCCATCGATGACGTCAAGGACCGATTGAATGCGCGTCGAACTCAGGGATGAAGCGAGGTATGATCTCGTAGAAGGAGCGGTGTTCTACGGGAAGCAATCGCCAGGACTTGATGATCATTTCATTTCATGCTTGCGAGCTGATCTAAATGAGCTTGAGTCGGCATTCGGCATTCATGAAATGTATCGCGGATTTCATCGCAAGCTGTGTGAACGCTTTCCGTTTGCGATTTACTATCTGGTAACCGAAGACTTCATCGATATTGTTGCGATTATCGATTGCCGAGAGGATCCGGATACGACCGAGCGACGACTCGGACGAACAATCGGTTGAACGTGAGCGGCGGATCACGTTGGACCTGTCGGCAAAGATTTCGGGCCGCCGCCACGTTAACCGAAGCGTTAGGGCTGCCACACGTTTCCCTGCTCCCACGCGAACCCAACCCGTTCCACACGCGTGCCCATCCTGTCCTTCCCGGGCACGGGAAACGTTGTCGACCCATGAAGTCTAAACTACACTTGACCGTTTCCTGAAGAGACAACCCTGTCCACGCTCGGCTCAAATCACCAATCCACGCCACGTTACACACCTCTTGAGGCACTCACTATGAGATTCACGCTCCCGAGTACGACCCTTCCTTCGGCAACCTTGGCACTGCTCGGTGTTTTCTTCTTCGCAACTATCGCGCTAGCCGACCAACCAACCCCTCCAGAGGGCTTTCAAGCACTCTTCGATGGCAAGACGCTCGACGGTTGGTACGGCAATAACCCACACAAGACCAACAAAGCACCGGCCGACAAACGCGATCAAGCCATCGCCGATCAGCAAGCATCCTTTCAGGAGCATTGGCGTGCGGAGAACGGTGAACTGGTCAATGACGGCCACGGTCCTTACGCAACCACGCGCGGCGAGTTCGGAGACATCGAACTGCATCTCGAATACAAGACGGTTGCCAAGGCCGACAGTGGGGTCTACCTGCGGGGTACGCCACAGGTACAGATCTGGGACTACACCAAAGCGGGTGGGAAATGGGAACGCAACGCCGACAAAGGGTCGGGAGGGCTGTTCAACAATAGTCCCGGCACACCTGGCCAATTGCCCTTGGTCCTGGCCGACAAACCGTTTGGACAGTGGAACCAGTTTCGGATCACTCAGCTCGGCGCCCGGACGACCGTCGTGTTGAACGACAAGCTGGTCGTGGACAA
Source organism: Planctomycetota bacterium (assembly GCA_024277285.1). The sequence continues at coordinate 9,018 of JAJRVM010000177.1, forward strand.
CGCCATCATGGAAAACTACTGGGATCCGAAGCAGCTGACGCCACTGCGACCGCGCGGTCCGATCCATCTACAGACGCACGGTGGTGAGATTCGCTGGCGCAAAATCTATTTGCGCGACATTCCCGCAGACGAAGCGAACCGACGCCTGCGCGGAGATGATGCGGCCGCTGGCTTCCGACCGATCTTCAACGGCCATGACCTGGAGGGATGGGCTGGCGCGACGGACGATTACGAAGTTCGCGACGGTGCGATCGTATGCAAGCCGAACAAAGGGGGCGTCTTGTTTACCAAGGAGCAATACGAGGATTTCGTCGTACGGTTGGAGTTCAAATTGCCGCCCGGCGGTAACAATGGATTGGCGATTCGTTATCCGGGTAAGGGCCGTGCGGCTTACGACGGGATGACCGAGTTGCAAGTGCTGGACGATACGGCTGCGAAATACGCTAAGCTTGACCCGCGTCAATTCCACGGTTCGGTGTACGCAATGGTTCCTGCACACCGCGGATACTTGCGCCCCGTAGGCCAGTGGAACTACCAGGAAGTGACCGTGCGTGGCTCGACCATCATCGTCGAACTCAATGGCACAGTGATCGTGAACGCTGACGTGAGCAAGGTGACCGAGTTCAAGGACAACCGCGAACATCCCGGCAAAGACCTCAAGCGAGGCCACTTCGGCTTTGCAGGGCACCGCGACCCAGTGATGTTCCGCAATATCACCATTAGACGACTGTGATAAGTATTCGTAACAGTCTAGCCGAACGAAGTAATGTCGCTTTCAAGAGATTCCCATGAGCTTGTCCCATGGGTGAAAACGCCTGGTGAGCTACCCGCGATGCCAGATCGATCGGGATCGCGAATTCGTTTGCGCGTGCAGTGGCACACGCGGATCCGATATCAGACTGTCTGGGATTCCCCGTGTTGGTTTATTACACGGGCGGTGATCAGCACTATGCGGGCGACTTGCAGTTGGCTGAGTGCTACCTCTTAGACTGGC
>JAJRVM010000178.1 GCA_024277285.1 Planctomycetota bacterium
CAACCAGACCTCAATGCCAGACCTCAATGCCAGAGCTTAATGCCAGAGCTTAATGTACATTCAACCCCATTCGGCTAGACTGTTATGGGTTGAGGTTTGAGTAACCGTTGCATGAAAACGAGGACGGGATCGGCACATTCAGGAAGGAACCGCTCATAAACGGTGCTGGACGCTGATCAAGAGACGCTCCGCCGGGCTTGCCCCGGACGGGCGCACGACTGGTCAGCTACCAGCAACGCGCCCTTCGTCTTTCGTCGGTCGAACGTAAGGTTTTCCATTAACCGTCGGTTTGCTGAGGCCGAATCAAGGCAGGAGAGTCATTGAGTGCGTGCGTTGGTGATTGACGATTCCAAGCCGGTTCGCAGCATTTTGGGCCGCATGTTCGGGGACCTCGGGTTTGAAGTGACTCAGGCCTGCAATGGCCGAGAAGCGTTGGACCAGCTGGCTGCCGCACCACGTCCTGATGTGGTGACGGTCAACCGGAACATGCCGGTGATGGATGGTGTGAGTTTCACCGAGGCCGTTCGTCGAAACCCACAATGCCACGGCCTGCCTATCATCATGGTCTCGGGCGAATCAGATCCGGCCAAGATCGCACTGGCCAAGCAGGCCGGAGTGGACGACTATCTGGTCAAACCTCTCTCGGTAAAAACTCTGCTGATCGCGCTGCGGAAACTGCGAGTTGTACCGCCAGCCAAGAACGACTCCAAAGATACTCCCGACAGACGTCGCGCTCCGCCACGTCCCCACCCCCAACGCGTGCACAAGGTCCTGGTCGTTGACGATTCGGTCGTCATCCGTCGCACGCTTTCAAAGGTGCTGAACGACGACCCGGCCATTGAGGTGATCGCAACCGCCGCCGATGGCCGCATCGCGTTGGACACATTGACCCAGGTCGCGGCCGATATCGTATTGCTGGACGTCGAGATGCCGAATATGGATGGTATCGAAATGCTTCGGCAGTTGCGAAAGACAGACCGCAACCTGCCCGTCATCATGTTCAGCTCGCTGACCGAGCGAGGCGCGGCCGCAACACTCGAAGCACTGATGCTCGGCGCCGACGATTACGTCCCGAAACCGGCCGACGTGAACAGCTTCGACGTGGCACAACAGTGTATTCGCGACGAATTGATTCCGCGCATCAAACAGATCGCCAACCGACGTGATTCCGAACAGACGAGCGATTCAGGAGCATCGTTCGGAAAGTCCTCGATACGTGCGAAGCGACCATCCGAACAGGGCATTCGGCAACGGGTTGAAATTGTGGTGATCGGCGTCTCTACCGGTGGTCCCTTGGCACTTGCCAAGGTGCTGCCGCAGTTCCTTGCCACCTGCTCCGTTCCCGTCGTTATCGTCCAACATATGCCGCCCATATTCACCCATCATCTAGCCGAGCGACTCACCGACGCAAGGCCCTACACCGTAACCGAAGGGCAGGCGAACCAAGTGCTGCGTCCCGGCGAAGCGGTGATCGCGCCGGGGGGAAGCCACCTCGTGTTGGAGCGTCGCAGGGGCAAATTGGCGATCGCACTGAACCAGGATCCGCTGGAGCATTCGTGTCGTCCTGCCGCAGACGTGCTGTTTCGATCGGCCGCAGCGGTTTGTGGCCCGAAAACACTGGCCGTGGTCATGACGGGCATGGGCAAGGACGCCTTGCTCGGCTGCCAGGCCATCGTCGACGCCGGCGGACAGGTGTTGGCTCAGGATCAGGCGACGAGTGTCGTTTGGGGCATGCCCGGCCAAGTAGTACGAGCCGGATTGGCCGACGAGGTCGTACCACTCGATATGCTCGGAGCCGCAATCCAGCGCCGCGTATCACGAGCAGCAACTTGATGATCTGGACATCGCCATTGTTTTGTATTGGGGCAGGGACGAGTTAGCATGACGCTCAACAGAGACAGTTTCGAGTATATCCAGCGACTCTTACGCCGTCGCGCCGCGATTGTAATCGAACCCAACAAATCGTATCTCGTCCAAGCTCGCTTGCAGCCGGTTGCCCGACGTCACGGGCTGACGACGATCGACCAACTGGTCACCGAACTGCGTGGCTCACACGTTGACGCATTGATTGACGATGTGGTCGATGCGATGACCACAAACGAGACGTTTTTCTTTCGCGACGCAGCTCCGTTCGCGGCCTTGCGCCGGGAAGTATTCCCGCAACTCTTCCTGCGCCGTGCGCAGCAGCGTCGCGTGAGAATCTGGAGCGCCGCATGTTCGACCGGACAAGAACCGTTCAGCATCGCTATGCTGTTGTGCGAGCATTTTCCTCAATACCGCGATTGGGACATTCGCATGCTGGCGACCGACCTTTCGCACACGGTGTTGCAGCAAGCCAAGACGGGAAGTTACAACGAAATGGAAATGTCGCGCGGCCTGTCCCCGGCCCTGCGCGACAAGTACTTTCACCGCCACGGCAGTAATTGGACCATCTGCGACGAAATCCGCTCGATGGTAGAGTTTCGACCATTGAATCTAGCCGTACAGTGGCCCGATTTGCCCAAGATGGACATCATCTTGTTGCGCAATGTGATGGTCTATTTCGAGGCCGCAACCAAGAAAACAATCTTGCGACGCATCCGCAAGCTGCTCTGGCAAGACGGCTATCTGTTCCTGGGTGGAGCGGAAACAACACTGAATCTGGATGATGCTTTCACGCGCATCGTGATCGATGATTTCAGCTTCTTTCAATTGCACGACGACGGCGTTGATCGTCCCGTGCGTTCGTTCTTGAGCAGCAAATGACTGCCGACACGTGCCCGCGATCGGCTTCATTGCTCGTCGGTCACTTCCAATGCAAGAATCGAGACATCGTCCCTGGGGCCCGTTCGTCCGCACCATTTCTGGACCGACGTGACTAGATCGCCAACCGTGTCCGGCAGCGGCTTGTCACGCCCCGCGTCGATCACTCGCAGCATGCGTTTATCACCATACTCGTCCAGCTTGCTATCCATCGCTTCCGGCACACCATCCGAGTACATGAAGACGCGATCACCGATCGACAAATCGATCGCAACGTTCTCGAATTCAACATCGTCCATCCAACCGATCGACATACCATCCGCATCGATCATGCGCATGTCACCATCTTTGTCGACCACGACCAACGGAGTGTGCCCCCCCGAAGCGTAGACCAATCGATTCGTACTTAGATCAAAGACGCCATAGGCAATCGTGAAGTAGAGCCCACCCTGCTCTTCCATGGGAAAGCGACGGTTTAGCTCAGCGACCACGTCTGCGGGGGGGATAATCACGCGTTGGTCCGTCGTAGCGCCCTGACGAACCAGCAGCGACGACGATGATACATGACGTGTCAGGAGACGGCCAATGGTCACCGACAACAACGAAGAGGCAACACCGTGCCCGCTAACGTCCACCACGAACATCGCGATGTGTTGGTCGTCGAGGTGGAAATAGTTCAAGAAGTCGCCCGCCAACTCGTCACACGGTATGTACCGCCACGCGAAGTCGGCGCCGATGATCGAATCGACTTCGTCAGGTAACAGCGACTGCTGAACTTTCGCGGCGGCGGCGAGGTCGCGGCTCATCCGCGTGTTGGCCGTTTCCAGGCGATCGTTCAGCTCTTTCAGCTCGCTGTTCCATTTCGTCAATTTGTCCTTCATCATCGTCAGTTCCTGATTCACGCGAATCAGCTCGTTGTTCTTCTCGACGGCGTTTTCGAACGTCGAGATCAGCAGGTTCAATACCTGCTGGCGGCCGGAACGCACCTTGTATTGCTTGCCCGCAAGCGTCACCTCCAGCGTCTGCGACTCACCGTCATCATCAGCCAACGGCGTATGTAGCAACGACGCGACGCGGGACAACAGGTACTCGGCGTTGTACGGCTTGGTGACGTAATTGTCCGCTCCAGCGTGGAGTCCCTTGATAATGTCCTCAGGCGCCGAAAGAGTGGAAAGCAAGATTAACTGGATGCGCCGCAGCTGCGGATCCTCCTTCACCTGCCGACATAATTCGTAACCGTTCATCTCGGGCATCTCGATATCCGAGATAATGAGTGTCGGTGGATCGCGCTGAATCTCCTCCCAAGCTTTCACGCCGTCAGGAGCCACACGTACGTCATACCCCGCCTGGACGAGATGCTTTTGCAAGATCTTCGCTTGGATCCGGCTGTCTTCCGCAATGACAATACGCACGTGGCCCTGCGCCGCGGATGGGTCGGATGGGTTGCTCACAGTTGGTCTCTCGCTGGTTCACCATGGTTAAGCTGTTTCAAGACGCTGTTTCAAGACGCTGTTTCAAGACGCTGTTTCAAGACAGGGAGATCCATTCTTGCCGAAAAAAGAGCCTCCCCCGCATGGCCATCGTGACCACCGGGAACAACACTGTCCCTACCTATCTTCGCGAATTGGAGGCGCGTTGCAAGTCGAGGGAAGTGGTTTTGGCGGTGGGCGCGGCGGTGGGCATGGGCATGGAGCACCGTGACGCGAAACGCCAACTCACGCTCGATGGTGCGGCGGCTAGCTGTGCATATCGCCGTACGATTGCGCAAGGATGTGATCGGGCGTGATGCCGAATTGCCCGCACAGCCAGTCGAGTTGCGCATGTCCTTCGGCCGCATCCTGCCCGGCACGCATGACGGCCTCGAATTCCAGGAAGGCCCCCAACCCGGTGACATCGTCCAGGTGAATACGGACGTTGTGATACAGATGGATCTCACGCCGCTTCTGGACGACTTGGCAAACACCTAACGCCGCGGTCAGCAACTGCTTGACCAAGTCCGGATCCGGCACGTCGAGCAAGTAGTACTCACTCTTCCGCGCTTGTGGCGAGTCCGATCTGGCGTACCAGATCAACTGAGCCGGTGCCGCCTCGACCTCGCGCAACTTCAGTCGCCCATCACGGCAGTGGAAGTAGGTATCGACCTGGACCTGAATGCCAAGGTACTCGGTTACAATGCGCCGTGCCACTTCGCGTGCCACTTCCAACGAAGTTAGACGCGCTTTGAGTTCGATGTTGCTGCGCAGGTTCTCAGATCGAGTCATGTGCGGACTTTGAGCTGGTTTGAACTCCATCGCGTTGGCAACTCATTTCGACGGCTCGTCGAAGAAGGTCCAAACATACGTCTTTTCGCGCAGCTCGTCCACGTACTCTCGAATCTGTCGCTTACGCCGTTCGGCCTGCAGTTGCTGGCGTATCTCGTCTTGTGCTTCTTTGAACGAAACGCGTCCGGCTTCCTCGCGTGCCAACACGCGAATAATGTGGAAACCGCGTTGATCTTCAAGCCGTTTGCTCAGGCGATGAAGAGGCAACGTGAAGATCGCATGGTCAAGTACTTCGGAAACCAGACTCCCTTGCGTAGTCCAATCGTGAAACCCACCTTCAAGCGCGTTGGTGCCCTGCGACGATTTCTTAGCGACAGCCGCGAAATCGGCACCGCGCAGAACTTGATTCCCCATGGCAACGATCGCTTGGTCAGCGGTTACCTTGTCAGGAAACTTGGCGAAGAGTACCGTCAGCTTTTCCCACTGAGCGCGCGCTTGAATATCATAGTCCTTCGTGTGCTCATGAAAATACTCGAGCAATTGGTCATGCGTGATCTCCGACGATCGGTCGACACTCTGTCCAATCATCGTGCGCGCGATCATCTGCTCCCGAAACTCAGCCTTCTGGGCTTCGATGCTGGTGCCAAACTCGTGCAACTTACTCTCGAGTTCCGTCAGAAACTCGACTCCCAGCTGCTCTTGTAGCTTCGGCGCCTGCTCGGCGTAAAACTGCTTCCCTACCTGTTTGTCAATATTGCCGAGCACTTCCTTGAGTTTGTCCTCGGGTATAGAACGGTAGAAATCAAGCAGTACCAGCTTGATCTCGATCTTTCGAGGAAGCATCTGCTGAATCATCATCGCGCGCTGGCGAGCCAGTTGATCGCGTTGGCCCGGCGGCATCGTCTTGACCGCGTCGGCCAACATCTGGTCAATCATGGGCAAGAGATCGCCCGCAAAGATCCTTTGATCACCCACAATCGCGACCACCTCGGTCGGGTTTAACACCCGAGTGATCATCTCAGGTGAAAGCGGCACAACTGCGGGTTGAGCGGCATGGATAAGACTTGCCAGGGAGCCTACGAGCAGCCCCAACACAGCAATGAGGCTGGCAACGAATGGGATTGATGAGCGGGCCACGGAACACCTTTCTCGCGCGAATCCTGGGAGACCGTCGGATCCTCCAATCGGGACACCCCGCGCCGCTGCCCCAGCGCGGGGGCCGATTATAGACAGCTTTTCAAGCTGGTCGCAACACCGATTTTGCCCGATCGAAAACCGCCCTGGGATCGCCAACCTCCTTTCCTAGCGGCAAATAGGCGCTGGAATTGTCGACAATGCGCAATCGACCGCCACCAAGACCCGCCAATTGCTCAATCCGCGCTCGGTCAGAAAACCGAAACACCAAGTAATTATCTTCTACGTAGATTGCCGAAATCTGCCAAATTGCCGCGTCAATCCTTAACTCGGCGATCTCCAAGATCCGTTGCACTGGCGGTGGGGGAGCGCCAAATCGATCGACCAGCTCGTCGCGGAACTCCCGCAATTGATCGGTATTGCCAACCCGGACCAAACGCCGGTATAGATCGATTTTGAAACGCAGATCGGCAACATAGCTCGACGGAAAATAGGCTTTCCCCGGCAAGTTCACGTTGACATCGATCGAGATGGCGGGCGGCATCTGCTTCAGCTTACGCACTGCTTTTTCAAGCAACTGGCAATACAATTCATAGCCGATGGTAGCAATGTGCCCACTCTGCTGAGTCCCCAATAAGTTCCCCGCTCCACGAATCTCAAGATCGCGCATCGAGATCGCGAACCCGGCCCCCATGTCGCTAAACTCTTCGATCGCGTGCAAGCGGCGCGCGGCATTGGGCGTGATGCTTGCCCCGGGATCGACCAACAGATAGCAATAAGCACGATGCTTATAACGACCAACCCGACCGCGCAGCTGATGCAAGTCGGCCAGCCCATATCGATTCGCCTCGTCAATGAAGATCGTGTTCGCGTTCGGGATGTCTAAACCACTCTCGACAATCGTCGTCGCTAACAGAACATCAAACTTATGGTCGACAAAGTCGATCATTACCTGCTCCAACGCGGTTTCGTTCATCTGTCCATGCCCGATCCTGATCGATGCCTCTGGGACAATGAACTGTAGTCGCTGCGCGACTTTGTCAATGTCCTGAACTCGGTTATGAACGAAGTAAATCTGCCCACCACGATTCAGTTCACGGAGCACCGCGTGACGTACGAGCTCCGGATCAAACCGTGTGACACGCGTTTCGACCGCGATCCGATCTTCGGGCGGAGTTTCCAAATTGGAAATATCTCGCACTCCCACTAACGACATGTGCAAGGTGCGTGGAATCGGCGTGGCAGTTAACGTCAGCACGTCGACCGTGGTCCGCAATTGCTTCAATCGTTCCTTGACCGCCACGCCGAATCGCTGTTCCTCGTCAATGATCACCAAGCCCAGGTTATAGAAGTCGACATCACGCGAAGCCAGGCGATGTGTGCCGATCACAATGTCGATACGTCCCGTCGCCAATCCATCCAAGATCTGGCGCCGTTCTTGCGTCGAGCAAAACCGACTCAGCCGGGCAATATCAAAGGGAAACTCCGCCATCCGTTGCTGGAAAGTCCGGTAGTGCTGTTCTGCCAGGATCGTCGTTGGGACAAGGATCGCGACCTGATAGCCGTTGTCGACGGCTTTGAATGCCGCACGCATCGCCACTTCCGTCTTACCAAACCCGACATCGCCACAGAGCAAGCGATCCATGGGACGCGGTTGCCGCATGTCGTTCTTGATCGCCTTGATCGAATCGATTTGGTCGTCTGTTTCGTCGTACGGGAACGAAGTATCAAACTCCTGCTGCCACTCAGAATCCTCCGAGAACGAGATTCCCGACTGCATCCGTCGTTCCGCTTGCATTTCGAGCATCTCGGCCGCCATATCGGTTACCGCGGCCTCCGCAGCCGCCTTCTGACGCACCCAACTCTGGCCGCCGACACGTGCCAAGACGGGCCGACTTTTCGTACCTCCCACATATTTCTGAACCAAGGAGATGCGCAACGCGGGCACGTAGATCTTCGCTCCCCCATGAAACTCGATCTGCAAATGCTCCTCCTCGCGGCCATGTTTGTCGATCATGTGGATGCCTCGATAGCGTCCGATCCCATGTGCCAAGTGGACCACCAGATCTCCTTCGCGTAGATCGAGAAAACTATCGATCACTTTGCCCAGGCGGCGGCGCGGTGTACGTCGCAACTCGGCGCGTTGAAACAACTGCGCGCCGCTCAGCAGAATCACGCGTTCCTTCACCATCCGAAACCCGCAGCTCAGCTGTCCCACGATCAAATGAAGCCGCTGTTGCTGCATGAGTTGCGTGGCCGCGAAGATCTCTTCCAGCCGGTGACACTCGGCCTCGGTGTTGGCCAACAAGTAGACTTGATGCCGCTTGCCGACACGATCCAGCTCCGTGCGAACCTTCTCGATCTCGCCGCTAAACCGTTCGATCGACTCCAACTGCAATCGGCATACCGGTCCCAGCGGCGATTGCGTGATTGCTGCCACCGTCGCCAGCGGAAACTGCATCATGCCGCGATGCACCTGGCGCGAGTCTGACAGGCCGTCGTCCGACTCAACGTGCTCGTAGTACCGCTGTGCCTCACGTTCAATTTGCTGCGGCTCGACCAGCAGAAACCAGGTCGGCACGGGAACATGATCGGTAAACAGCGATTGGCCGCCAACGCCAGGCCGCAGCACCGTGATTTCCACTTGCTCAAGCGTTTCGACACTGCGCTGTGTGGCAATATCAAAGCGGCGGATTGACTCGATCTCGTCACCAAATAACTCGATCCGCACCGGCTGGTCCCAATCGGCAGCGAAGAGATCGAGAATGCCGCCACGCACAGAAAACTCGCCCGGCAGTTCGACCGAAGACGTCGCGTGAAATCTGTTTTCTGCCAGCCACGTTCGCAGTTGCTCGATGTCCAGCTGGTCACCCACGGCCAACTGCCGCGTACCTTGCCGGATACTGTCAACGGCCGGCGCAGGCTGCATCAAACTCTGAATACTCGTTACGACAATTCGGTCCAAAGGAGCAGACTGGCGAAGACCTTGGCCGGTTTGCGATTCGGCACGCCAGCACTGGAGTTTTTTGAGCGTACGCAGGCGATCTCCATAGGTTTCGTCACGTACGTCGTGCTCTCCCGGCGCCGTCTCCCAGGCAGGAAATCGCAGCGGTTGCCCCGCCCCGAAAAGAAGGAGATCGTCAGCAAGCAAATCGGCAGCGTCCTCGCGATCGCAAACAATCACCAACGGCACACACGCCGCCGAAACCAACCCAGCTGCCAACAGCGCGCACGACGACCCAACAGCGCCGTCGAAAGTGGCTTGCCCGCCCGATTGGAGCGACGCCAAAGCCTCCTCAAAGCCACCATGTTGCTGTATTGACCGCGCCAACTCGTTAAGTTGCCGCAGCTTGTTTGATGTTGAGACATCCTCCATCACGATTACTCTTCGCTGCTCAGAGTCAGCACTCAGTATAAGAAAACGGGTAACTGTTTAGCCATCTGAAGTGGGATGTGCACTCGAGTTCCTTTTCCATCGGTCGCCCCCCACCGCCTTGTGCGGTGGGTGAAGATGATTGGTAGGCTACCCGTGACTTCCCATCCCCTCCCCCACATTTACGGCCCCCTTGCCTCGCCGCCGCCTTCGGCGGCGGCGAGGCAAGGGGGGGAGTAGCTGGCATCGCGGGTAGCTCACCAGGCGCTTTCACCCATGGGACAAGCCCATGGGAGTCACTTGAAAGCGACATTACTTCATTCGGCTAAACTGTTAAGAAAACGACGAACGTCTGGCCAATTGCAGCGTTTGACTGAGCCACGGACCGCTGCGGACTTGCCTCGAAGGTGAACGCGTTTCGCCAGCCAGGCCACGAACACCCGGTTCCCACCCAACGAGCTTCTTCACGCGCCGCACAAGGCGTTGGAGGCGATCCATACAAAACCAACGGCACGGCGGCCCCCGCCTCTCTTATGACCGCTTCATCTTCTTTAGTTCGTTCGCCTCGCCTCGTTGTTTGTAAAAGGTGTCTAGTGGATAACAGCCCGAAACGAGTCCGTGTCGCGGCGCGGTGGTGCAGTCACTGAAGGTGCGGCACACGCGTTTCCGTTGTAGTGCCCCGCGATTCAAGCAGTCCCAAGGCAATTCGGGATACGAAAGCACCATTCGGCCCACCCCCACAAGGTCGATCCAGCCGTCGCGAATGACGGCCTGAGCCACATGCGGCAGGTAGTCCTGCAGGTAGGTATACCCGGTTCCGACCAAGGGCAAATCGGGGACCGCTTGTTTGCATTGCCGCGCCGCATCTACCAGGCGATGAACACCCACCAGCGGATCTTCCGGCGGTGCGTACCCGTCGCTCGGTGGAAAAATCGCCGGCCGCTGGATGTGTGGATTGTAGTACGGGCTGCCACACGTGATGTTCACTGCCGCAACTCCCATGTCGCGCAGTTCGCCAAGCAACTGGATCGGTTCGGACAAGTCGAGTTCGAGCGGGTTGTCCGCCGCGACACCGAAACCGTACTGGTACGGAAGCAACTCGGCAAAAGGAACCGGCTGCCCGACCGTCCCGCCTTGTTGGTAGGGTAGCGTGTCAAAAACACTGAGCCGAACACCCACAATCAAACGGGGCAATTCGGCTCGAATCCGCTGAATGATCGTCTTGAGCAGCCGCGTTCGGCCGGTATAGTCACCGCCGAAAGGACCGCGCCGACAACGCGCGCTGAGAAACTCATGGAGCAAATAACCGTGACACGCCTTGACGTCAACGAACTGAAAACCGACGTTATACGCGATACCGGCCGCGCGTACGTACGCGTCTGTCAAGCGTTCCAGATCGCTGTCCGTCCACACCACATGGTCGTTGTCGGACGCGATCCCGAACCGCGTGTCTAACAAGGGATGGTGATAGGCGATCCGCGGCTCAAGCTGCTTGGAATTCGGACGGCTAAAACGGCCCGAATGCGTTAGTTGCAAACCGACCAGCAGGTCATCGGTGCTGCCACATTGGACCCGATGGCAGTCGAGCAAGCGGTCCAGCAACTGCCGCAACCCCTGGCGGTTGCCGACCGTTGCCAACGTCTGCCGCGGATTGGCTCGGCCGTCTTCTTGCACGGCAGCCGCCTCGCCGCCCCAAATCAACTTGGCACCGCTACGGCCAAAATTCTCCCACCGCCGCAATGTCAACTCGGTCGGCGAACCATCGCGATTGGCGTCCCATCCCTCCATCGGATGAATGCACCAACGGTTGCCCACCGCCACACCACCGATCTGAATCGGGGCCGCGAGCGGCGAGCCTTGCTCGGCCGTGAGAATCTCGTCGTCAACCGGCAGGACCACCTCCAACTCACGTAAGCGAGACCGCAACGCGTGCGGTGTCTTTAGCTGACCGATTTTCGGATATGGACTGTTCATCGTTGTCCTACCACTATGGGACAAGTTCGAGAGAAGTTGATTCCAACGACGCATTGTGCCACCGCACTCCGTGCGGTGTTTTCATTTTGGCGCACAGTGGCACCGCACGTCGTGCGGTGAAACGGCACGCAATCTGGCACGCAGTGCCGCACCAATTCCTACCCAATCTTTACGGTAACCGTTCGCATAAACAAGGCCGCGAACAGCTTCGCCAGCAAGGGAACCGTCAACAAACACTCAACAAACAAACCGTGGGACCCTTTTCGCGTGCGGCGGGAGCACGACGAGTCAGCTGAAGTCCCATCAGCTCCCCACCGGTTTCAAAGGGCTGAAGCTCAACCGAAAACTTCGCGTTCCAATCGCATCGGAAAACTGGACGGAAGCCGAGCGCCGAGCGCCACGTCCTTCCAGCTCGACAATCTTACCAAGACCGTATTCGGGATGAATGACGACCATGCCATGGCGAAACACTTCGGGTAAAATGGCCGGAGCATCTTCGGTCGCGCCCGCGAATTCCGCGGCGGTTACAAACTTAGGCCCCGGTCTGGCGGCCCCCCCAGCGTCCTCCTCATCAACACGCCGATCCGCAACTTCGTCCACACTCCCCACGTCTTCCACGCGATCTTCCATGTCCGCGCCATCGATATCAAGATCGTCCACCGCATCCCAGAGTTCGTCCTCTGGTGCATCGTCGCGCCAATCGTCCGCCGGCGCATAGTCGGTATAGTCGAAGCCACCCAAGCCGAGTGGCCCGATGACCTCCATTTCCTCGCGCGGCAACTCCATCAAGAATGGGCTGGTAGCTCGATTCTTCACCTCGCCGCGCAGCGTTCGTTGCTGCACGGCACTCAGATGCAACTCTTCCTCGGCACGCGTCATGCCGACAAACAACAACCGCCGCTCCTCTTCCACCTGGTCGGGATCTTCCTTGCTACGCGCATGGGGCAACATCTCATCTTCCAACGCGACCACGAAGACGACCGGGAACTCCAACCCCTTGGCAGCATGTAGCGTCATCATCGTGACGCAATCAACTTCCGTCTCCCAGTCGTCGATATCAGCGACCAGCGAAGTTTGCTCGAGGAACCCCTCAAGCGACGGGTCCTCGGGATGCGACTCGTCGTACTAGCGCGCGTCGGTAAGCAGCTCGTCCAGGTTGTCGAGTCGCTGCCGTTCTTCCTCCGACGTCGCAGCCCCCAGACGCTCGCGATACTGCGTTACCGCAAAGACGTTCTTCACAACCGCCTCGGCCGTCTCCCCGCCGGACAGTTGCATCGAGTCCATCATGGCGACAAACCGCGCCACATTCACGGCAGTCCGTTTCGCCAACGACTCGATTAACCCGGCGTGTCGAGCGGCTTCAAACAACGGCAAACCGTTTTGACGCGCGTATTGCACAAGACGCTGCACGGTCGTCTTCCCGATCTTGCGAGTTGGCGTGTTGACGATCCGCAGAAACGCGACGTCGTTGGCTGGATTATTCAGTAGTTGCAAGTAGGCCAAGATATCCTTGATCTCTTTGCGTTGGTAAAACTCCAACCCGCGCACAATCTGATACGGCAAACCGACCGATCGCAGTGACCGTTCGAGCGTACGAGATAACGCATTCGTGCGGTAAAAAATGGCGTGGTCGCGGCAACGCCGCCGCTGCGCCGCGATATCGTTGGCGATGCGCGCCGCAATGGCATCCGCCTCGTCGCGTCCCGTCGGATAGATCGTGATCCGCACCGGCTTGCCTTCGCCGTTGTCGGTACGCATCGTCTTCGCCTTACGCTTCAGATTGTTCGCGATCAATTGGTCGGCCGCGCGCACAATCGACTGCGTGCTGCGAAAATTCTCCTCCAGACGGACCACGTGTACTTTTGGGAAATCTCGCTCGAACTCAAGGATGTTTCGGATCGTCGCGCCACGCCAACCATAAATCGACTGGTCGGGATCTCCCGTGACCGACAAGTTGGGACGGTCAACCGACAAGGCATGTACAATCGCGTATTGAGCCAGATTGGTATCCTGATATTCGTCAACCATGATATAGCGAAAACGTTCGTCGAGCTGCCCGCGCAATTCAGCGTTGTTGCGCAGAAGCATCGCGACATGCATCAATAGGTCGTCAAAATCGACCGCGTTGGCCGCCAACAGACGCCGTTGGTAATGAGGGTAAATTCGCTCGACTAACGCTCCAATCGGATTGCCGGGCGCCGCCCGATATTCGCTTGGAACAATCAGGTCGTTCTTGGCCCAACTGATCGCGGTGGCGATGCGTGCGGGAGTCTCATGAATCAACTCGACGTCGGAATCGGCAATCGCCTCGCGCAATAACTTCAAGCTGTCATCCATGTCGTAGATCGTGTAGTTCTCCTGCAGCCCTACCAGCGATGCGTGGTGACGCAATTGCTGAGCGCAGAAACGATGAAACGTCCCCATCCATACGCGTTGCCCCGGACAAAGACGATCCAATCGCCGCCGCATCTCGTCCGCAGCCTTGTTGGTAAATGTCAGAGCTACGATCTGATGCCCGGCAATTCCCTCAGACAGCATGTGAGCGACGCGGTGCGTTACCACGCGAGTCTTGCCACTGCCCGGCCCCGCCAAAATCAGCTGCGGACCCTCAATATGCTGGACAGCTTCGCGCTGCGATGGTGTGAGTGACGCCAAGAGCGCGTCTTCGCCAGAAGGCGGCGCGCCGTTGGTTGTCGGCTGATTCGTCCCCATGGTGCTCCGTGCCCGTTTGAATTGGCCCGTTTGAATTGGCCCGTTTGAATTGGCCCGTTTGAATTGGCCCAGCTGAGTTTGCCCAATTTGTGCTTGTCCAGAGATTGCCAGCCTCACAGTATAAGGCAAGCAAACGACCCACCGTCAGCCCCCACCCAATGGCGAGGTCGTGCTAGCGTTGCCGTTACATCCCCAGGTTTTTCTGAGAAAATCCCCAGGTAGATCTAGCGCGCGACCCGTGTAGAGCGTTATACTGTCGTCGCGTTGAAACGGCTCGGAGGCCTTTGTGACCGAGAGCCGAGATCTATGTAGTTCTGTTGATTTCGTTTTCTTCGAGGGGGAGGGATAACCCATGGGAACACGCATTCCATTGATTCGAGCTGAAGAGGAGTCGCGCAGCCTGCAGCAGCGTTTGGACATGAGCACGGCCGAGATTGGCTTGAGCGTTCGCACGACAAATTGTCTTGAGGAGCGTGGCATTTTCACCGTGAACGATTTGCTGCACTGCACCCGCGCCGATTTATTGAGCATCTCGAATTTTGGCGAAAAGACACTTGATGAAGTGTATGCGGCACTCGACAAAATCGGCTTTGCGCGCGAAACCTGCCAAACTGCGTGACCGACTTGGCGCTGAGCTGGCAGCAAGAACGGGTTACGGTCGATCGCCCGGCGAGGACCAGATTCCGTACTGCGGGCGATCTTGCACTGGCATCGCACTCACTGGCATCGCACCCGGCCTGTAATTGGCAGCCGGGTGTCTTTCTTGGGTCTCCTCCCCTTTTTTCATGGCGCGTTTCCGAATCCACGTCGAGTTGCTCCGTTGCAACGCGTCAGTTCCTGCATTTCTGAGCCCCCATTCCGAAGCCTCACCGTGGCCGGTTGTGCGCAGGGAACATTCCGCGCAATCCGGTGCAACCCCTGACGCGATAAAAACTTACTGACCTGTGGTGGTTCTGTTTATCCCGTTATTGTTCCGCGAGCGAGTGGTCGATGTGAGACAAGCAGCCAGCAGGCGAAGTCCGACATTCTACTTACGGAGAAAAGGCTGGCACCACACTTTCTCTTCTTTGCCCGCCATTTTCTTTGCCCTCAAAGGAGAGCGACCAGAATGTCAGCCACTTTGCGGTAGGAGATGAGGGCAAAGAAGATGAGGGGCAAAGAACAGCGTTTGATAGATTGAATGGCGATCAAGGCGGCTGTCCACCTGTGTTCGAGCGCAGTGCGTATGAAGTTGGAACACAAACCGTCGCGTCACCAATAGCAATACGGTCCCAAATCGTCGACTTTCTAGCAGCTCCGGCGCAAATCCAGGGGAATGGAACATCACAGCGTGAATCTCGCCAAATTCCCTGCAGGCAGCTACAGTTTCTCGCCACGAACACTAGAATGGGAAAAAAGAATCGAGCCCCGACACAATCGTAGGCCCCGACACAATCGAAAGATTAGTTCGGTGTTTGGCAGCATGACGATCACCTATCACAGCTTCCCGGAAAGCTAACGACTGTGGCGCGCATTTTTCGACTTTGGGAGAAGAAACGGGGTGATCGGCGCACCGGCTCGGAATTTGTCGGTGGCCTGGGGGAAGCTCTGTTTTTTGGCGTGTTGTTCATGCTCGGAGCGCTCTCGCTAGCCTATCTGGTCTCGTCGCGAGTATTGTCGGTTACGCCGCAGCTGTACCAACCTGGTTTTGGGTTCTGGCTGATGGTACTGGTAATGGTCTCGTTCACATTGCTTGGTGGCAGCGGCGTCGTTTACACCGTCTTACAGGTTGGCACTTCGGCCGAACGTCGTTCGGCGATGGCGCGCCGAGCTGCGGATATCGATCTCACTGGCGACGCCACCGCGTCACGTCGGGAATTCCCCACAATTCCAGGGGACGCCAATTTGACCAACAGCCCGGGGGTGCGTCTCGCTTACCGGCTGCCGGTCACCCACTCGGGTCCGTGGATACTGTTTGCCGCCACCGCTTTTTTCTTGATCTGGAACGGCATCACCGCGGTGTTGGTCATGGTGGCGATCAAGAGCCACGTTGCCGGGCATCCTGATTGGTTCCTAACTCTCTTTGTGCTTCCGTTCGTGGGCATCGGTATTTGGGCAACGTACTACTTTGCTCAACAGATGCTTTTACACACGGGTATCGGCCCGACTAATGTCGAGATCTCGGATCACCCGCTCGTGCCAAGCCGCGACTACCAGTTGTTCTTGTCACAAGCGGGACGTTTGCACATGCGTTGCCTCGAGCTTCTGCTGGTCTGCGAAGAAGAAACGACTTTTCGGCAGGGCACCGACATTCGGACGGAACGGTGTTGTGTTTTCAGCACCACGGTTTTCGTGGAAGAGAACTTCGAGATCATGCCAAGCCAGCCGTTCGAGCACGCGTGCGCGCTGCGGATCCCCGACCGCGCCATGCATTCGTTCCGCGCTAAACACAATGCCGTGCATTGGATGCTCGTGGTGCGTGGCCAGGCCAAGTCATGGCCACAGTTTGAACGCAGTTTTCCGGTGATCGTACACCCGGCTGAACAGGCCTCGGAGACCGTGTAAATGGAACCCCTGATCAGCATTCGCATCCGCGCTCAACACCGCCCGTTCCAACCTGGACAGGAGCTGCAGTGTGAGTATCAGCTTGACGCGGTCGAGGCAAATGAGGTGCAAGCCCTGGAAGCGTCCGTGTTGTGGCACACGGAAGGCAAGGGAGATGAGGACTTGGCCGTCCATCATTTCGAGCGTTGCCTACCGTCCGATGTCGATGGCCGAGACCTGCGCGCGCTGCGTAAGCTGACGACGAAGCTGCCCAATAGCCCTCTGACTTATGCTGGCGTCACCGTGAAAGTGCGCTGGTGTGTGCGCGTTCGTGCTTTCTTGCGCCGAGGTCGTGAAGTCTTTTTTGAACAAACGTTCTTGCTCGGCGACCTGCCGCCAGCACGAGCGGTAGGGCCCGACGACGCGGATGCGCCGAATGCTCCAGCAGATAACTAGCGTTTTGGCAAAGCCACGCATGTGGGGCGTAACGTGCTGCTAACACGACGATTCCTGCGGTTTTCGGTATAGCCAGCCCCACAATTGAGCTTGGACGCACCACGAATGCCGAAGCTTGCAACTGACGTAGCATGAATTCACCTCCAGGAAACCCATTTTCGACTCGCCACGTACAACCCGGCGCACTGGCGTATGTCTTTCCCCCCGGCGTCGATGCCGACCAGCTCGTCAACCGCCTACGCCACGCCGGCTGGCGCGGACAATTGCTCGGTCCGCACGGCGTGGGAAAGACAACGCTCCTACACTCGCTCCAACCCGCCTTGCGACATGCCGGACGTCACACCTCTTGGCATACGCTCCACGGGGGACAAACGCGACTCCCAAAGGGCCTGACGCTGCACTGGGATCACTGGAACCAACAGACACAGGTCATCGTCGATGGCTACGAACAGCTTGGCTGGTACGCGCGCTGGCAGCTCAGTCGCAAGTGCCGTCAAACCGCAGCCGGATTGCTCGTGACCAGTCACACCACACGCCGTTTGCCCATCATCCACAATCTCGAACCCGCACTGACCGTGACCCAACAACTGGTAGACGACCTGATGCAAGGCCACCCACAGGTGCTTGACGACCAAGATGTTGCGAGCTGCTTTCAAACCTGTGCCGGTAATGTCCGTGAAACTCTGTTCGCATTATACGATCTGTATGAAATGCGCCGCAGAATCTGACCGGACCAAGACATGCTCGGCGAACGGCAAACTGGGGAGCCTAGGGGATTGCCTAACTCCTCGACTTGACCAAATCCCGAAAAAAGGTGTCTGTGGCGAATATTCTCCAAGCGTCACGACAATTCCGCCGCGCCGTCAGAAATTCAATTTCCTGTGCGTTTCTGTTAACTTTTCGACCTCCGTGACCTACCATTCAGCAGACCCACTGTACGCTCATGACGAGACGTTTTGTGTTCCCCAAGATGGGAATGTCTTGCCGAGCAGATCGGTTTCGACGCGCAAGCAGTATTCGCTTTGCTCGTCCAGTCACTTGCCACGCCGCCAGGCAAGCGTGCTGTGAATCGCACTGCCAAGACACGAGTAATCCCGAATTCCAAAGCTGCTTGAGGTTCTAATCAGACGCCTCTCGGGGCGCCGGTTCCAGCTGAAGCGGAGCGAGAAAATGTACCAGTGGTCATGGCGATCTTCACTCATAGCCTTATTCGTGGCCGGACAGATGTCGGTTGCGGTGCACCCTGCTCAGGCCGGCCCTATCCTCGATTGGCTCTTCGGTCCCCAAGCGACCACCAGTAGACGCGTCGTCACCTACTACGTGCCGGCGCCAAGCTACTACTCGGGCCAAGTCGTCAGCAACTACCAAGGCTACGCGTCGACTACCCCGACCGTGGTCTATCGTGTACCCAATGCAACGTACGCCAACGCAGCTTACCCCAGTGCGACCTATTCCAGTGCGGTTGCAGCCTACCCGAGTTCCGGGTCGGCACTGGCCTATTCGGCCCCCACGACGACAACCTATCGTGTGTCCTCAGCTTATCTTCCTCCAACAGCCACTCGAACTGCGGCCACGACTTGCTACTCGCCAACCGTTACCTATCAGGCTCCACAGAATCTGTGCAGCCCGGCGCCGGTCGCCTGTGCGCCCCAACCGAGAACAAGCTCTTGGGGGCTGGGATCATGCCTGGGCCGCCGCTCATCATCGACGACCACCGTGGCGCGAGTGCCTCGGCAGGCATACTACCGGACCAGCTGGAAACAGATTCCGGTAACTAGTTACCGACCGATCACCTCGACCGATCCGATTACCGGAGCGCCGGTGACCGTGATGAAGGCGTGCACGACATACACATGGCAGCCGACGCGGCGACGCTGCGGTTTCTTTGGCCGGCTGTTTGGGCGTTGTGACCCTGGCCCCGCTGCCACGACCTGCACCCCCACCTGTGCTCCGACCCCATGCGCAACTCAATACGTCGAGAGTTCCAGCTGCTGTGGACCGGCCAGCGCCACGGTGACACCGTGTGGCCCGACCATGTCGGCCCCCGCTGCCTCACCCTATTACACGCCCACTCCAGCCGCTCCATCGGCCGGCGCAAGTGTCTTTCCTCCCGTCACGTTGCCACCCACCAACCTGGCCCCTCCAGTCGGGCCACCGTCGGGCTCAAACGTAATGCCACCCTCAGGATCCAACGTGATGCCGCCTTCGGGAAGACCGCAACCAGCCGACACGCGCCCCAGCCTACTTGTACCAGGGACGCCGGGCACGAGTAGCGGGATTGCACCTCCGCAACCGCCGTCGACATCTTCGTATACTCCGTCTCCATCCCATTGGAACAACGGCATACCGGGTACCGTCACACCGCCCGCGAATGACGCCGGGACGGCCGGCACCAGCCGTCCGTCTCCCACGGCGCCACATGCAAGTGTCAATCGCATGGTACCGCTGCCAGCGGCTAGCGGCCCGGTTCTTCCGCGTAACAACATGAACCTCAGGCCGGTTCCTGATCCCGATGCTAAGCCAACGCTGCACGAAGACAATGCCAACGCCCCGCATTTACTCGACCCACGCGATCAGTCGGCATCGTTGCGAGCTTCGCAGGCCTGGGCCTATACCACGATCTCGTGGTCTCAACCCCAACAACGCGTACCGCGCCGCGTCACCGCTCGTACTGCGAAACCCCAACACGAAGTGCTTGACGACACTGGCTGGTATAGTGTTGCCCAATAGCCTGACGGTACCGGCGCACCCCGGCGAAGGGCCCTTTTCATTTGCGTCCATCAACGGTCCCCCTCCTGCAGCGGCTTGGTGTGGGCCGACACCAACTGCTAAGTACGACAAGTGAACGCATGGGGCGGGCTGGCAACCACCTATGGCGCCACGCCCCGTTCACCCCCGCACCGCCAGAACCGACCTACTTGGTAGTCGCCGACCACCACGCTAGGATGTGAGTTCGTGGGTGTTCCAAAGCTTCCCCCCAACCGCCCATTCGTGCGCAAGAAGCTGGTCAGTTCCTTTTCGTGGGTAGCACCGCCATGCCTGCCAACTTGACGGCACAGTATCTGAAAGCAGAGGCCGAGTACCGTCGCGCGTCGACGTCCGAGGAGGAACTCGAGTGGCTGCAGGTGATGCTGCGAGAGCTTCCCAAACATAAGGGGACGGACAAGCTCCAGGCTGATTTGAAGCACAAGATCAGCAAGGCAAAGAAGGAGTTGCAGCAAGGGCACGGCGCTGGCGGCAAGCGGGGTGGCCTGCGGATCCCGCGCCAGGGCGCGGGGCGTGCCGTGATCATTGGCGCTCCGAACGCCGGCAAGAGCCAACTACTGACCAGCTTCACACGAGCAACACCAGAAGTGGCACCCTACCCGTTTTCGACGCGCGCGCCGATTCTTGGCATGATGCCGTGGGAAGATGTCATGGTGCAACTGATCGACACACCCCCAATCACGCCCGATGTCTTGGACCCCAACACAATCGGTCTGATTCGCGGGGCGGACCTTGTGTTACTACTGGCCGACCTTGGCAGTGATAGCGGGGTCGAGGATTTCCAAGCCGTGCTCGACCGACTCAATGAAACCCGAACTCGATTGGCCGCATCAACCTATCTGGATGAAAACGACATTGGCTTGGCGTTCACCAAGACATTTCTCGTCTTCAACAAGATCGACGCCGCCGAGTCCAACGATCGACTCGAACTGTTCCGCGAATTCTGCCGCGTCGATTTTCCCGAGTACTCTATTTCCGCGCAACATGGCACGGGTCTCGAAGCACTGCGCGACGCCATCTACCAATCGATGGAGGTGGTCCGCGTGTACACGAAGATGCCCAACCAAAAAGAACCGGACTATGATCGGCCTTATACGATCCACCGTGGCGGTACGCTGCTCGAAGTGGCAGAGCTGATCCACAAGGACTTTGCCAAGGATTTCAAGAATGCGCGCGTTTGGGGCAGCCAAGTGCATGACGGCACGACCGTCAAGGGAGACTACGTCGTCCATGACAAAGACGTCGTTGAACTGCACATCTGAGAACGGGTCGCCATTATCGACGGCAGACAGGGCCAAGACGAGGAACCCGCCACATGACCTGGCTGGCCTTGTTGGTTTTCTCGGTATTGACGGTGCCTACGGATAGTCTTGTGGCTGGTCCTCATGGCAACACCCATGCCCAGACCACTCGATGTCCATGGTTGCTGTGCCAGGCACCGGCTTTCGTCCGCGAACACGGGATCGGTCGTTTTCAAGAGGATTCATCATGCTGAGTAACGCTCAAATCGCCGATACCCTGGACCAACTCGCCGATCTACTCGAATTCCAAGGCGCCAATGCCTTTCGTATTCGTGCCTACCGCGGCGGCTCGCGCGCGATCCGAAATCTCACCCGGTCGGTTGCGCAAGTGGTCGAAGAAGACCCGCTGAAACTGACCGAAGTGGATGGCATCGGCAAGGCAGTTGCAGAGAAATGTGCAGCCCTCGTGCAAACCGGCTCGCTACCCCAGCTTGAAGCTTTGCTTGAGGAGATTCCCGAAACCGTTTTGACGTTGCTGCGTATCCCGGGCCTCGGCCCCAAGAAGGTAGCGGTCCTCTACAGGGAACTGGGAATCGTCACGCTAAAACAACTGAAAGAGGCGTGCGAATCGCATCGCGTTCAATCTCTGAAGGGATTCGCGGCGAAAACGGAAGATGCGATTCTCAAAGGAATGCGTATCGCCGAGGCGGCAGGCAAGCGGATCTACTGGTCGGCAGCCGACAAGATTGTTGCCGCGCTGCGAACACATTTGCAAGAGTGCCCCGCAATCGATCAGCTGGAGTTCGCGGGCAGCTACCGCCGAGGCAAGGAAACGGTTGGCGACCTCGACGCCCTGGTCGTCTCGGAAGATCACACACAGGTGATGGATTGGCTCGGCGAATTCGATAACGTTGTCGAGACGATTGTGCGCGGCGACACGAAGATGTCCGTGCGGCTGGGCAATGGGTTGCAGATCGACCTACGCGTCGTGCCACGCGAGTCGTTTGGCGCCGCATTGCAGTATTTCACCGGCTCGAAGGAACACAACGTAGTTCTTCGTGGACGAGCAAAACAACGTGGTCTGAAAATCAACGAATATGGCGTCTATCGTATCGACGGCGAAACGCAATCCTGCGTGGCCGGTGCAAGCGAAGCGGACGTCTATGGTGCTCTCGAACTGCCGATGATTGCCCCGGAACTGCGTGAGGCACGGCACGAGTTCCAGTGGGCCGACTCCGGCAAATTACCCACACTCGTGACGCTCGCCGACGTGCTCGGCGACCTGCACATGCATACGACGGAAACCGATGGCACCTATCCGCTCGAAGGCATGGTCGCCGCCGCACGCCAGCGTGGGATGCAGTACATCGCCATCACCGATCACTCGCAGCGAGTAACCATGGCACATGGACTCAGCCCAAAACGGTTGTTAAAACAGTGGGCCGAAATCGACAAGCTTAACCAGACATTTGACGATTCCTTCCTGGTGCTCAAGGGAATCGAAGTCGATATCCTGGAAAAAGGTGGTCTCGACCTGCCCGATGACGTCCTGGCACAGGGAGATTGGATCGTTGCCAGCATTCACTATGGACAACGACAGTCGCGGCAACAGATCACCGAACGCGTGATTGAAGCACTCGAAAACCCTCACGTCTGCGCCATCGCCCATCCCACGGGACGCATTATCAATCGCCGCGAACCGTATGCAGTCGATCTCGATCAAGTGCTACAAGTGGCACGCAAGCACGGCAAGATGATGGAGCTGAACGCCAATCCCGCACGACTCGACTTGGATGATGTCCAGTGCGCTGCAGCGCGGGAACGGAGAGTCCCCGTCGTCATTTCCACCGACGCACACCGTATCGAAGGGCTCGATGCCATGCGTTACGGCGTGATGCAAGCACGACGCGGTGGGCTCTCGGCGCACGACGTGGCCAATACACGCCCCTGGCCAGAAATCAAGAAAATGATCGGACGTCGTGAATGAACAATTGCGGTGTATCCGCGACCGCTTGCCCCAGGCACGCCAGGACCAACACCGACGCTCTGCCACCCCAAACACGCCGTGCCGCTGTACACCCGAACGCGACCAACCTCACCATTCTCAACTCTGGCCCTTTGACTCTGGACTCTCGACTCCCGACTCTCGCCTCTCAAGAAGTTGGCGCAGCAACATTGGTTCGACAAACGCCAGATTGGCAACCAACATAAGCACGCACCATGCGACCAGGCCCGTCGCCAAGCCAAGCGATCCCCAAACCACGATACTCAGCACCAAGAGTAACGGCCGCGCCAATCGGTTCCAGACGAGGACGCCGAAGACCAATTGAAAGGCAACAACACCGTGCGTCCAGAGATTCACTAACAAAGTGGCCCGCGCAAGTCCCGTGAAGTCCACCAACCGTGACTCCGTTCGAGTAATAAGCCACCACATCGCCTCACCCGACCACCAAACCTCACCGGCCAACATATTCAGGCCGATCGTGACGCACAACCCTGCCAGATGCAGCTGGATTAGCCGCGTGGCAATGTTCGTCACGATGCTCGTGGCAATTCCGTCCACCGCTGGCGTTCCCCGGACACGCCCTTTGCGCCGCCTGCGCCACGCGTCAATTGACAGACAGTGCCCCGTATTGGCCAAACATAGATAAGCCAACAACATGGTCAATACGGGTTCAAACTGCCCAGTCAGCATGGGACCACGATGCACATAGGCGAGAACAACGATCAATGCGCCGATATTCGCCGCGCGTGACCAGAGGCCCAAGGTGAACACCAACAACACGACAAGCCCTGCGATATGCAGAACCCAAAGTGACGTTGGCGTCTCAGCAAAGTAGATATATGAGATGCGAAACGAAGGGGCGAGTTGATCGGCACCGGTCAGCCGGCCCGTCGTGGCAGCATTAAGGATACCGGAGGGGCCGAACCAGCGAACCAAATCGGGCGAGAAAGATGCGACGTAGTAGAACGCAGCGATGCCAACAAGGATGCGCATGACACACACAGTGTAAGCGTCCCGAGCGGTGAACCAGAACCGGTTCCATTGGTCTGCACACGCCGAGCCCAATTGCTGAAAGTACGCATTAATGGAGTTCATTTGCAATTACCATGGCCGCATTCGGCTGGGGTGTCTGGTTCCACTCGTTTGGTTCCACTCGTTGGCCTCGCCCTGAAGACCGGCTGTCCCCCGCACTCGTTGCGGCAGTGTCACTCATCGCCCACCGACCCTGTCGTGCCATCTTGCTGTCGTTTTTGCCGAGTTGGTGTCGCTTCCAACGCGGCATCGCTTCGCTTGAGTATCCGGATTTGGCCAGGTTCGGGAGTCAGAACACCGGCGCGATAGAGTGTGGAGAAATAACTTAAGCTATTGGGATTTCGCGTCGTTGCGGCGGAACTATTGACGGCGGCCCACGATTGCAGCGTATGCTGCCGGCAACGAACCTGAGCGACGGTTGTCCCGTCGGTATCCAGATAACTTCGAGCAATTCCCTCGACGATTAGTGCTGCCGCCTCCTCGTCCTCGCGAACCGCGGCGAGCGTATCGGCCAGACGCTGATAGCGTTGCATCCGCTCGCCGCCGCGTACGCCACGCGCTATCGATTCCCACTTCTCCGAATCCGAAGCATCGCCATGTGCGTGAACCACTTCGATGCGGTGGTCGACGTCACGATCTGACGCGTGGGTCAAGAACAACCGAATCCCCCCGATATCGAAATTCAACAAGCGCGCGTAGGGCGCGAAAACGCCGAGCAGACGCTGCTGAAGCGGGGATGGTGAAAGGTTGGCGGAGAGGCAAACAACGATAACGAAAAGGTGGACAAAAAGCAGGATCGAGATGATGGCACGTGTGGTTTCGCCCAACGCCGTTTCGGCGCGGTCTTCGCGAGTACCCGTGTGCTCCGTTTTCTTCCTCGCTTTGTTCATGGTAGATGATAGCTCGAATGCGTTGTGCCAACGTCCTCCCGATGCGGCGGGGACGACCTGAGTGTGAAAGAAGAGCGATGCGAGGACAAATAGGGTAGACGAATCTTTTCCGCGCTGCGCCGATTCGGCCAACGGGCACGCAAAGCGTCCAGCCAGCTACAAGGAGGGCAAAAAAAAACCGGGCATCCTAAGAGGCCCGGTTTCCAGTGTAATCTCGCCAACAAGTTCGTGCCAACAGGGAAGTGGCCAACTTATTGGCAAGTATGTCAAATAGCGGACAGCGTTGGTCCCATCGGACCAACGTTTTGTGTCCCTAAGTTACTACTTGGCAGGAGCGGCCGGAGCGGCTTCCTGTGCGGGAGCGGCCGGAGCGGCTTCCTGTGCGGGAGCGGCCGGAGCGGCTTCCTGTACGGGTGCGGCTTCTTCCGTCGGCGCAGCGGCTTCGGTCGGCGCAGCGGCTTCAGTCGGCGCTTCTTCAGTCACAATGCTTTCGGTCACAATGCTTTCACCACAGCAACCGGTTTGCACGGGCTCACAGCAGTCAGTGGGTTCGCCACAACAACCGCGCGAACGACGCGAGCACAGACGACTCAACAGACCGCCACGGCAGGTGCGTTTGTGAGTACGTCCCGCGCAACTTCGACGCGAGTGGAGCGAAAGGCGACCAAAGCAGCGACTGCGAGTAGCCGTAGCGCAACCCGTGTTGCAGTAATCGACAGCAACTACGCCACAGCAACCACGACTATGATGGCCAGCGGTAGCCTGCGATTGACCGCCCATCAGAGCGATCCCGACAATCGCGAAAAACAACGCGACGCCGTACAAGAACATTCGATTCATTCCAAGCCCTCCAAAAGATAGTACCAAAACGGAAACTGATGTTGCCAATCTTGCAGAACGCTCCACCCTCACGGGTAAGTGCACCTTGTCGCAAAAAGCGTCTGCCGATTCAACGCGATGCCGCATCTCTTGTATGCCTGATTTCCCTTAAGAAATCAAACTTTACGGGTTGCGGAATTTACGTCAGCCACAAAGGCTAGGTCGATAGGGTAGCATTACCATAGCGAATGTCAACCATATGCCAGACAATCTGGGCAATATTGGTAGATTTCGCCCAGTTTCCGCCGAAGCCACTCCAACTGTGACCTCTTTGACAATCCAGCCCCCACACTAGCCCCACATCGCACACCACCGAAGAGGTATCGCACACCACCTTTGAATCGCAGCGAACGCTACATCGAAATCAGGCTGTCTGAGATTGCCGGTTGGCCCGGAGGGCCAAAACAGCCCTTGCCGCAGTCGTCAGACCCCGGAGCCAGGCGTCCATGCATTCAGACCGTCTGGCGATACAGATGAGGGGCCACGGATGGGCACCGATCTTCACGGAAAGAAAATCAGGCTGTCTGAGAATGCGCAGCGAACGCTGCATCGAAATCAGGCTGTCTGAGATTGCCGGTTGGCCCGGAGGGCCAAAACAGCCCTTGCCGCAGTCGTCAGACCCCGGAGCCAGGCGTCCGTGCATTCAGACCGTCTGGCGATACAGATGAGGGGCCACGGATGGGCACCGATCTTCACGGAAAGAAAATCAGGCTGTCTGAGAATGCGTGAGATTGCCGGTTGGCCCGGAGGGCCAAAACAGCCCTTGCCGAGGTCGTCAGACCCCGGAGCCAGGCACACTGACACGTGCAAAGCCCCGGCGGGGGCGCGACAGGACGGCTGTGATCCGACTGTGTCGCCCCTGCCGGGGCTTTCGGTAGATTATTCAAAGCGTACCGGTGGCTTACGGTACTGGCAGAGGCTGTACCGGTCCTCCGGACCGAATTCGCTTCATGCCTTTCTGGCCCAGCACCGGTGCTAGCACGTCTTTAGCGACGTGTCGTATCACTCGGGCCAGCTGGCGGCGACTTCGCCTGTTGCCGCTCGGCAACCTCTACTTCACGCATTTGGTTTTCGAGTTCCGACAAGTCCTCGAAATTCAAGACGATTGGCTCTTCAATATCAGGCAGTTGAGTGGCCATGCCGGCAATACGCCAACCCACGTCTTCCTTGCGAAGAATCCAAACTACTTCAAATTCGGTTTCGTCCTCTTTTTCGGACCAGACACAACTAACGTATGCGGAATCCGTGTCGCCGTCGGCGCTTTGTACGCGGCCGATTGTATAGGTGGCTCCAGGGGCTCCCGGCGGCTCAACGACCAAATCGTGAGACGACGTCTCCCGCCGTGCCTGAGCAGTCAACAGGGCTTCCGTCGTCCTCTTGTCACCAGCCCGCAAAGCCTCGAGAAAGCTTCCAACCGCCTCTTTTGGAGTTGACGATTTGAACGATTCCGACTCCTGCGTGGCCGCGACCGAAGCCGCCGCCACGGGCGCCGCGACCGCACTTTCCGCATTCGCCGTCGCGTTAGAGCTCCCCTTTTCTTCCCCACCACAACCACAGATCAGCGCTGTGGCAAGTAGTGCCGACATCATCCATGCCATGCGTTTCATGTCTTGTAAATCCCTTTTCAATGCTAGTAATTTGAGTCCATTCTGCCCAAGTCCCTCGGTTCTGGGCGGCGGAGTTTCCCACGAAGGTTCAAGGGTGTCAAGGCGAATGCCCGACGGTGTCGCCTTCCCGTTTGGCCCAACCAACCGCACATGTCCTGCCCCCGAACCTGGCCGACGGTCGACGTGGTACAATCAAGGCCCCTGGCCAAATCGGCGTGCGTAACTCGGAACTGCTCGCCATGCGTCAGCCGCCCTGCAGCAGCCATCCTCAGGCTAGGCTTCGTCTCAAAACTCGGAATCGTCCCCTGCTACTCCGCATAACGGCCGGAAGAATCGAGTCACTTGCCTGCGTGAAAGGGCGTTTTGAGACGAAGCCTAGTCTGATCGCTTTTTGAAAACCAAAATTGCTGGCGGGAACAGAGGATACGATCATGCGTGATATCACCCGGCCCGGCCTGATTTACTTTAAGGGGTTTCTTTTTGTCCTGACCGGCACGCTCGCCTCCATTCTGCTATGGCTGGAACACCCGACACCAAAAGTCGCGTTACTGCTAGCACTTGCCATCTGGTGTTTCGCACGTGCCTACTACTTCGCCTTCTATGTCATCGAAAAATACGTTGACAGCAGCTACAGATTCGCCGGCATCTGGTCGTTTGTGTGCTATCAGTGGAAGAATTGGCGCCGGCCGTAATGGCCATGAACGAGATGGGCGAACAGGTACGCCGGCTCATTGCACCGACCGCCGTCCGAAATTGGCCACCACGCCCAACGACGACACGATCTGCGATGCTCCACCGCCACACCGTTCCCTCTACGGATACGTTCGGCTGCCGCAAGCCTGACCGGGCCGATCAAACGTGCGACGCCCCCCCGGTCTACTCCCACATGAACCCGCGAAGTGATTTCGTCCGCCGCGTAAAGCTACGCGACACAGGCCGACTTTAAGGGTTACTCCGAAACGACGGTCGACGTCTTAACGAGTCACGCCAGATTTGCGGGAGTGGTTGCAAGTATCAATCCGATAAGAGGGGATGTGACGAATAGCACTTGTCGCGTCAGCCTCAAGCTCAACCCAGGTTATGCCCACGCGAGGGCGAGGCAACTCGAGCACGGAATTGACACCTGCTTCGCGCTTGGATTACGCATACCAAGTGGCAAGTGTGAGCGAGGCGACAATTTGACAACTGCTTCACTAGTACAGCCTGCCAGAATGCCCCCGTGAACCACCGGTACGTCGTTTGCGAATCCTGCCTGGTGACGGCGACCGACAGTGACGCAGATTTTAACGCAAGGATGCCAAACTATGGTCAAAACAACTACGGGCCTCATGCTATCGATCGGGGTGGTGTTGCTCACCTGCGCGGCCGACTCGTACGGCGCGGAACTCACCCGCGCAATCCCATCTGCGTTCTCGCAAACACCGATCGAAGCGGTAGAGGTCAGTGCGGCCCCGGTTCCCGCCTCGATGGACCTGTGGAGCGATACAGAATCGAGCGCAGCGTGCGACGGCAACTGTGCAGACGCCAGCTGCAACGATTGTGCGGAGCGCGGACGTTGCGCCAGTTGGTGTTCTCCACGCTGGTATGGTCAGGCAGAGTTGCTGACCTGGTGGACGAAAGGGAATCAAATCCCGGCCTTGGTAACGACCAGCCCTGACGGAACGCCTCAAGCAGACGCCGGCATTCTGGGCCGACCGGGCACGCAAGTCTTGCACGGTGGCAACAGCGTCGACGGCAATTATCGCGTCGGAATGCGATTCACGCTCGGTCGCTGGCTGGACGATTGCCGGACGACTGGTATTGAACTGACGTGGATTTCCCTGGGCGACGGTGCCAACACAGGCAACTATTCAATCCAATCCGTGGGGAATCCACTGAGCCCAATTTTGGCACGTCCATTCTTCAACATCTTGGGAAATCAGCAGGATGCGGCACTGGTCGCTTTCCCCGGCCAGGTCGAAGGCGGGATCGACGTCCGAACCAGCAGTGAAATGCACTCGATGTCGTTGCTGCTGCGTCGCAACCTCTGGCAAGCCGGTGGCGACCGCATCGATGTGGTCGGTGGATATCGGTATTTTCGCTATCGTGAAGGACTGACGGTCGACCAACGGCTGGTCGTAACCGATCCAAACGGCCCGGTCGCGACGGGCACCACGATCGATCTACTCGATTCATTTTCCACTGAAAACGATTTTCACGGTGGCGAGATTGGCATTGCCGCAGTTATGAACCGAGGAGCATGGTCATTCGACATGTTGACCAAGCTGGCAGTGGGGAACATGTACCAGCAAGTAAACATTCGAGGCACCAACACGGTCGCGGTCCCCAACCAACCACCCGTGACGGCCTCGGGTGGCCTGCTGGCACTCGCAACCAACATGGGCCAGTACGACCGTAACGATTTCGCCTTCCTGCCCGAGCTCAACTTGAACGCTCGCTATTGCCTCAGCCAGAACATCTCGCTGACGATGGGCTACTCGCTGCTGTGGATCACCAACGTCATGCGGAGTGGCGATCAGATCGACACCGGGATTAATGTCTCGCAACTGCCGGCCAACGGCAACGCGTTGATCGGCCCGCCCCGCCCCGCCCCGATCTTGTCGGACACCACCATGTGGATCCAAGGGGTAAACCTGGGAGTGGCATTCACCTATTGATCCACTCGAAGAAAACGACTGCGTACGCCAAGCACCCTGACCAGATCACTCTGGTCAGGGTGCTTTTTTGGTATCAGTTTAGCCGCTTGCAGCGTTTGACTAAGTCAGGGCCCCCCTACGAGCTTGCCCCGTAGGTGAACGAGTTTTGCCAACTAAGACGCCGATACCAACAACTCCCCCCCCCCTCGCCCTCACCGCCGAAGGCCGGAGGGGAAGGCGCCGTTTCTAGCCCAATAAACTTCTTCACCCACCGCACAAGGCGGTGGGGATCGATCCATAGCCGAATGACGAAATACCCAATGAAGCATTGCGGACGTTGGCAACCGCTTCGTCCGCCCGCCCGCCCTGGTTTCGCCTTCGTAGCGCATCACCTGAAAGTGCTGGCATTCAAACACGCCTTCAAATACCCACATCGTCACGATGGTCATCATCGCCGCGGCGGTGCAAGTACAGCTTGATCGGGATTTCGCCGAACGGGAGATAATCGCGCAGTGTATTGAGCAAGTAGCGCCGGTAGTCGCGTGTAAACGCTTGCGGCATATTGCACATCAGGATGATCGTGGGGGGCTGCGTACCGACCTGCGTGGCATAGTAGATTTTTGGACGACGGTGCTTGTGCAGCGGCGGCGGATGATGATCCAGCGCGCGTCGCACGAGCCGGTTCAGCTCCCCCGTACCAACGCGCTGCCGTGCTTGTTTGAACAGCATCTGCGCGTGATTAAGCAGTGTTTTCATATTCTTGCCCGTCTGCCCAGTAATGAACGCAATCGGGGCAAACTGCATCGTGCCGAAGTTATCACGCAAGTAATCCACCCACCGCTCGGTAGGCATGTGTTCGACCATCAAGTCCCATTTATTGACGACGAAGACACAGGGCTTGTACTGCTCCGCAATATACTGGCACAGCTGTTTATCGACTTTGCTGATCCGCTGCGATGCGTCAAAGAGCAACAGCACGACGTCCGCACGACGCACGCTGCGTTGGGCTCGTTGCATTCCGTAGAAGTCGACATCGGTACGAATACTCTTCGTCTTCCGCAAACCGGGTGTATCGATGGCCAGGAACGATTTGCCATCCATCTCGAAACGCACATCGACACTGTCGCGTGTCGTACCCGGCACCTCACTGACAATCATCCGCTCCGCTTGAATCAACGAATTGATAAACGTGCTCTTGCCAACGTTGCGTCGACCGACCAGAGTGACTTTCATTTCCGTTTCGACCGACTCGTCCTCGTCCGTCGCCGCGGGCAGACGTTCCTGAATTAGACGCAGCAAAACGTCCTTGTTCCGGCCCTGGTGCACACTGACCTTAAGCAGCTTGCCGCGTCCCAAACGGTAGAATTCATCCGCCTCTGAATCCAACTTGATATCGTCCGTCTTGTTTGCCAGGCAGAGGATTGGTTTATCGACGGCGCGCAACCGCTCGTTTACCAACTCGTCAAGCGGAGTGATCCCGCTGCGCGTATCGACAACGAACAGGATGACATCGGCCGAATCGATCGCCACGCTGATCTGACCTTCCACTTCTTCCGTCAGATTATCCACGTCCTTGATGCCGATCCCCCCCGTGTCGACCAGCTCGAAATACCGATCTTCCAGCTCGATCAACTGGGTAAGGCGATCGCGCGTGACACCCGCAACGTCGTCAACAATAGCGATGCGCCGACCTGCAAGCCAGTTGAAAACACTGGACTTGCCGACGTTGGGACGACCGACGATAGCAACTTGGGGAACAGCCATAGTGTCCCTATGATAGTCGACCGGCCTGGGCAACGACAGATCAGGTCGTCAGGAACGTTGCCAGCGTCTATACTTGCGGTGCGGTGCTCGGCAAAATGGCCCGCTGCGCGAATCCGGGCTGCGCGGCTGCTGGACACCGCCACAGTGCCGTGTGACTGGCGAGCCCCACCCCACGCACGCCTGCAAACACGGGGCGATCGTTGCGAAAACTCGCGAGATACGCTGCCTGCATGCACGAGCACGCATGGAATGCCCAATCTACGGAGAACCTATTTGGGAATTCGCTGAACGACTGCTCGGAGCCGAAAATCGCTTGATTCTGCTCCACAATGGAGGTTGAAATCGAACCGATCGTGCGTTGGGGACTATTTTCAAAACACGTTCTAAAAAGTGCGTGACCGGAGGCCAAGGGTCGTGGAATCGTCAGACCAACAACAACTTCGCCGACTCGTCTTGCAGCGTCTGCATAGTCTGCAGAATGCAGGCGTGCTCGATCTGCCGCGTCCCCAACCGGGCCCTTCACAAGGCGCAAGCAACGCGGCAAGGCTCGACAATCCGACCCAGCCCAAGCCGACCGTGCCCCCTATCGGCTCACCATTGCCTCAGGAGGAACCTGTGCCTCAACGTCGTTCAACTCGGCCCACTCGCCCGGAAACCGCGCCGCAAGGCACCAAACCGGACGCTACCTCGACCTCTGCGGCGGACGATTCGGCGCCACCGATGGACCGTGCTCAACGCGTCGCTGCATTGACGGCGCTCAGCGCTGAGGTCGCCGCGTGTTCGCGATGCAGGGAACTGGCCAGCACGCGCGCCAATACGGTTTTCGGCGTCGGCGATCCCATGGCTCGGCTCGTGTTCCTGGGCGAAGCACCCGGAGCGGACGAGGATCGGCAGGGCGAGCCATTCGTCGGCCGCGCCGGCCAGTTGCTGACCAAAATCATCGAGGCATGTACGTTACGCCGCGAGGATGTCTATATTCTGAATATTCTCAAGTGTCGCCCACCGGGCAACCGCAACCCACTGCCCGACGAAGTCACTCATTGCACCGGCTATCTGCAGCGTCAATTGAGTATCATTCGCCCTGAGTTCATTTGTTGCTTGGGAGCAGTCGCGGCACAAAACCTGCTTAAGACGACGACTCCGATTGGAAAACTGCGCGGCAAGTTCCACCAGTTTGGAGAAATCAAGGTCGTGGCGACGTACCACCCCGCCTATCTGCTCAGAAACCCGAACGCCAAACGCGCCACGTGGGACGACATGAAAATGCTCATGCGCGAGCTGGGGATTCAAATCCCAGATCGCTGATATCCCCGTTTCTGACAAAGTGTGTGGTAGAGTTGTTGGCACGGGGCGCGCGGTCGGCAAGAAGCGGTCCGCCGGGTTGCCGAACTCGTCATTTGACCCGAGCTTTCTCTAACGACCACTCGACTGACACCACTCACGATGTCTCAGCGTCTTTCATCCAACGCGCCCCACACAACCTTGGGCTGGTCCTTTGTCGCCACGTTACTTGTGCTGTTGCATTTGCTTACTGGCTGCCGCGCGGAACCGCCCACACTCCCAGCGTCTGCAGATCCTACCATCGCGGCGACGGACGCCGCACTGCCCAACACCGAATTGCAATCGGCCATCCAGCGCTCGGCTCGGTATCTGGCCGATGCATGCGCTGCCGACGGCCGGTTCGTTTACCGAATTAATCTCGACCCCACGGTGAAAGTAGCGGCCCGCTACAACGTGTTGCGACATGCCGGAGCGGTCTATGCACTAGCACAATATTGCCAGGACGATTGCCAGCAATCGCCCGACGCGCGGGTGAAAACGGCGTTGCTTCGCGCGGCAAAATTCTTGCGCCGCGAGTGTATAGCACCCGCCGCGAACAACCCGAACTTGCTGGCCGTCTGGTCCGATCCCAAACTGGTCGGAGGCACGCAACCACGGCAGGCA
The DNA here is from genome assembly GCA_024277285.1 of Planctomycetota bacterium. The sequence goes on from JAJRVM010000178.1 coordinate 33,940, forward strand.
AAACTGGGCGGCACCGGCTTAGGGCTTGTAGCTCTGTTGGAGGTCGAAAAAATTGAACCTGGGTTCACTCCCGTCGATGAGTTGCGCAAGCTTGGCCGCTTCTTGGTCTACATGCAAAAGAGTGATGGTAGTTTCTACTCGAAGTACTTTCCGAGTTCCGGGCGCAACGACACTTGGCACTCCGTCTATTATCCGGGCGAGGCGTCCCTTGGCCTGCTCATGCTGTACGAACACGATCGAGCAACGCAATGGCTGCACACCGCGACCAAGGCGTTGACCAACCTGGCTCATCGTGCCAAGCGGCAGCCCGACACTTTTCCTGACCAATGGTACTTACTGGCACTCGGCCACTGGCTGACCAACGCGACCGATCCGTCGACGAGCGCCGAGCATGACACGTTGTTGGACCACGCGCGACGCCTGTGCCGAGACATGGTCCGTGAACAGCAAGAACAACTCGAGCAACCACGCATTGCAGGTTGCTTTACCCCAGAAGGACGCACCTGCCCCTCCGCGACGCGGCTCGAAGGGCTTATCGCTGCACTGCAATACCTCCCCGACGAGGACACTCAACTGCGTCGCGACGTTCGCACCGCAGTGCAATTGGGTGTGCCGTTCCTACTGTCCAGCCAGGTCCATGAAGGGCCGTATGCCGGCGCACTGCCCCGTTTCAAACCAGGCTTCGAGCCCAACGACATCAAGGACGCCGAGAAACCTCGCCTGCAAGAAGTTCGCATCGACTATGTCCAGCATGCGCTCTCCGCGTTGCTCGCGTACCGGCGTCTTGGTCTTGCGCAGCCAACGGCATCAGAGAGGGAGTAGAGCGGCCTTCGTTGCAAGAGTAAGGAACCGCTTACGACCGCAGGCCTTTCGGTCGTCGAGCAAACCATCGCCTGAGCGGGCGGCGCGCCATCAGCCGCCCAAACGCTCAATTTCGTATGCCGTGTGTTTTCGCCTCGACTTGTTGACCCGCATCGCCCCCAAGCTTGCGAATTGCGCGGCAATCTCTTTCGCCCGTTGCGGCGCCACCGAGCCACGATGAGCGTACAACAAGTAACGCAGTACCAGCGGTGACTTCTGGGAGGTCGTTAATGGGTCTTGCATGCAGGCCGAGGCGATCATCCATCCGTCTTCGCGCACGTGCCAATACGATGGATATCGTGGATTGCTGGGGTGATCGAAGTAGGTAATCCCCTCCGCTACCGGTTCCCTGGCAAGCCCAACCAGTCCGCTGTAATCGACCCAGTTGGCACGCTTGCCAAAGATGCCGGGTTCGCCCTGGCGTCCCTCACTATCCGTGATCGTGCCGCCGCCAAAACTGGCCGAGATCCCCTTGGCGACACGCACCCCGAGAAAACCGAAATTGCTCTTGCGAAACTCCAATGTCTGCGAGACGGGAACGAACGTCGATTGAATCTCAACCAGCGTCTCACCCGCATCCGCGGGCCGGATCGCCACAATCACTTGCTGTTCGACCAACGCGCGTGGATCATGGCCGTCGAACCAACCCAATTTTACTGCCATCCGCGCCTCATCATCGCCGTCTTCATAGCAAAGCCACTGCAATTGCCGAATCCGCGCCGGCGTCTGCTCGGTCCAAAAGTCGTTGCTAACGACATCGTGATGGGCAAACCAAATGCCCCGATGATGGTCGTGGTTGGGCGCGCCGGGATGCCCCATGCGAATCAACGAAGCTCCGGAAGGACCAACCAACGGATAGAAAAACGGCCGCGGATATGCGTTGCCAAAGTGCCAACGCAACCGCTCGACACCTTCGATCTGCAACGAAACCTGTTGGTCAGGAAGTGGCACCATTCGGCATCGACTCAACGAAAACTTGGACATGGTGTTCTCCTTTGTTACCGCACGCCTGCGCCACGCTGAAAGCGAATCGACGTAGTGCATCACATCCTGTATAAGTTCGTCACAACCCGTCGCAGCAGTCCATACCCGGACTAGCTGGGCAGCGTCATTTTGCGGCGCAACTTTTCGCAAGTAACGAATTGCGAATTACGTAACAGTTTACCCAAATGAACCGGCACTATTTGGCCATTGGGCATTTCGCAACTGTTTAGCCATCTGAAGTGGGACGTGCACTCGAGTTCATTTCCCATCGGTCACCCCCCACCGCCTTGTGCGGTGGGTGAAGAGGATTGGTAGGCTACCCGTGGCGTCCCATCCCCCTCACATACACGGCCCCACTTCCCTCCCCGCCGCCTTCGGCGGCGGGGAGGGAAGCGGGGGGGGGGGTAGCTGGCATCGCGGGTAGCTCACCAGTCGTTTTCACCCACGGGACAAGCCCGTGGGAGTCTCTTGAAAGCGACATTACTTCATTCGGAATGCAACCGTTCACGAGCTCCGAAGTAGTTAACGGATCGCTGATTAGCGGTTCTTCTTCCGAGACTTGACGAGATTCGGCCATGGGCCATGAACGGTTATTTCGGTATTAGCCAGCATCCGATAGGGTGGCTAAGTGACGCTGTACAAATGAGCGTGCTATTTTTGAGGTGGGTCGGACAACGTAATCGGGGCGCGCTCGGGCGCGGCAAGATCGGCTGCCCAATAGATGCCATTGCGTAACAACCGAACAAACTCGGCGACCTTGAAATCTTGAGGATGTCCCAAGGATGTGAAGAATACGCGGTTACCCGTCTTCGGCGTGTTTGTCCAAGCCACCGGTTCGGGCGATGCAATCCCCTCGGCACGCCCCGTCATCAACAAGGTAGTGGAATCAGCCAACGGTTGGCAGCGATAAAGCGAACCAAACACGCGAAACTCACGCATGTTCACGCCCTGCAGAACGGGATGGTTCGCCTGCTTCTTGTTCGCGAGTGCGTACGACCGCAACTTGTTGCCGTAGTGATCATGATAGTTTCCACCAATTACCTGCGCGTCGAATTCGGGCCAATCAGCCAAACCCTCGGGGGGGCCTTCCTCGCGCAAACAAAACGCGTGGCACGACGTGCGGATCCCGACAACCGGCCTTCCCTGGCGGATGTAATCGCGGATCACTGCAAGCTGCTTCGGGGGCAACGTACGCCGCCGGATAGAAAGGAGCACAACATCTGCGTCCTTGACCGCGACGATGTTCGGGATATCGTTGCGATCTTTTGCGCTCGCCTTGACGATAGTAACACGAAAGTCCTTTGCCAGATTTGCCTTGGCGAATGGTGGCAGAGTCTGATCCGTCTTGTACTCGCCCTCTGCGATCACGATCACTAAGTGCGGTTTTTCCGACGCGCCGGCCCGCTCCAACTCGACAAGCGAAACGGCTGAGCAGAATGCGGCGGTCGTGAAGAACAACGCAAGAAGGGGGTGTTTCACGGTTCTCTCCAGGAAATCGACGGAGAACGCTGCCAGACACAGCCACAACCGGGCCGGGCGAGGCGGGCGGTACTGGATGATGCAAACGTGCACCAAGGGGCATTGTAACGCAGAGAACCGCCAAGCAGGAGCAGCCTGCCGTACCGTCCGGTCTTTGTAGCGGTTCACGGCCCGTGGCGGTCAATTACTGCTCGTGCTCCCGAATAATGCAATTCGCATTTCTGGCAAACGGCAAGCCTACCGGAGAATCTTGCCCAAGTCATTTGCGTCCACCGGTTCAGCGTCCACCGGCCAAACTTGCTTGCTTGCCATATGAAGGCATCGACTCGGCCAGCTTCTTTGCCGCCGCCAACTCCATGAGCGTAACACGATGGGCACGGCTGTTCTGCGTGCGCGGGAACTTCACCTTGGATAAGACCTGCCACGATACCCCATTGGCAATGTGCCACGCCGCAAGCTGCGCCACATCCTGGTTGATCCCCTGCTTGACGAATCGCTCCAGCAACTCGGCCACCGCCGGTTTGTTGTTCAAGTCTTCCAGCCGACAGAGCACATACGGAATGCGTTTATTCGGATCAGGCTTGCCATACTCCAAACAGAAACAAGGGATCTGCGTTTGCGCGAACCGTCCCGGCGCCAACAGCAAATACTGAGCGTCGTCATGTTGCTGTTCGCCGGCGTCATGTTTGTCACCGTCCTGCTTTTGATTACCTTGCTGAGCGCGGCCTTGGGCCAAAGAGCCGCCGCCCCACCAGGGCCCGCCAAGTGAACCGCCCAGCCCCTGCGAGTTGCCATAATTCTGCCCAAAATTGCTCCCCAAACTGGCTTGCACGCCACGCATTTGCAGCGTCTGCTTGGCCTGCACTCGCGCCACGGGGACCGCCGCAAAAACACTCGGCAACTCGATCTTCAAAGGCGTTCTGGTCATGTTGCGTACGCGCATCGTGAGGCTCGAGTAGTTGCTTGGCACCACGCGAACGTCAAGCTTGCCTTGCTCAACGGCACTGTAGAAACCCACCACCTCCGGTTCGACTTGTTCCCGCTCAGCTTTCTTGGCCGACCGTTTCCTTTCTCCCGCAACGCCGGGCAAAGTCACCGCAACAATCAACCCAAGAGCCAAACTTGCAATCCACCAATTCGCGTTCGTCAATCTTCTCATCATCATCTCGTCCCCCATCGGCATCCACGCTGCTCACGTTCTATTCGCAAATCGGCCCGTTGCGACACGCTGCGTTCGTGCACCTCTGTATGTTTCATTAATTCGCGCATGGCCCTCACGGCCATTCGTCCAACGCGAGCTTCCCCGCTCTCCATTTCCCGACAACTCTCCGTCTGCTGACAAACGGACCCTCGATGCCCCTGAGACGATGCCCCTGAGAATTGCCCCACACCTTCAGCCAAGCAATCACCCGTTCGCAAGAGAGCGATCATCCGCCCGCGGGACAACTCGTCCCTTGCCAGTGGAGTCGCGTCGTGCGGGCGCACCGGTAACGCTAATTCTCAACCAATCTGACGTTTTTGAGAAGTGACTTTCTTGGGAATACCGCGAGAAAACCATTCGAGGGGGGCTGCGAACGCGTCCGGCTAGTTCAATCGCAAACGAAAAAAACGTCGTCCCAGCCGGGACACTCTGGGCAGACTCACTCGGGCCGGCGGCGCCGAATATCCCTACTTTGTAACTTGTACCACTTTCTCGGCGTTTGCGGTCCGTAGCGACCGAAGCACAATAGGTAGTTCGCCTGCCTGCCGATGTTCGATCTTCCTGTTGTGGTAAGGACCCCAGGACCGAAATCGTGGGGCGAGACCGCGAACGAGCATCAGCTTTGGCGAAGCAACCGAGTGATGAAACGGTCCTGATGCCCATTTGAACGACACTGATTGCGAAAGTAGAATCATGCACGGATGCCATTCGTTCAAGACGATCCTTTTCTTGTTGCTCACATGTGCCGCAAGCACACCGGCCGCGTCGGCGCAGGATTTCCGCCCCGAGCGATCTCCTTCCGAGCCACGCATCAAGTTCCTCGATGACCTGTTCAACTGGGGAAAGGGCTCAACGCGGGACCCTTGGGAAGAGCGGATCGAAACCGAGCGACACGATTTCACGCAGTCAGCGACGACGGTCGGGCGTGGCGTATCGCAAGTCGAACTGGGGTATAGCTACTTCTACCGCGACGAAGACGAGGAGATAGAACAGTCCCACACCACTCCCGAAATGATGGTCCGTTTGGGACTGACCGATGACATCGAGTTTCGCGTGCGTTGGACCTACGCGTGGGGGTTCGTCGACGAAGGAGACAACGTCGATTCGGCCGAAGATCTGCACTTGTCGTTCAAACTGGGCGTTACCGATCAGGACGGTTGGATCCCCGAGAGCGGTCTCGAATTACGTTTCACCGCACCCACCGGAGGAAGCGCCTTTTCGACCGAACATGTCGAGTGGGGCGTCGATTACATCTACGATTGGAAACTCTCGGAAGCCATTCGTTTCTACGGTTCGTCCGGGGTCATGGCCAATGGCCTGGGCGACTTCGGATTGGTTCCTGAAGAGTCCGCAGCGGAACGTTTTTACGTTTGGACACAGTCGTTCGCACTCGGGATCGAGCTGACCGAACGCACCGCCTTGTACAACGAAGTATTCGGCCTCTGGTCCTATCACCTGGAAGACAACTATTCCAATCTGTTCTACAACATCGGTGTCGACTATTACGTCACCAATGACTTCGTCATTGACTTTCGTGTCGGCAAGGGCTTGACGCCCGATTCGGACGATCTCTTCGCTGGATTTGGTGGCGGTTTCCGGTTCTAACGCTGTGGGCACCGCAAAAAACTGGTTCGGCGCTCGGCACCAACCAGAAATACCCATGGATGATACATGGTCTCGCCACGCAATCCGATCATGCCCCTCACTTCCCAAATTGCGCATCGCGAACGGTCGATCGAGCCCTCCAATACCACGGCACACACACGGCTACGCCAAACACGCGAACAACCGTGCCCATTCTGCCGCCCCTGTTGCCAGCGTCTCTTGCGGAAAATAGCCTAGTCAAGGCGGATTTCGCTCACACGTCGCGAGTTCAGAGTAGTAAACTGACACTTCTTGCTTGCCGACGATTGCGCAGCAAGAGTGATCGCGCAGCGCGCGCATCCGCCACAGTAGGAATCTAAATGCAACGAGAGAAAACCGCATTGGACAGAATCTCTCCTTCGCCAACGTTCACACCGGGAATGAAGAATGTGCCTGACACGAGTACGAACACGCCGCTCGATTCCACAGATCCTCAGCCTTCTTCCGGTCTTGACCTGTTTCTGGATCACGGCCGTCCATGCCGCCGACAAGCCGAACATCATCACCGTATTCATCGACGATATGGGGTGGACCGATCTGTCGTGCTTTGGGGGCCGAGTCGTCACGACTGAGCATATCGATCGGATTGCCGCCGAGGGCATCCGGTTCACCAACTTCTACATCAACGCACCGATCTGCTCGCCGTCACGTGTCGCGCTTACCACGGGGCAGTACCCGCAGCGTTGGCGCATTACGTCGTACCTTGCTCGTCGCGCACTGAACCGCGAACGTGGCATGGCACAGTGGCTCGACGTCAAGGCTCCGGTGCTCGCGCGTCAATTGCAACACGCCGGTTACGCAACTGGTCATTTCGGCAAATGGCACATGGGTGGGCAGCGTGATGTTGGCAACGCGCCGCTAATCACGCGTTATGGATTCGATCGCAGCCTCACGAACTTTGAAGGACTTGGCCCACGCGTCCTGCCACTCAAGGACGCCTACAATGGCAAGCCGTCAAGGAGGCACGACCTCGGCTCGGCGAAACTCGGCCACGGCCCGATTCGCTGGAAGGATCGCTCGATCATTACCGCCGCGTTCGTAAAGGACGCAGTAGAGTTCATCGATCAGGCGCAGGTGGCCGATCGACCGTTCTTCCTGAACCTCTGGCCAGACGATGTGCACTCGCCGTTCTTTCCGCCGAAGGTGCTGCGCGACGATACCGACGGGAGCAAGCGAGAACTCTACTATGCTGTGCTTGACGCGATGGACCAGCAGCTGGGCGTCTTGTTCGATCGAATTCGCAACGACAAGAAGCTGCGCGACAACACGCTGATCCTGATCATGTCAGACAACGGCCCCGAGCCAGGTGCGGGCGTGAGTACTCCACTGCGTGGCGCCAAGACGCTGCTTTACGAAGGCGGCGTCCGTTCGCCACTGATTGTTTGGGGCCCCGGTTTGCTCGCGAGTGAGGCGATCGGCACGACGAACGAAACGTCAGTCCTCTGCGCTTTGGACGTCAATCGCTCGCTCTACACGTTAACGAAGACGTCGTTGCCAGCAGCGATCACGCTCGACGGTGAAGACCTGTCCGACACGTTGCTGGGGAAAGCGGCGAAGAGCCGCCAGATGCCGATCTTTTGGAGCCGACCACCCGATCGCCCTGGAACGAAGGAAGCGCCCAATCCCGACCTCGCAGTTCGCAGCGGCAAATGGAAATTCTACCTCGATGAAGACGGCAAGTCGCCCGAGCTCTACAACTTGGATACCGATGCCTCGGAAACCAACAATGTCGCCAACACCCACCCGCAAGTCGTCACGCGGTTGCGACACGCCACATTGGATTGGCAGAAACGCGTGTTGGCATCAGCACAAACCGAACCACAACAGCCGGAGGAATAAGATGGGTCAGGACGCCTGTCAACGAAGCCAGGCTTCGGAGTTCTTTAGCGCCCGAAACCACTCGGTCGGCAGAAAGAACGGAGACACACAGAATTTGCTCACGCTCGCCGGCTCGACATGGCCCATTGGGAGGAGATCGAGTGAGGGCGGCAAGTCAAGAGGCACATTGTGCGACTCGACCGGGCGAAAAAGAACGCCGTGAAGAGTGATTGGCGGTCAGCGGGTGCGCAAAGCGATCGTGTGACAAGGTTGTCACCGATAAAATGATGCTCAACGCGGTGCCCGTTGATCACCCCGCTCAGCTAGGTTCGCCACGTGGTTGGCTCGTCACGTGAATTCATCGGAATCGGACGCGACGAAGATTTCGCGGCAACGACGAATTCCGTGGAACCAGCGTTGAGCTGCTTGTTGGGCGCGCTCTAAAACGTGCTGAGCCGTGCCCAACGCGCGCGTGCACTGCCGATCCAGGTGACGGATCGAAGCCAGCCACGGTTCAGGGGCCATGCCCCACTGTTCGAGCATCTCACCCGATCGCATCGCAATTCCAGGTGGTTCAAAAATGAGAAGCCCCATGATACTGCCGCACCTCTCGCCCATCCGATTCTGGGCCGTCTGTCTGTCGACAGTCATTTCCGTCATTTCGGGATCCGCACTTCTGCCACAGTTACAGGCGGCGCCGGTATCCCCAGAACGTCCCAACATCCTCTGGATCACCTGCGAAGATATTAGTCCCAACTTGCATTGTTACGGCGACATCCAGGTCGATCCCCACGAACTACACAATCTGGCCGAACAGCCGCAGTATCGCGAAGTGCTCCAACGGATGCGCAGCACCCATCTGGCATGGGTTCGTGAAACGGTCGATACCGGCCTATTGCCCGAGCAAGAACTGCGCGATCGCGCAGCCAGTTCTTCCGAGTACGAATACGCCCGTAGCGGCAGTTACCCGCTCGAGCGCATCCTGGAAACGGCACTCTTAGTGGGGCAAGGAGCAAGAGTTCTTCCGCAATTGATCGAACGACTTGACGATCAGGATGCCGCGGTACGTTATTGGGCTGCCAACGGCCTGGCCAACCTGGGACTCGAGGCTTCTCCGGCAAACAAGGTACTGGCAAAGCGACTGGCCGATCCTTCGCCCGACGTACAAATCGCCGCGGCACAAGCTCTTTGCCGATCCGGACATGTCGATACCGGACTGCCGGTTCTGGTCACGCTGCTGGAACATCCCAAGTGGGCCGTGCGGCTGGCTTCGGCAAATGCAATGAGTTACTTGGGCAACGACGCGCGACCAGCCATACCGGTACTGCGTAAGATTATGACCAGTGATGACAAGCAAAACCGCAACCTCCGCTGGGTGTGTGGGCACACGCTGCGTCAATTGGGTGTCGTCGACTCCCCGTAAAATAGCCAAGGAATCTTAATGGCCAAGCAGTTTTGTCAACAACAAGAGATCTGTGTCTGCTGGCGTAAGGCAAAGACACCTTCAAGATGGCTCTTTCAAACGAGTATCGCACGGTTCGTCGTCCCGCTTTCAAAGAGCTTGATCATGGCCAATGCGATCCTGAAAACGTGTCTTGGCAGCTACTAACGACAGGAGAGCAGAATGCCAACGGAATCTTTCTTACATCATTGGTTCATCGTGACCGGATTGATACTGTCAGCGGTCTTGGTGGATAGTAGTGCGGCGGCTGACAAGTCGCCGTTGATTCCCGTCGGCGTGGCCAAGGTGGACATCACGCCAATTGAACCGATCCGCCTGGTCGGTTATGGAGGCCGACGGACCGAAGCCACAAACGTGGCCAGTAAGATCTGGGCCAAAGCATTGGCGTTCGGGAGCGATGAGCAAAAACCAAGCGTGTTGATCACGGCTGAGTTAATCGGTGTGTCAGCTTCCCTGGTAGAGGAAGTGGCCGAACGCTTGAAGAAGAAAACGGGACTCGATCGAGCCAAACTAGCCGTCTGCGCGACGCACACGCATACCGGCCCGGCGGTAGCGGGCATGTTGCTGGAGACGCATTTTGGCAGCGAAGTTCCGCAAGACCAAAAGGACCGTATCGAACGTTACACGGCGCGGTTGTTGGACCGGCTGGAACAAGTTGCTCTCGAGGCATTGAAGAATCGCCAGCCGTCGCGACTCGCCTGGAGCGAGGGCAAAGTCGGCTTCGCGGTAAATCGACGCCAGATCCGCAATGGGGTATGGATCGGCATGCGGCCCAACCAAAACGGCCCGGTTGACCACGCCTTGCCCATCCTGACTGTCACTAACGCCGACGGAGAACTGCGGGCCCTGTTTCTGAACTATGCCTGTCACTGCACGACCTACGGCCCCAGGTTCAATAAGATCCACGGAGACTGGGCAGGCGCAGCCGCGCAAATGATCGAAGAAAAACATCCCGACTGCATCGCTATGGTAGCGTTGGGATGTGGCGGAGACGCCAACCCGCAACCTCGTGGCGCGCGCGACGCGTTCGAGATGGTGAACCGTCATGGTGCCACCGTGGCGAACGAAGTCGAGCGACTGTTGGCTAACATACCGACTCCACTCAAGACAGTGCCAACATGCCGAATCAAGCGGATTGACCTGCCGCTGGACCATGTCCCTGACAGAGCGGAGTTACAGAAACGACGCAAAGGAGGGAAACGTGCTGCGTTTTACGCGCAGGTTTTGCTCGATCGATTGGATCGGGGTGAGAAGCTCCCCGCTTCGTTTTCGTATCCCGTGCAAGTCTGGAGCTTCGGCAACGCTCTCTCCATGGTGTTCTTGGCTGGCGAAGTCGTCTCGGAGTACTCGCTACGTCTGAAACGGGAATCGCCGCGGCAACATCTGTGGGTCAACGGCTACGCCAACGACGCCCCCTGCTACATCGTGACGCGCAAGATGATCCTGGAAGGTGGTTATGAGGTGGTGGAATCGATGAATTCCTACGACAAACCGACTCGATTGTCGTTGCAAGTCGAGGATCTGATTGTTGAGGCCGCCAAGTCACTGCTGCGATGACTCGCAGTTGGCGTTGCACGATTTGGTCGACGGGACGGTCGTTTCAGGCTCGCGTGAGGAAATAGCCGACGCGTTTGCCATGCCACACGAAGATGCGGTTTGTTTGAAACGCACTCTGAGCGACGTAAGTCTGGTCACTGTAAAGAGAAAGCCGTTTGACATTCTTGCCAAACGGCCAAATTTGAAGAAAAGTCGGGGCGCCCAGATTCGAACTGGGGACCCCCTGCTCCCAAAGCAGGTGCGCTACCAGGCTGCGCTACGCCCCGAACAAAAGCGTGTCGCCTCTCCCCATCGGGGGGCAGGCGGAAGATCTCCATGCTAACGGTCGCTGCGCTGTTTGACAATGCCACAGGCGACAATACGATATCGACGGGTGGCCGCCAAACCAACACAGCGACAATTGCCTCAAACCTCGATTATTCCAGCCCCGCTGGTCATCGAACACCACCGCCACCAAGCGGGGTGGAGCGTACAGGACTTGGCCAACGCTCGCAATGCGACATCCCCGAGTTGGGCATACGACGCGGAACGCCGTACCACTCTGCGTCAGCCGATTCGTCGCTGAGCTTCCGTTGTCGACTCAGTCAGGACCGCCCTTAGCCGCTCGAATTCCTCGGGGCTGGTAAACTGAATCACGATTTTACCACGGCCCTTGGCGTTTTGACGAATGTCGACTTTGGTCCCCAGCGCGCTTCGCAACTCCTGTTCAAGAGACGCAACCTGATCGTTTCGAGTTCGCGCGCGCCGCGGAGAATCCAAGCTGCCGGCAACGGCCAACGGCTCTTCATCCTCATGGGAAATCCGTTCCGACACCTGCCGTTCCGTCTCACGCACGCTCCAACCCTGTTGCTGAATCTGCTCGGCAAACACGATTTGCATTCGCTCGTCGCCCAGTGGCAACAGCGTTCGCGCATGCCCAGGCGTCAACTGGCCGATGCGTACCGCGTCAATAATTGCCTCCGGCAGTTCCAGCAACCGCATGAGATTGGCGATGGTCGAACGGTCGATCTTCAACCGGCCAGCCAATTCATCCTGGGCACATTGGTGCTCGTCCAAGTAACGCTTAAATGAGAGCGCCTTTTCGATGGGGTTCAGGTCTTTGCGTTGCAGGTTCTCGACAATCGCCAACTCGGCAACCAGTCGATCATCCGCTTCGCGAATCCGCGCCGGTATTTGCTCCCACCCCGCTTGTATGGCCGCGCGCAAACGCCGTTCGCCCGAAATCAACTGGTACCGATGATCCCCGACACGCCTCACCAGAACAGGCTGGAGCATGTCATGCTCCTTGAGGCTCTCACAAAGTGAAGCGATCTCGGCTTCGCCAAAATCTCGCCGCGGCTGAAATGGATTATCATCAATGTCATGCACGTTCAGCGTAAGTGATCCCGCATCCGCATTGACCGGCGCAACTGCATTCACTGACTCCCCGACAGCGGGGGCAGGCGGAGCCTGGAAAACTTGGTCGACTGCTGGCCCATCAGCTACATTCGCCTCGCCAACCCCTTCCTCGGCCGTACCCAACAGTGCCGCCAAACCGCGACCCAAGCGACGATCTTTACTCACGATCCAATACCTCCATGCAGAGTTCGATATAGGCGCGCGCGCCGCGTGCGCGCGGCGCGTAGTCGATCACAGATTTCCCATGACTGGGTGCTTCAGAAACGGCAGTGTCGCGAGGGATGACAGTGTCAAAGACGATATCGCCAAAGAACTCCCGCACCTCCACGTCAACTTCATGAGTTAGTTCCAAGGTATCGTCGTACATCGTCAACAGAATCCCGCCAAATTCTAAACGACCCGGGCGCGCTTGCATTACTTCACGAATCACGTGGATCATTTGCGTCAGCCCTTCCATCGCGAAATACTCGCATTGAATGGGCATCAAGACTTCGGTTGATACGGAAAGCGCGGTACGCGTCAGCTGCCCAAGCGACGGTGGACAGTCAATAAATACATAGTCAAACGCTCCCATCCCATGAGCCAGGTGTTGCTCGAGCATGGTCGCCTCTTCCACATCTCCCGCCAACCGAGACACGTCTTGAAAGCTACGACAACCTGGCAGCAACTGCAGATTCGCCGTGTCGGTGGCGCAAAGTGACTCACGCAATGGCGTGCGCTGCACCAAGCTGTGACGAGCTGTCGGAACTTGCCCGAGCCCCGATGTAGCATTGCATTGTGGATCCAAATCGACCAACAGCGTCCGACAATCGGCTTTGGCCATCGCAGCCGCAAGATTCAACGCGGTCGTCGTTTTTCCCACGCCACCCTTCTGATTGGCCACGCACAGAACTTTCGTCACCCGAATCCCTCCCGCCGTGACTCACTTCCAAGGCCCACCGACCCCGGGGTATCCACGAGATTCTAACCGAGCGTTGCGTTGTGTGGGAACGCCAGTTTATCGACGGATGGCCAAACGTCGACATTCGGCTCTCGATACAGGTAACCACGTAACGGAATTGAACAATGTTGCTGGGACAATGAACATCGGGCCTTTGGGACCGCCCGAATGTGGCCGTAACCCCACAAAGTGTTTCACGTGAAACAATCCAAAACTGGCGCCAGCAACAACGTCCCAGGCACCGCCATGCAATCAGGACCACTGCACTGGCCCCCCAGAAGCACGCCATATGTTTCACGTGAAACAATACCGATCGGGCAACGCAGAGTGTTTCACGTGAAACATCCCGGTCGCGTAGAAGAAAGTGTTTCACGTGAAACAATCGAAAACTCGCGCTAGTAACAACGCCCCAGGCACCGCCATGCAATCAGGATCACTGCACTAGCCCCCCAGAAGCACGCCATATGTTTCACGTGAAACAATCCAAAACTCGCGCTAGTAACAACGTCCCAGACACCGCCATGCAATCAGGATCACTGCAGTGGCCCCCCAGAAGCACGCCATATGTTTCACGTGAAACAATACCGATCGGGCAACGCAAAGTGTTTCACGTGAAACATCCCGGTCGCGTAGAAGAAAGTGTTTCACGTGAAACAATCGAAAACTGGCGCCAGCAACAACGTCCCAGGCACCGCCATGCAATCAGGACCACTGCACTGGCCCCCCAGAAGCACGCCATATGTTTCACGTGAAACAATACCGATCGGGCAACACAAAGTGTTTCACGTGAAACATCCCGGTCGCGTTACGCTTCGTTCGCCCATGGCTGTGGCCTGGCTCTTTACCGCGAAGCGGTTGTACTCCAGAGCCCATGGGTCGCGACGCGGCGCAGCTGCGGAGCGCACGCTGGGAGAACACCCACGGAAGACGTACGCCGAAGGCGTTCCACAGGAAAGAACCGAACGCCGAACGCCTTGTGGAACGCGCTGGGGGCGTACGTCATCTCTTCCAACCGTCACCTAGGGTGGCGCTGGGCCGCTACGCGGCTGCGCTTACCCCAGGCTTTGGAGTACAACGCCTGCGGCGTATGGAAACGTCGAAACCCAATGAATACTGCTGCGAAAGTGCTGCACAGCACTGGCTCCACTCGCGGCTGATGTTCTTATGGTGAGGGTAGCACATTTCCTTGATCGCTCAGGCGAGTGCCTCAGGAACCTAGGATCAGCCTTCCAGCGGATTGATAACCAAGCCGCTGAGCAGTTTAGGATAGAAGTAGGTGCTCTTGGCTGGCATCCGTTCGGCGTGCTCGCTGATCGACTGGATATGTTCCAGTGTGGCAGGCATCACCAATGCGGCCAGCGGATAGGGTTGTCCATCGTTGTCCCCATGCTCCAGTTCCGAAATCACCTCGTCAACCAGGTGAACGTACTTCGGTTTGGGCAGGTCTTTTGCGCCAAGCAGCGATTCGATGATCAGTCGATGCAGCAGGGCAACACCTAGCCCCTGCCAGTCACCACTCTGCTTGCTGGCCAACTCGGCCATTCTCTGCCGGCCAGCGTCGGTGATGCGAGCAACCATCCACCGCTTGTCGAGCCCCGCGAACAGTCCAATCGTGCCTTGCTGTTCCTCAACTTCGATCATCTCCCAGGCATCCTTGGCAAACGTGACACCTGGTTCGAGCACTTCGATGTCGAAACAACTGCGAAGCTTCTCGACCAATTGTCCGGCCGCCATAGGCTCCAAACCACAAAACAGCCGGTGCGTTGGCAGCACGATCATCCCGGGATCACTCATGCTAACACACATCATCAGGACGAAATTAGCGGGATCACGAGGATCAAGCGTTTTGGCAGCTGCCACCTGGTTGCGGTAATTGCATGCCGTCTCGTACCGATGATGGCCGTCGGCCACAAAGATCGGCTTGGTACCGATCACAGCGGCAGTCTCGGCAATGATCTTCACATCCGTCACCGGCCACAACCGATGAACCACACCAAGATGGTCGGTTGCTTCCAACGGCGCCACACCCACAATCACCCGTTCAAGCGATTCCTGGGCTTCGTTTGCCGGATCAGGATAGATGCCGAAGATCTGGCTCAGGTTGGTGCGACACGCCGTGATCAATTTCAGGCGGTCTGCTTTGGCGGACGCGTGCGTCTCCTCGTGCGGATAGATGCTCCCCTCGCCAAACGGCTCCAAACGGATTCGCCCCATGAAGCCACGACGAGTGATCCGAGTGCCCGCGTAGTCAAACTGCTGGTGGTAGACATAGAGTGCTGTATCTGGATCACGTTGCAACAGACCTTCACTGACCCAGTTCTTCAAGAATCGCGCCGCACGCTCGTACCGCGCGTCATCACCTTGGTCGCCCGGTTCCTTGCGATTCAGAATCAACCGGATCACGTTGGCAGGATGCCGCTCGTACAGCGAGTCTTGTAACTCTGAGTCGATCACATCGTAGGGCGGAGCTACGACATCGCTAAGTGAACCAACGTGGCCCAGGTCAAACCTCAAGCCACGGAAAGCATGCAATTCGGGCATGATTAGAAATGCTCTATGCTAAGTTGTTTTGGACGCGAAAAAAGCAGCGATCCGTTGCCACTCGAAAAAGCGACTTCGTCCACTTCCTTCGACTTGGCGCGAATATCGCTCGACGACAAGAAAGCCCCGTGATCGGTAGACAGTTCACCAAGTGGTTTTCCTGTCACGCCAAAACGAATTCGGGCACGTTACGCTTGACCCGACCGAAGCAAGTCCTTGAGTGCGCGAAAATGCCAAACCTCCAATGCACTCGATGACTACTTGGAGCCAGCGACTACTTGGCCCGGACTAACGCCCCAGTGAACTCATCCGATTGCCCACGTGCGAATCGAGCTTCGCACGATTCCCAACTCGATACGACACGAGCGAACCTGAACTGCTAGCAGGATAACGCCAGCAGTGCCTTGCTCGCAGTATCAATACCGGTAGTGGTCCGGTTTGTAAGGACCATCGACCGGTATGCCGAGATAGTCCGCCTGCTCGGGCGTTAACTCGGTCAGCTTGACACCGATCTGCGTCAGATGGAGTCGGGCAACCTCTTCGTCCAATAGCTTGGGCAGCACGTGCACCCCCAGGTCGAATTCCTGGTCAGGATCCCAAAGGGCCATTTGTGCGAGCACCTGGTTGGTAAACGAATTGGACATAACAAAAGATGGATGCCCGGTCGCGCAGCCAAGATTCACCAAACGTCCTTCGGCCAGAAGGAGTACCGAATGACCATCCGTGAAGGTGTACCGGTCAACTTGAGGTTTGATCTCCTCGCGTTCAATGGCCTCATGGTCATTGAGCCACGCAACATCGATTTCCAAATCGAAGTGACCAATGTTGCAGATGATCGCATCGTTAGGCATCTTCTCCATGTGGCGGCCGAGAATCACATCGCGGTTGCCGGTAGCTGTGACGAAGATATTCCCCAACGGCGCGGCGTTTTCCATCGTCATGACTTGGAAACCTTCCATCGCTGCTTGCAAAGCATTGATCGGGTCGATTTCCGTAACGATCACGCGCGCCCCATACCGCTGTAGCGACTGAGCACAGCCTTTGCCGACATCCCCATAGCCACATACGACCGCAACTTTCCCAGCAATCATCACATCGGTCGCGCGTTTGATACCGTCCGCCAACGACTCGCGGCAACCGTACAAATTGTCAAATTTGCTCTTCGTCACCGAGTCGTTGACATTGATCGCAGGCACCTTCAATTCACCCAGCTCATGCATCTGGTAAAGCCGATGGACACCCGTGGTCGTCTCTTCCGACAACCCACGGATGTTGGGCAGCAATTCCGGGAATCGCTGATGAACCATCGCGGTCAAGTCGCCGCCGTCGTCCAGAATCAGGTCCAGTGGCTTGCCGTCAGGGAAGCTCAAAGTCTGTTCGATGCACCAGTTAAAGTCCGCTTCAGACATCCCCTTCCAGGCGTAGACAGGAACCCCCGTAACGGCGATGGCTGCGGCAGCGTGGTCTTGCGTCGAAAAGATGTTGCAGCTGCTCCATGTGACTGCCGCCCCTAGCGCCGTCAGCGTTTCGATCAACACGGCGGTCTGTATCGTCATATGCAAGCAACCGGCGATATGAGAACCGCTCAACGGTTTGCTCTTGCCGTATTTCTCACGCAGCGTCATTAGCCCCGGCATCTCGTTTTCGGCCAGCATGATCTCGCGACGACCCCAATCCGCCAACGATAGATCTTTCACCTTATACGGCAGTCTCTTTGTATCCGCTTCCGCCACAGTAATCCCCTCTCGCAAAATCTATTAAAACGTCTGTATTCTTGGCGTCGCACCGCGATCCCGACCTGGACAGTGATTTGCCGACCATGTTACACCCGTCTGCCACCGCGGCTCGACCGAGCCGGTAATACACAGCTCGACCGAGCTGGCAATACGCGGCAAGACAGTCCGCAACAGCTGAAGCGAAGCACGCTTTGCTCCGAAAAAACTGTCAGGGACCGTATCATAGGGTGCAGGGGGGTGGGGAGGCAACCGCTGGTATTTGGCTTACGCCAAACATTTCAGTCCAACCGCCTGGACCGAAATCCTCCATCCGGGGGCCATCCAAGCGAGGCATCGGTCCGTCAGAGGACCGTGCGGGGGGGAATTCAGTTCCGCAGGTAGGCTACGCGCTTTTTCTCGCGGCCAGTTCCTGGAAAGCCGAACGCGCCAGCTCAACAAACCGCCGGGTCTTGGCAGCATCCTTCTTCCCCGGCTGTGCTTCGACGCCACTGGCCACATCCACTCCATCGCACTCGGTTCGCTCGATAGCTTCGCGAACGTTGCTGGGGTCTAACCCGCCAGCCAAGACGATAGGGCACCCACACCCCACGTCACCCAAAACACTAACACCACTCCAATTAGCCACATCACCCGTCCCGCCAAAACTTCCCATTTTACACGCGTCAATCAAGACGGCAGCAGGTCGAGCGGAAAGGGCAGTGGCATCCGCGAGAAAATCAAACACCGCTTGCTCGCCACCGGGACGAAGCCGCAGCGCTCGGACAACTTGCCGCGGCGCTAGCTTCTGTAAAAGTTCTGGTGGTTCATCACCGTGCAATTGAACATAGTCAAGCAAGAGGCTATCGGCAATCTGAGAGATCCCGGTAAACGAGGCGTTGACAAACACTCCAACTACACTGACTTGCTCCCCAACCGCCGCCACGATATCTGCCGCCACCGGTGCACTGACGTAACGTGAACTCTTGGCATAGAAATTCAATCCGATCGCGTCGGCACCCGACGCCACCGCCATTTCCGCATCCGCGACATTCGTGATTCCACAGATCTTGATTTGAAACACGCCGAGTCCCTTTCTTCGTCCCGCAACACTAGCAGTCACGCGGCGGTCTTCAGCACGCCATTGCCGGTCCGATAGTGCCGGCCTAATGACATACCTATCGGTGACACTGTCCCGCAAACCGCACCGTGGTACAACCCACATAACCGTCAGATTTTATCTCACGTCTTGAACGGATGAAGGCCGATGATCCATGCGTGGGGGTCCGCCGGTGCGCACCCACGCAGCTCGGTTATCCGTGAATACTGCAGCCAAAAAAACTCTGCTCGCGTGATCGATGTTACTATGGTGAATCAATTTCAGCACACAAAACGGCCACCGCAAGCAGCCGGGCGTCCAATTGCCGGTCCACTCTACGGCGCGACGTTGCTAGCATTGGCCATCTTTTTTGTGGGACTTCTGCTCGGTCGCCCTTCGATCGACGGGTTCATAGTCACATCGGAAATTACATTCGTAACCACGCCGGCAACGTCCGGTGCCAAGCCTACCGGGACGCTCCCCTCCGACGTGGCGGCGCCTCAGATTGACCTGCAACAAATTGCCAACGCCTTTCGAGCAGCAGAACGGCAGGTCCACACCGATCGCGCGAACGCGGCCAAGCTCTTACTATCCGAAGATACACTGCGTGCGGTCTATCGACGCGTCCACATCAGACCACTACCCCAAAATAGCGGCTTTGAAATAAGCTTCCGCGGCCAGCATCAAGAATGGTCAGGCGCTTTTGTCGACCAGCTGGCGCGCGAGGTCGTACTCACACAAGCGCAGGTCAGTCCAGCGCGCGCGTCCGCAGCCGGTCCGGTTCGCGCGGCCTCCGCAGCGTCGATCCGCCAAGCTCGATGGCTAGTCGACCAAACGCGACACTATGAGCGAAAGACGCGATTGGACATGGAGGAAGCCCTCAGTCGCCACTTGGAGCATGCCGCCCTGCCCCCCCGTGAGGCGTCGGCAGACACGTCCGATTCGCCACCGGGAGACACGCCCAACACGGCAGCAACCGCGTCACTTCGTCGCGTGAATCCGACGTGGGAACAAAAGCAAGACGAGTTGGCTAAGAAGCGGGATCGGTTGGTCGAGTGGTACAAGACCGTGACGCCGAACCATCCTCAAGCGCGCAACCTTGTCATACAAATCGAACAGATGCAACACGATCTGACCGCGATTCCTCAATATATGGAGTCTCCCGCGAAGCCGCCTGAGCCATCCGCCGCTGGCATGCTGCCCAACCAATGGGATGCCCGCCGTGTGGCGTTCGCCACCCCACAGCAAGTACCGTCCCAAGTGACCGCACCCACTGGCACAGATACCGTAAGCTCGGACGACCGCTACCGGTTGACTAGTCTGGAAGCATATCAGCAACTACAAGCCGGTTATGAAACTGCCGTGGAGCGACGCGAGGCGGCGGAACGGCGACTGGCCGAACTAACCGCATCGGGGAAAGCACTAGATCAGCTCCGCACCGTCCCCCCTTGCGTCATTCACCCGGCGGCCGTGCAAGGCAAACTCGGCGGTCGGCCAAGCGGATACCTTGTATTGGGGACGGGACTACTAGCGCTGTTTTGCGGAACAGCTCTGTTCTGGCGCACCCGATCGTTGCAAGGGCTGATACAAATCAATTCGATTGAGCAGATTCAACAAACGTTGGCATTGCCGATCGTAGGCCGGATCGGAATCGACCCCATTACGCTAGCCGTGCGGCGACGAACTGGTTGGGGAAAGCTGGTACGGGGGACCGTTCGTGCGAGCGAAATCATCTTGGCCCTATTGATCGCGGCTTTTCTGTTGTCGCTATTACGGGACCCGCCAGTGGCGCACGAATTGGCGGACAACCTCCTTGGAACGCTTATCCAGCGTGTCGCCACATCGATTGGCATATAGATCACAAGAAGTAGAGGTAATGCGGATTGGAGCCGTCGGCGCACAAATGCCGATCTTAACGCCATACACCCTCGATTGCGTTCTTGAAAACGGACGTAACGAAACACGATTTTGGACGAAAGAATTTCGAGCAAGAGTGGCGTGGCACTTCAGGTGGCACTTGCGGTCAAACTCGATTCACATACGCACAATTCCGGCCACTGCCAAGTCAATTGCCGTTCAATTGCCGGCGACCAGAGACGTGTACTCGCAGCGAGTACGCCGAGCGTTCGTTGCTCACATGATTTACGCGCACCATGCGCACATCTCGCACAGTCAGACTCTAATTGAGGGCTTTGGGTAATGTACGAGTCGTTTTTCCAACTGCGTGCCCGACCGTTTCTCGCGTCTCCGATTGCCGACCGATACTATCCAGCCGCATCGGTTGAGCATGCACGCGGAACCGCCGAACGATGCATCGAGCGAGCGGAAGGGCCGGTCGTCATCCTTGGTTCGGCAGGCACCGGCAAGTCAACGGTGTGCCAAGTGCTCGCGCAGCAAATGCGTGACAAGTTCAAGGTAGCGACGTTGGCCAGTGCGCGGTTGTGCACGCGCCGAGCGTTGTTGCAGAATATCTTGTTCGAGTTGAAGCAGCCGTACCGCGATCGCGAAGAAGGCGAGTTGCGCCTGTCGCTCATTGACTTCTTGGAACCAAGCGAAGCGTGCCCTAACGGCATGTTGCTACTGGTCGACGAAGCGCAAGTGCTTCCGCTTCGGTTACTTGAAGAGATCCGCATGCTGACCAATCTGGTACGCAACGATCAGCCACGCGTGCGTCTCGTCCTGGCCGCCAACCTGGCACTGGAAGAACGACTTGCCAGCCCGCGATTGGAGTCTTTCAATCAGCGCATCGCCGCACGCTGCTACCTGCAATCCATGAACCGCGATGAAACTTGCGGCTATGTCTGCGCTCAACTCAGCGCCGTGGGAGGCGATCCCGAGCAGATATTCGCCGTGGACGCGCTGCACGCCATTTATCGAGCGACCGATGGGATCCCTCGACTCGTTAATCAGGTATGCGATCATGTCTTGGTCATGGCAGCCATAGGTCGGCACGCGCCGGTCGACGCGGCCGGCGTTGAGGAAGCCTGGGCTGATCTGCAGCAACTGCCAACGCCCTGGAGCGCCGGCGAATCAGCTACTCGCGAATCAACCGACACGGGAACGAGCATACTTGAGTTCGGCGAACTCGATGGCCAGCTGCCCGATGAAGCAGCTCCCGATGAAACGCTCACGGACAATCCGACGCTCGAAGAACCCGCGCTCGAAGAGCCGACGTTGGAAGAACCGCAGCCAGATCCGTCAACGCTGCCCGACGAGCCGTCACCGGAAGAGGTGCGACTGGAAAAGACACTCGTGGAAGAAACAGTGCGTTCCCCCGAACCGGTGGAACCGCAAGTCGCAGCCCGACTGGACGAAATCGAGTCAGGGATCAGCGCCATCGCGAACGATGGTGACGGCGGCTCCATGGTTCAAGAGGGTGGCATTGAGGAACCGCAGTTTCGACCGGCCGGCGATTCACAACCTGAGATCGAGCTGGTCTTTCACCGGGCTCACGATCCGTTTAACGAATCGTTCGAGGACGAGGAAGTGATTGTCGATCCGCTCGGGTCGCTCGAAACGCTCGCCGGCAATGCCGCGGCACCGCTGATGCACGAGAACGGTGTTCCGACCATTCCGTTTCACGCATCGAGGCAGGAGAAGGCAAACGAACAACAACGCTTCGATGAAGATGAGATAGCTGCGTTGCTTCCCGACCCGGTTCGGGCTTCGGTTGCGGACTCGATGTCCGACGCGATCGACGCGATGAACATGCTGCCGGGAGACGACCGCGATCTGCTTGAGATCCAGGACGACTCGGACGATGAGTTTCGGCAACGCACGGTGGCAATGGTCGAACCGGGCACACCGCGGCGCGCGTACCGACAGCTGTTTGCCAATCTGCGGCGCAGATAATCGCAGGAACGAGCGATTGTTCGCGCCGCTCCAGACGACGTGTCACCGCGTTTTCGTTAAGAGTCGCGGCGGTTCCCCGCAGCGTCTTGTTGGGTTGGTCAGCCCAACCGCCAAAGGCTCTTGCATGGGACGACCTGTGCCGTGCCGCACAACAAACCATATTCGCGTTTTGGATTTCGTCTTTTTTGTGGGGCATTGCGTATTTCGTCATTCGTCATTGCTTGGCCGCCGCTGGGCGGCGAAGTGGCGTTGTCCAGCTAGATAGTTCCATTCCAACAACGAACACCGATTGGATGCAACGGTAAAGAATCCTATGATTTCCCCACAGCCGGTAATCCCACGTGCCACGCGCGCAGTCAACCGCGTTAATCCGCAACCCACTTGCACGCTGAGCGGTCGATCACGTGACGCCCGTATCAACCGTCAGTTCCGACGGTTGGCGGACAGCATCGTGAAGGAGTTTCCACGCGCCTCCGGTGGCACAATCCTGTTCTCCGGAGCGGGCTCAAATCGCCACATTGCAGAGGTTGCCGAGCAGGTTGCGCAGCAACTCGCATTGCAACTCGACGGTACGGTTATCTTGGTCGATGGCAACGCTGAACAGCAAATACTCAGCGAGCAACTAAACGCAGACAGTAGATCAGGTTTGGCCGAAGTGCTACAGCAACAAGTTTCGCTAGCGCGAGTGACGCAGGCCACCGGCATCCACAATGTCCAATTTCTTCCGTTCGGCGATCGGCGCACGGCACGTAACCCGATTGCCACGAGTGCCGTCCAAGCGTTTGTCGCCGACCTGCGGCAACTCTACCGCTATGTTATCATCGCTTCAGGTACGGGCACCAACCCTATCCAAGCCATGCTCAGCCGGCACTGCGACGGCACGTACCTGGTCGTGCAAATCGGAGTTGCCGAGCGTCAGGAAACCTCAGACCTGGCCCACTACCTGACGCGTGCCGGCGCTCGACTGCTCGGTTGCGTAGCCACTAGCGTCGTCTGACCAATGGCGCTTTGGTTGGCGACACGCCAGCCGATGGCACGTCCGGTTGCTTGGCTCGGCCCGATGGCTCAGTCGACTCAGCGACAGCGCGTCGGCGCGAACGGCGCTGCCGAATCCGCGTCGGCGTGGTGGAGTACCGAGCATAGAGAATGGCGACGGCGATCATGAACAGCGCAACGAGCAGGAACATCACAGGGTACTTCGGCAGCCCAAATCGCTCGGCATAATACAGCGTATTGCCAATGGCCGGCTGACCGATCAAGTTGCCAACGTCGAACATGCCAAGAACCAGTGTCGTGGCCAAGCCGCGGTAACGCATGGGAAACGTAACGCTGCCGCCAGCCACAATCGCCGGGAACAACAACGCGTGAGCACAGCCGGCGACGACAGCTGGAATGGCCAACTGCCATGACTGCTTGACCACCAAATAAAAGAACATACTGGCCGCTAAAGTCCCTAGACCGATTAGGATAACCCGACGGTTCCCCATCCGCTGAGTCCAGCGACGCGTCGTCACGCGAACTGCGAAAGCAACAATTGCATAGACCAGGAAGTAGGTCTGAATGCCTGGAATGTTCAATTCAGCCGCATAAGCACGCACGAAAACACTCGGCAACCCGATCCCCAGTCCCATCGCGAACGCGACAAGTAGAATGACGCCTGGATGGTAGCGACGTACCAAATGGTACAATGACGGATAACGCGTCTTGCGCCGTTTTCGGACTTGCCCCCCAGTGGCCAACGTGGCCGCCACCAAAGCAACCACACCCGCCAGGGCGGCCAACACGAACATGCGGTCGATCTGCTGCCGAGTGATGACCGGAGCACGAAACAAAAAATCGCCCAGCACCGGGCCAATCGCCAAGCCGACAAAGCCAGACGTGCCGATCATTCCAACAATCTCTGCGATACGCGATTCCGGAACGCGCATCGAAACGTAGGTCAGCGATGCCCCCACTCCGCCAGCAATGCCAACGGTCAATAGCACGCGCACCACATAAACCAATGGACCTTGAACCGTGTGAATCATCAAATGGCCCAGCGCCGCCAAGATGAAAATGACCAGCGAACCAAGCCAGATGGGACGTGGGCTGTAACGGTCCATCCCAGTGCCTAAGAAGATGCGCACAGCCAAGGCACCGATCATGCCTGTACCTACGATTAGTCCCAATTGCCGCTCGCCCCCACCCAAATGTGTAACGAAATCGGCATAACGGAACAGGAGGCTGACCGCGATCATCAACATCGTGTTGGCGAGGTAACACAACCAGAAATTGCGGTCGTATACCGACGTGACGGCAAGAACAGGGGAAGACTCGCCACCAGAGGGGGACGAGTCGTCGGCGACAGTGTAGTTGATATTCCGGATCATGGTAATCGAACGGCTGGGGTCGGTAACACGGGACGTCAAACGCCGGTGGCAAAAAGGCCTGGGACTCGGACAAAACGACGTCCACCAATGGCACTCCGAGTCACTGGACTCCCGGCTCCAGACTCCGTTGATTTGAAGAAACAAGAGAGGGCTGGTGCCAAGCAAGCGTCCGCCTCAGGACGCGGTACCCGCCGCGGCGGACACACGAGCTTCCTTAGTGGACCGCGCACACCCGGGTTTGGTTCGGTCCAAAAAAGGTGCATCGACCGGAACTTTGCCGCTTGATCATTTCTGCGGCAGCGAGCAATATAGAAGGCTCAGTCTACGCGATGAGATCAAAAACTGTTAGGCTACTACTACTGAGCCACGTCCCAGCGACGATTCCATTGCTGAAATGGAGTGCTGTGCGGCTTGGCAACGTTCCGCTTGGGCAGTGCTCGACCTGATAGTGCTCGGAAATCAAGAGAAGTGAGACACTGGGTACTAAGACGCTGGGCACGGGGGTGCGTCAGCGACAATCCAGCCAACAATGACATCGTGACGAAAGACGCAAGCAGCCAATGGCACCCGCCAGGCATTTGGTTGGCCCAGCTGATGCGGTCTTGCGTCTCATACCACGAGCATCCTTTCAGCTTGAAACCACGAGGCCAATGACAATCTAGTGGTTTCCGGCAAGCGCTAGTTGCATCGCGTTTTTCCGGTCCTGAGGTCGTCACGGCTTCCCGATCCCAAGGCACCCAACACGGGCAACGCGATTGGCATGGTTTGAACGAAACAAACGTTTGAACACGCTTGGTCACCACGGAAACGGGGCCAGCCCCCAAATAGCGATAAGCCCCGGATAGCGATAATGAACTCACCCACTCCCGATTCACCGCCTGCCGTGGAGCCCACACTGGGAGCGCCACAGCAGGCCTTTGCCACTAGTTCCCACCGCATGACCGCGCGCGAACGAGTTTTGGTTACGATCGCCACATACAACGAAATGGAAAGCCTTCCCGACTTGGTGAAGGAATTGCAGCAGGTCTTGCCGCATGCCGACTTGCTGATCGTTGATGACAATTCGCCGGACGGCACGGGGAAATGGGTCGCTCAGCAGGCGAAAACCGACACCCGCATCGTCGGCATTCACCGGCCTCGCAAGATGGGGCTTGGCAGTGCTACGCTCGCCGGCCTGCGCTATGCCGTCGACAACGATTACACGTACGTCGTGGCACTCGACGCGGACGGCAGTCATGCACCCCATTACATCCCACAGATGCTCGGTGCAATCCGCGGGGATGGTATCCGCGCCGAGCAACGGCCTGATGTCGTAATCGGGTCGCGCTACGTGGCCGGTGGTGGCACGGTCGGATGGCCTTTGTATCGCCGCATGATGAGCCGGTCGGTCAACGGATTCGCGCGCGTCATGCTCGGCTTGCCCGTCCGAGACTGCAGCGGAGCGTTTCGCTGCACGCGAGTCGACCTGCTTAAGAGAGTTGACCTCGATTCGTTTCGCAGCCGAGGTTATTCGCTTTTCGAGGAGTTGTTGTGGCGATTCAAAAGGGCCTCGGCGCGCTTTGAAGAGATTCCAATCGTCTTCTCGAATCGGACCCGTGGCCATTCAAAAATCAACGCCCGCGAATCGGTTTCCGCAATCTGGATGCTGTTCCGTCTCGGCGTGCGCAACTGGCTGCGTCTCGGCTAGATCCATTCCACGGAGTATCAGGCATGACGAGATCGAGGTTCTTACCAGCGCTGATGATCATCTTTTTGTTGCTCAGCTTTGGCAGTGTGCAAGCCGGCCAACTGGACATTGGCGACAAGGCTCCGAACTTCAAGGCGACAACCACCGACGGCAAGACGATCACGCTGAGCGACGTCAAGGGAACGAAAGCGGCAGTCATCTGCTTTACGTGCAACAATTGCCCGGTCGCAAGAGCCTATGAAGACCGGTTCGTGGAATTCAGCAAAAAGTATGCAGCCCGGGGTGTGAAGTTCATCGCCGTGAATGTGAACACGGGCGAGACGTTAGAGAAAATGAAGAAGCGATCGGAGAACAAGAAGTTCACTTTCCCGTACGCTTACGATGCCAGCGGTAAGTCGGCCGAAGCATACGGCGCGCGAGTCACACCGCATCTGTTCATCTTGGATTCCGATGGTGTGGTTGCCTACATCGGTGCGTTCGACGACAACATGAACCCTCAAAAGGTGAAGAAGCATTACGCGGCAGACGCGATTGATGCCTTGCTCAAGAGTGAAAAACCGGCTCCCGCCAAGACAAGACCAGTCGGTTGCACGATCAAACATTGAGGCTACCTGAACGCCAGCAAGTTGCCGTGAATGGCCACGTTCTTGGCTGTCTGGTGACCGGAAGCGTAGAGCCAAACGTAGGAACGAACCGGTTTAGTGCCGGCATGGAGATGCCCCATCATGCCTGAGGACAAATCCCCACGACATCCCTATTCGCGTCGGCTGGTGCTCCCAGTCAGTCTCATGATCATGGTCAGTCTCATGATCATGGGAGCAGGATGCACAGCCGGATCAACTTCTGACAGCGCCAGCGGCCCGAGCGAACCAATCCGTTCAGATGGCAAACCAACCGACGATGTGGCCGCCAAGTCGACACAGGAAGCATTGCCATCAGAGGGCGAAGTGTCGTTACGCGAGGCAGACACCGAACTGTTTCAACAAGTGCTTGAGGCATCGAAAGGGAAAGTCGTACTGGTTGACCTTTGGGCCACTTGGTGTGTGCCTTGCAAGAGGCTCTTCCCCAAAATTGTCAAACATGGCAAGAAGTATGCGAAGGACGGCTTGGTCGTAGTGTCGGTCAGCATTGACGACGAAGACAGCCACGACGATGTGCTTGAGTTCCTGCGTTCCGTGAAGGCAACCGGTACGAACTTGCGCAGTAAATGGGGAGTTGGCACGGAATCAGCCGAACAGTTCGACTTCAGCGGCGAGGTACCGTTCTACAAGCTGTACGATCGTAACGGCAAGCTGCGTTATCAGTTCACCGCCGATCCGGTTGGTTCCGATGGCGTCAAACCACTCGAACAACTCGAGCTGCGCATTATGGAACTACTACTCGAACGTCAGCCGTGACACTGCATCAGCTGCACGGGGTCTGCCCCCGCGATCGAGGTAGGACGCAGTGTGGAACGCCGCCGGAAAACAACCCAATTGTATTACCGCCCGGCGCGGCAAAACGGACGCCCACGGCACGGAGTGCCGTGCCACACTTCTTGGGAAAGATTCCCAAGCTACACGCAATAGCGTTGATTGACCGCGAGTTACTCGGGATAGAGCGTTGTGGACAAGTATCGCTCGCCCAGATCCGGCAACAGCACGACGATCAACTTGCCTTTGTTCTCAGGACGTTGCGCAACTTGCAAAGCCGCCCAGGCCGCGGCCCCGGAGCTAATCCCACAGAAGATACCTTCACAGGTCGCCATCTTGCGCGCCGTATCAGCCGCATCCTCATCCGCCACCGGCACGACTTCGTCAATCACATCCACGTTGAGGACATCGGGAATAAAACCTGCCCCGATTCCCTGGATCGTATGCTTGCCCGGCTTCAGCTCCTGACCCGCTTTTTTTTGCGCAATCACCGGACTGTTCGCCGGCTCGACCGCAATCGACTTCAGTTCCGGTTTGAGTGCCTTAATCGCCTCGGAGACACCGGTGATCGTGCCGCCTGTGCCAACACCTGCGACAAAGATGTCGATCTTGCCGTCCGTGTCGCGCCAAATCTCTTTGGCAGTCGTTTGCCGGTGCACTTCCGGGTTCGCCGGATTCTTGAACTGTTGAGGCATGAAGTAATTTGGATTCGACTCGGCGATTTCCGTGGCTCGGCGCACCGCACCCGGCATTCCTTCAGCAGCCGGAGTCAAGATAATCTCCGCCCCAAGGGCTTTGAGCAAACGTCGACGCTCGACCGTCATACTCTCGGGCATCGTCACTTTCAGTCGATACCCTCGCGACGCGCACACATACGCCAAGCCAATCCCCGTATTCCCACTGGTCGGCTCAATAATCACGGTCTCTTTCGTGATCTTCCCATCGCGTTCCGCCGCCTCGATCATCGCCCGGCCAATACGATCCTTGACACTCCACAAGGGATTCATATTCTCGGTCTTCGCCACCACCGTCGCCGCACACCCTTCGGCCATTCGTCGCAACTTGATTAATGGCGTGTTTCCAATGCACTGCGTAATATCCTCAATAATCCCGGTCTGGCTTTGTGATGGCATGACGAACCTTCCTTGCAATAGAAATAGCGACTGAATCGTCGCAAACAAAATCGTCGCAAACAAACGCACCGCATCCCAATCGTTTTGGGAATCTCTGACCTGCAGGCCATAATACGCTGCGGAGTATAGCAAACCTTTGGGAATTGGGTCAACGTTCAACCTTCCCCGCAGCGCACGGTAATCGTCCGGGCGGCAATTCAACATGTCGGCTACCGAGCGTCGGGCGACCATTACGATCGGCAACTGGCGGGCTCTCGCCGCGTTGTGTCGACCAGATTCGGCCACGTCGACCACTCACGTCCAACAGCGACCAGTCCGCGGCACTCGCCATACTGGCCGATTACGCCAACTGTGCATTCCGATGCCGCCGCTTCGCTTGCTGCCGTTCACCGCACGTCAGAACGCCGACTCCCAGCCCCCATGCCGAGCAATCTGCTGATCCAGCGCGTCCATCACAGCGATCGTCCTGCCGATCACTTCAACAATCCGCCGATACTGGTCAATCTCTGCCACGGAAAGCACTCGCCCACTCCGATCCTTGAGCCATTTCCGACAGACCTGATACGATCCAACGCGAAACTCCCACACGACTTTCAAAACGGGCGAAAGACCGACCTCTCGGCAAAGCCAGACCGTCTGGTCGCGATACTTCGGGTACCCCGCTCCGATCTTCACCGGCTGGTCGAACGCCTTATCACCAACTTGTGATAGTCGCGGCAGCAGACACGCATCATGCCGCAATAAATGCAACGCGATCAACTCGCGCCCTGCACTCACCATATCCCGAAACAACTCCACACGCCGTGGCAGGACCACACGTGGAAAGTCAACACACAAATACTCGGCGAAGCGCTGGCGATAGCAAGGACAATGAAACAGCCCATAGATGTATTGAAAGACGGCGTCCGGGGTCAAATGGCCATTCTCAACGATCTCGTGCTCAACTGCGTCGCCCTCAAGCCCGTCATCAACGATCTCACGCGGCATCGGGCTCCAAACAAGTCCTAGCTTTTCCTCGCAATGGGCAATAAATGCATCACTAAAGTTCGGTTTCGTCGCCGGCGCCGCATGAGTGCCCACAGGCATCTCATCGCATTCCCGATCAGACTCGCCTGTCGTCATGTCGAACACATGAAGCGGAAACACCGACTCGCTGCCACGATTATCCGACCTGATTAGGCCGTCAACGGCAATCTCATCGGTCACCCAAAAGTGTGTGCAAGGCTGGCCGGTCGGCATCTGCCGCCGCGCAACGAGTGCCAGATTGCGTCCCGCAACCAGGTGCTCCATAACATTCGTTCGAGGCCAATCAATCATCCACGGCGACCAGAAGATCTGCCGCCGGTCGAACGGGCGATAGTAACAGGGTTGAATATACCGTTGCCAATGAGGGGCGTCTTGCAGTCTCTTGCGCGCCGCCGCCAGACGCCAGCTCCGTGTATCCCCCGGTGAATACTTTGGCGATCGCGTGTTTCCGAAATAGCGGCGACGAATTTCATCGTCCGACACGTGCGGATCGGCGAATTCGCTCATCCTCCGCCTGAGCTCCACCGCGTCAAAAGCCACCACAAAACGATCACGCGCGGTCACCACGGCGGTACTGTTGAGTGGCATGATATCGCACAGCCGAAATCCCGCCTCGTATTGTTCGAGCAACCGGTTGTCTTTTGGCACGAGAAAGAAAAACGGCGAACGTGGCTCGATTTCGGCCTGTGGCAAAGTAGCAACCGTGTGCTGCTGCAACGTGGCGAGCTTACTCGCGGCACTTCCCCACAGACCTGCGTGGCTGACACTACGGAGCTTCGTGGCCGCCACCGGCCGCCGCAAGAAGCTGACAGCAACGCCCTGCTCGATGCCAAATACGGATTGGTCGGAGGTTCCGTCGCCGCGTCGCAACCCGTTGCGTGCATTGCCATGCAAATCAACAACGGTCATTCGCCCAAACGTCTCCAGCAGCTGCTCGCGCATGCCCCGAAACGTCACGTTATCCAAATAAGCATGATTCGTAACGAACGCCACAATTCCACACTGTGCACGCTCGATCTGCCAATGTGCGAAACGCATGAACTTGACATAGTCGTCTTCCAGCCAGTGTTTTTTTTCTGCTAACGCCGTACCACCGGCAACAAAGTAGTTGGCCACCGGTGCGTCATCTTGCGGTGCACGGCCACGTAACAGCGCGCGCATCCACGATTGGCGATTATCCGAAATGCCAGAGAAAGGCGGATTACCCAACACCACCGTAAACCGACCTGGCTCTGCCGCACATGCCCCCGACCCGACCTGCGGTTGCTGCATCGTGTTGGCAAGCTCGAAATGGAGGCGTCCCGGCCTCTCAAAACGGAAACCAGACTCCGCCAACCAAGCGACCATCGCAACGTGCGCCAGCACCAACGGAGCCAACATGATCTCCTGGCCCCAGAGTCTCGGCAACAAATGGTCCGTCACGTACTGGTCCCAGAGTTGCTGTGCAAACAGTTCACATCGTTCGCGTCCGACAATACGCTCACGAAACCGCCGGTGTATCAGCGCCGCCGTCGCTAACAGAAACGTGCCGGTCCCCATCGCGGGATCCAGAATCTGAACGAATGAACCAGGTCCTTCTACGGCACCGCCATCTGGCTCGATTGCTTGCGTGGCTGGCGACGAAACATTTCGCAAAACGTCTCGCGTGCCACGGGGGCGCGACGGATCAACAACATCGTGCCAAAGGGCCTCGTCCGCGATACCGTCGGCGAGTTGAAACTCGTCTCGCAACAAACGATCGACACTCGCGACGACAAAATCAACTAAGTCGCGTGGCGTGTAGAATACGCCTTTGCCACGCCGCGAACTCGCATCATAGACGCTCAAGAAACGTTCATAGAAATAGACCGGCGCGTCGGCCAATGAGGAAGGCAACTCGCACGCAATCACTTCGGCTCGATCACGTCCCAAGAACTGCCGCACTTGGCCAGCAGCGTCATGTACGGGCGATGCGGACTTGGGTGGGGCGAGCTCTTCGTCACACAGCAACAGAACGTCTCGCAACAACGGGTCGGCATGCGTGGCTAGCCACGCAACAGCCCTCGTTTCACGAAGCCGAGTGCGACAAATTTGCAGGCCGAAACATCCGCATGTAACCGCCTGGGCTACCGCGTCGGCAAATGCCAAGCTGCCGGTGATCCCAGTACGGCGCGTAAACCAGGCCGCATGCCCCGGCCACACCGAATCGGATTCCGCGTCGCCGAGGTCCGCCAACAGAACGTCGCGCAACTCTCTGGTAAGGGCAGCAAGGTCTGCCAACGAGTCGACCGGCATTACGGCACAACGACGATTTTCCCCGACAACGTGCCGGAATGGGATAGCGTGTTGGCTTCCTGCAACTGGTGCGCCTTGGCAGTTTCGCTCAATGGAAGGACCTCTGAAATACAGGCATCCAATTTACCATCGAGCAGCCATTGATTGATATCAGCTGCACACACACGCTGCAGTTCCGCCGACGCCTTGAACATCACGAAGCCGTGCAGCGAGCAGCCTTTGACGTAAAACGGCCCGACCGGAAACGCGGGCCGCGCATCGCGTCCCGCCATCAAGATGATCCGGCCACGCTCCGCCAACAAGCCAACAATCTCGTCAAAATCGGGCGCGCGAAGCGTCTCCCAAAACAGATCCATGCCGTCCGGAGAAAACTCGGCGACCACCGCCTGCCAGTCTTCCCGCTTGTAATTCACAGCTGAATTCGCGCCCAACGCGAGGCACCGAGCCACTTTCGCGTCACTGCCACCGGTGGCCAACACGCGTGCACCTGCGACATGAGCCATCTGCACAACCATCGATCCGACACCACCCGTCCCACCACGCACGAATACGGTTTGGCCCGCCTGTAACTGAGCCTCTCGAAACAACCCCAAATGGGCCGTGATGCCGACCAGCGCGACCGCCGCCACCGTCTGGTCTGCCACCCCTTCCGGCGTCGCATAAAGCCATTGTTCATCGACCGCGCAGTACTCGGCAAAGGTCCCCTGGCGACCGACAAGGCCTTGGTTGCTCCCCCAAACTCGGTCGCCCGTGCGAAATCGCTGCGCCTGTGGGCCTACCGCGACCACTTCACCTGCGAGGTCGCAGCCGACAACAAACGGCCGAGGCAACTCCCAGTAGTCCGCACCGTTGCGAATGTAAGTATCAATCGGGTTGACCGACGCCGCTCGGACGCGTACCAACACTTGGCTGCCCGCCGGTTCCGGAACGGGAAGATCGCCGTATTGTATGCAGTCAGGTGGCCCGGTACGTTCGATGTAAGCTGCCTTCATCGTGACTCCTGCTTAGACTGGAACAAGGTAATGGTCGTGGTATCTTACCCAAGGCTATCTTGGCCCAAGACAGTGTAGCCACACTCAAGCGATGCTTGAATATGCCCACCTCGACTCATGGAGTATTTTGATTTCGACCGACGGAGGAAATGAGACGTGCTGCGTAACGGCCCCGTCGTGCCTGTCGCCGAGACAATCCCGGGCGGAAGGGTGTGTGGGATGAGGGTCGATATCCCAGCGTGGCCGACAGTCACACTCAGGCAGCTTTGCGCAAGCCCTGTTCCGAGGCCACGCCATGCACATCGCGCTCGTCCGTATTCGCGTCAATATTGACGAGCTTGCGGATCGCGTAGTGTTGCTTGTTCTGGCTGCCATAGTAGATACGCGCGCTGACTTCGCCCAATAACCCGAGACTGAAGAACTGGAACGATGCCATCATGCCGAATACGGTGAGCAGCAGGAGAGGATTGCCTGTCATATCAACATTGCCAGATAGCTTCATCAGCAAAGTGCCACAGAACGCCAGTCCGGCCATCAACGCAAGTCCGATTCCGATCTGACCAAATAGTTTCATCGGACTGGCGAAATACGACAGGATGTACTTGACGGTCATAAGATCCAGGACCACGCGCGCGGTGCGTGAGATACCGTACTTGGTCACGCCATGCTGGCGCGCATGGTGCCGAGTGACTACTTCGACACATCGAGCGCCGCGTGCGTGCGCCAGAATCGGTATAAACCGGTGCATCTCGCCGTAGAGTTCCAATTCGCACGCGATCTCGCGACGGATCGCTTTGAGCGTGCAACCAAGATCGTGGATCGGAAATCCCGTGACACGCGAGATCAATCCGTTTGCCAACTGCGACGGCAAGCGGCGATTGAGCCAAGCGTCCTTGCGGTTCTTGCGCCAACCATGTACCAGATCGTAGCCGTCATCGATCTTGTCAAGCATCAACGCGATGTCGGCAGGATCGTTTTGCAAGTCGCCGTCCATCGTGATGATAACGTCGCCCGCAGCCCACTGAATCCCCGCTTGCATTGCCGCCGTTTGGCCAAAATTGCGACGAAATTGAACGACTTTAACGCGTTCATCACGCGCTGCCAATTGCGTGAGCTCCGCGTAACTGCCATCGGTCGAGCCGTCGTCGACGAACACGATCTCATGGCTGCGATCAATCTGCCGCAGCGCTGCGTGTAATTGATCGTACAGCAGAGGAATGTTTTCACGCTCGTTGTGGATCGGAATAACAACAGAAACATCCACGGCAGTTTTCCTTCGTAGTCGGACCTGACGGCGTGACCCGAGCAGTCTATCCAAGATCGGCGGTGTATCCCGGCTGACCGGCTCATGGCAAACGAGTTGGCCAATCGCCAACCAGATCGGTGGCAGTTAAAATCGAGCGAACAATTACGTGCGCGGCGTGAGTTTAGGGAAAGCAGATGCAGCCGACAACAGCATTTTGCTCCCCCAACAACTCCACAACTCCACGGTGCCTCCGCTTGCTCTTGGTCCTGACGCCAGATTGCTCTACAATCGCGCGGATTTTGTCCGTTTCGACTTTATGGAGTCGCCGATTCAATGAGCTGTTACCGACCACACCTGGGCTTGAAACTGCTAGCAGTCATGGTCTTTGCATGTGGGCTCTTCGCCCCACGAACCGTTGCAGCTCAGATGCCGGTGCGTGATCGAGCGAACATGACGCCGGAGATGTTAGACGACGCCCAATTGAACGATGTTTTCTTCATCGATTCGGACCTTGGCTGGGCCGTTGGTGACCGCGGTCTCATTTTGCACACGGAAGATGGTGGACGGCACTGGAAGCCGCAACGCATTGCCACGGCATGTCGAATCGAATCGGTACATTTCATCGACAGTCGCCACGGCTGGATTGTCGGCGGTTGGATCCACCCTTACACGCATCGTACCAGCTGTCTGGTAGCGCGCACGCAGAACGGCGGCCGCAATTGGACCGTCGTCCCCTCATTGACGCTCCCCGCTCTCAAGCACGTCCACTTCCACGATGCACGGCAAGGATGGGCCGTTGGGAACGGGTCGGCACTTTACCCGGCAGGTGTGTTTCGCACCGAAGATGGGGGCCGCAGTTGGGTCACTTTGCCGGCACGTTTGACGGGGCAATGGCTGGCCGCCGATTTCCGTGACCCAGCTCATGGCGTGGTGGCAGGTAACGACGGTCGCCTGGCGGTGGTTGCCGCACCCCAAATGGTGCTCTCGAATACTCCCACACTGGGCCGGCGCCCACTGCGTGCCATGCGTTTAGTGGACGGGCGATATGGTTGGTTGGTGGGCGACGGCGGGCTGGTCATGTTGACGACCGATGCCGGGTTAAGCTGGCAGAACCCGGCTGCGCCAATCCCTGCGGGCGTGCGGGACTTTTTTGACTTCGGTGCGTTGGCGACTCTGGGCAACCACATTTGGATCGCGGGCGCGCCCGGCACAGCCGTTGTGCATTCCGCTGACGCTGGCGCGACCTGGGAACTGCAACCAACAGATCAGCGGTTGCCGCTGCACGCGATTACTTTTATCGATGAGGATCGAGGCTGGGCCGTAGGTGCCTTGGGAACGATCTTGGCAACGCGCGACGGGGGACGCACTTGGCGCCGGCAGCGCACCGGCGGTACGCGTGTTGCGCTGATGGGCATATTCAGCGAAGCGCATCGCGTACCGTTAGAATTGTTCGCGCTGCAATCTGGCAATGAAGGGTATTTGGGCGTCGTCGAGATTTTGAATCGACGCGACGTTGAAATCCCGTCAACCGATGACGCGTCGCTGGAAGACCTGGCATATGCTGCATTGTCGACGGTCGGAGCATGCGGTGCCGAGCAAGCCTGGCGTTTTCCACTCCGCCAGCGCGGCCTCAATTTCAGCTCGCAAGAGTTAATGGACATCTGGGACCGGGCCAATGACGGAAAAGGCGTGGCCCTGCTCGAGGAACTGGTCGTGCGCCGAATTCGCCAATGGCGACCAGAGGTCGTGATCACCGAAGCCGCCAGCCCACGTGGCGATCATCCACTATCGCATCTCGTCAACCAGATCGTGCTGTCCGCCGTGTTGAATGCGGCCGACTCAACGTCGTTCCCCGACCACACCACGATCGCCGGATTGGAACCGTGGACCGTAAAAAAAGTCTTCTGTATCACCGAGGACCACGGCCAGGCGACCGTCCGTTTGACAACGTCCCAGCTCGCCACGCGACTCGGCCGGTCAGTTGCCGAACACGCTGCCGATGGCTACGCCATGGTCCGTTCCCAATACCAATCAAGTCCCACGACGATGGGATTCAAACTGCTGCAAGATCGCTTGCCTCAGGCAGCCGGTCGCACCGACATCTTCAGCGGCATCTTTTTGCAACCGGGTGGCGAGGCACGTCGGCGCAGCGGTTTGCCAGGCGCCAAGAACCTTGACTCACTCGCACGAGCCGCACAACAGCGTCGCAATGTCGAGCAGATCTTCAACATGACCTCTGAGAAATCCGCCAACACCACCGCCTGGTTGGGCCAGGTGCAAGACCTGACCAAGAAGCTAACACCCCTGAACGCGGGCCAAGTCATCTTCCATCTTGGCCAACGTTACCGAGAAGCCGGACGTCTGGAGCTGGCGGCCCAAAGCCTCGAACAACTGGTCCAACGGTATCCACATCATCCCCTATCTGAAAGTGCTTTGGTCTGGTTGGTCAAGTATTATTCCAGCGGCGAACTCGCCTGGCAATTGCGCAGCGGCACGCGATTCAATTCGCGCGTAATCACCGCTTCGGTGGCAAGCGCGGGCATGGCGGAGGGAGTATTGCAGGCGAGCTACCAACAGCCGGTCGATCACGATCGGGCGCGCGACCCGCGCGGTTTGCCACTGCCTCATGGAATACAGAACACTCCGGCAATGAAGACTCCAGCGACACCGGTAGGGGTTGTACGGACCGGGCTGCAATCGGCCGGCCAGACGACGACGGCCGGTGCACAGTTCGATATCTCCGAACGAGCCGGCTTGGCGTTGAACTATGCCAAGATGATCCAACGCGGTCGGCCCGAACTGTTTGCCGAGCCGTGGGTGCAATTCCCGATGGCGGTCGCATACCGTGCCAATGGGCTGCCGCGCGACGCGGAACGGTTCTATCATCGCCTGGGATCGGCCCCCATCCCTTCGCAGTGGGAGCGATGCGCACAAGCCGAACTCTGGTTGTCACACGGGCGTGGTCGGTCCCCGAAAACGACCTACAATTGCCGCCGCGCCAGCGGCCGCCCGCTACTGGACGGCCAACTCGATGATGCGATCTGGAAACAAGCCGAACACTGTGATCTCACCAGTCCACAGCACGACGACGGCCAATGGCCTGCCGCAGCCATGCTGGCGTTTGATGACGAGTTCC
Organism: Planctomycetota bacterium; assembly: GCA_024277285.1. Next base: position 71,763 of record JAJRVM010000178.1, read on the forward strand.
TATTCCTGGCGGTAAGCTGCCGAAAATCACCCGGGCACGAGTACCTCACAACACCAGGCCCACGACCACGTGATCCGGACCTGACTGAGCGCGACCGTGTCGAGCTGCTGATCGATCTCGATCGAGACTATACTTCGTTCTATCGGTTGGTCATCGATCATCGCGGTTGGCCGCGTGAGTCGTGCGTGGGCAATGTGCATTGGGATCCGACCTGGTATGTAGCGCACCACGAGACGCCGTCCGACTGGACCATTGAAGCGGCGATTCCACTGCGGGAACTGGCACCGGCTAACCCGCAAAAAGGCACCACCTGGGCAATGGGAATCCAGCGCATCGTTCCGGGCGTTGGGATCCAGTCATTCACTCAGCCCGCCGCCGTCGTCCCCCGCGGCGAGGGGTTTGCCCTGATGATGTTCCAGTGATCCTGCGCGCAGCGCGATGCCGACCGATTCTCCATCGCGATTGGGAAACTCCTTGGCGGCGCATGGCCGTTGTCGTACGCTTCGGCCCGGAGGGCCGATACAGCCCTTGCCGGAGTCGTAAGGCTCCGGAAACGCTCAGAAAAAAACCCAAAGGCCCAGCGGGCCGACACAGGGGCAGCTGTCACCGACTCGCCTCCTGTTGCGGCCTTGCAGGCCGAACGCGTCACACCGCACTGGCATGTGACACCGATATGTCATCGCCCAGCGACACGGTGTTGCAGCGGGCGGCCCTGACAAGGGCCGCACTATGGAAGCCCAGGGTGCAGCGCAGTGGCGAAACCACCAAGCGCAACCCTGGGTAGCCAAAGACATCCCCAGGCAACGGCCGAGCAAGCAACTGACCACCACACCGCCGCTTGAGCCGAGGCTGAATCAAGACGCGGCCTGCCCCGGCTCGGCACGTCGCTGCACCTGGAACCTCACCTGGCGTGGCGCAGAAGCGTGTCTTTGGATGCGAATATCGCCTCAACGCGCCGACCCTCAGCGCGCACGCCGCCGCCGCTGACGAGAGCGTAAGGGAGCCATCACACTGCCTCGAACCGTACCGCGATGCCACACGCGCGCTCGACGCACCGCGGCTCTGGCCTTGCGGTTAAACGTCAAAATAATCCTGCTGGCACGAGGGATCGCAACGACATCCCTCGTCAACCCCTTGGTCTGATTGTCAATCCCGTTCAATACCGGTCTCTTGGCACATTGACTCGCCAAGCCAACTCGGCCTATGATAGCGACGATAATGGTTTTCACTGGCAGCACCAATATTTCCTTTTGGGGCAGTGTCTCCGTTTGGAGCGTGCTCCGTTCGTTTGGCCGCAATGAGGATTGACCGCGTGGTACTGGATCGACTCAAGCAGATTCGGCACGTGGTGCTCGATATGGACGGCACAATCTACTTGGGAGAGCGCGTGTTCGCGTGCACTCAGCCGTTCCTCGACTTAATTCGCTCCGTTGGCATCGGCCATTCCTTCATTACGAACAACTGTTCTCGCAGCGTTGATCAATACGTAACGAAGTTGAGTGGAATGGGGATCACCGCGACGGTCGAGGACATCTTCACTTCGAGCCACGCGACGATCGAGTTCCTGCGCAGCGAGTACCCGGACGTCAATCGAGTCTTCGTGCTGGGAACGCCGAGCCACCGTGAGGAAATGCGCGCGGCTGGCTTTGCGATCGCACATCTTGGTACCGATCACGAACCGGATGCGGTCGTGGTCGGATTTGACACGGGACTGGTCTATGAAGACCTTTGCCAGGCCGCCTATTGGATTAGCTGTGGCAAGCGGTTCCTGGCTACGCATCCCGATCGAGTCTGTCCCGCCGAGGGAAAAACCGTATTGCCCGATTGTGGTGCTATCTGTGCCTGCATTGAACACGCCACCGGAATCGCGCCGCACGCCGTACTGGGCAAGCCAAGTCCCCGCATGATCGACGGCGTCATGCAGCGACATGGTCTGCAGGCCACGCAACTGGCCGTCGTCGGCGACCGACTCTACACCGACATCGAAATGGCTCGGCAAAGTGGTGCATTGAGCGTACTGGTACTGAGCGGCGAAACCGATCGGATAACGGCCTCCGCTGCACGACCTGGCCCCGACTTGACGGTCACTGACCTGAGTGAATTTGGCGTGCTGATCAAACGGGCTTATGACCACAACTGAGGAATGAGCAGCAATGGATCCACTGATCTACGCGTATAGTGTTGGCGGTATTGTATTCTGTCTTGGCATCGTTCTTGCCGTAAAGCAAGGCTATATTAATTTCTCGGCAAGCGGCATCCGCAACCTGCTGGTCTGCCTCTTTGTACCGGCGTTCTTCCTGGCCATTCAGAGCTATTTGCAATATGCGCCGATGGAAACCGCCGCCAAGGGAGTTTATACCGGAGGTGCCGAAAGAGTACTCGACAGCGGCTCGCGCGTCCGCGGCCAACCGATCGACTACGCCATCATGATCGGCTATTTTTTGTTGATCTTAGCCGTCGGCACTTGGTTTGGGCGACGCCAGAAGACAACCAAGGACTTCTTCTTTGGCGGACAGCGGTTTTCGTGGTGGTTGATCGCGTTCAGTTTGATTGCCACGACGGTCGGATCCTATAGCTTCGTCAAATACAGCTTGATGGGCTACAACTACGGTCTGGCCAGCAGCCAGACCTACTTGAACGATTGGATCTGGTTCCCGCTGCTGGCGTTCGGCTGGCTGCCGATTCTCTATTTTTCACGTGTCACGTCGATCCCGGAATATTTCAGCCGACGCTTTGGCCCGGGCGTTCGTTTCTGGGCTACCGTTTACATCTTGATCTACTTGATCGGATACGTTGGCGTGAACTTGTTCACCATGGGCAAGGTGCTAAACGGGCTGGTCGGCTGGGAGATTTTTTGGGGTGCGGTGGTGGTGGCCGTGATTTCGGCCAGCTACGTGACCGTGGGTGGACAGACGAGCGTCATCATGACCGACCTGCTCCAAGGCGTCATGCTGCTGGTCACCGGCCTGGTCATCCTGGTTCTGGGCATCGACTATCTTGGCGGATTTAGCGTCTTCTGGGACAACCTGCCGCGCGAATCCCGCCTGGCGTTCGCCAACTTTAATGAAACGACTGATTTCCCCAGCGTCGGGCTCTTCTGGCAAGATGCGGTTGCCAACACGGGCATGTTCTATTTCTTAAACCAGGGGATTGCGATGCGTTTCCTGGCGGCCAAGTCGCTCTCAGACAGCCGCAAGGCGATGTTCGCGATGATGGTCGTCCTGATGACCGTCGGCGCATGCGTCGTCGCTTCGGGCGGTTGGACCGCGCGGGCGCTGGTCCATGCGGGCGTGCTGCCCGACACGATCGAGCCCAAACAAGCGTTTTACATCGCCACGGAGTTCCTGAGCCATCCTGGGCTATTCGGCCTGATCCTCGCCGCGCTGACCGCCGCACTCATGTCGACCGTCGACACCTTGATCACGGCGGTGGCAGCGATCGTGGTGAACGACGTCTATCGGCCCTACATTCGGCCCGATGCCACCGATCGGCAAATGCTGTTTGCCGCACGCGTCTCGTCCGTATCGGTCATGGCCCTGGGCGTTGCCCTTGTACCATTGTTCATGACTTTCGATTCGATCTACGCGGCACACGGCGCGTTTACCGCCGCCGTGACGCCACCCCTGGTGGTGGTACTGTTGTTGAGTATTTTTTGGCGCAGGTTCACGCGAGTCGCAGCGATTTGGACACTGGTCGGCGGCCTGGTCGCCATCGTGGCCTCGATATTCCTGCCCCAGTTGATAACGCCTTTTGCCCACGGCGTCCCAATGGCGGAAGTCGGCGATGGCCTTTTCGACGGCATGAAACAATATAAATTCATGCGTGCCTTCTATGGCATCTGTGTGAGCAGCGCGATCGCGGTGATTGCAACCTTGTTCACCAAACCCGAACCGTTCGAGCGGCAGCGCGGCTTGGTCTGGGGCACGATCGCCGATGCGTTGGCCCATTACAAGGGCTCGCCAGGCGACGAATCGATCCACATCAAGAGTACCGCTCGGCCACGTCAGATGACGATCGAACCAGCGCGCAGCGGAACCGCGCAGTTGCCGGTCGTCAATCTTTCACGCGCAGCCGCCGAGGCGTTGCAAGCGACATGTGGCGATTTGATCTACGTCACTGACCGGCGCTGGTGGCTCGGCGGGCTCCGTTCGACCCACGCAGTGGTCGGTGCCATCGATATTCATGCCGACGAGGCAGTTGTCGAGATCGGACCACTGACATGGCCCAACGTCGTCAGCCGCGCGCGCGCCGAACAGCTCGTCGCAATCGAACGACTCTATTGAGGATCGAAACGGGTCCACTGGGCAACGGGTCCACTGGGCAACGGGTCCACTGGGCAACGGG
>JAJRVM010000179.1 GCA_024277285.1 Planctomycetota bacterium
CACAAACTGATCAGTGCCGAACAACAAGCGATTATCGACTTACCGAAACACGAGCTGACAACCGAACAACGGCAGAAAAAGAAACAAGTCAAGAAGACGGTCAAGGAAATCAGTGACAGATGGCTTGTTGCATTTGCCCCTTTGTTCTTCACATACGTTTGCGCGGAGTATCTTCGGCACCTTCAGGATTGACTTACCTCACATCCAAGAAGGCTGACTCAATCATTACAAGGAACTCCAGTTATGTCATTCGCGGACCGGCTGAAACTGTCTCACATCCTGCGAGTCGAGTTGCATATCACGTTTGAAAGCGGTTGGCGGATCGGCTCGGGGCGCGAAGGTGACACGGGTTCCGACTCGGGCGTGCTGCTCGATGCGGATGGTCAACCAATTTTGCCAGGAACCAGCTTGAAGGGCCGCTTACGGTCCACATGTGAACGCCTGGCACACGCCCTGGATCTGACAGCATGTGCGTTGGATCACGATGCAAGCCAGGTCGAATGCGTGAGTGATGTGAAGTATTTTCGCCAGGTCAACAAGGAATACCAGCGACAACACACCTTTACGGGGCGCATGCGGTGGATCGACGAGCATACGTGTGATGTGTGCAAACTGTTCGGCTCACCTCTGGCTGCGTCCAAGCTGCAAGTGAGTGACGGTCGAATTGTCACCCAGGCCGCTCAGGTCCAGGTTCGTGACTCGGTCGTCCTTGACCGCGACAGTCATACGGCCGTCCCGAAGTTGAAGTTCGACTATGACGTGGTGTCGGCGGGAACGGAGTTCGATGTCACGCTGATTGGCGAGAACCTGAAACCGCCCCAACGTGCATTGCTCGGTGCAACCCTGTTTGAATGGTCGGAAGGTGTTTCGTTGGGAGGCTTTACCAGTCGTGGGCTTGGAAAAGCGTCCGTTCACGTCAACGCTCTGCGAATGGCCGACCTGAGTGATCCGAAACAACGTGTCCGTTTCCTCACGAAACGCGATCCACGGGAAAGGCTGGAGCAATCGGATTGGGAGACGTACTTCGGTACGGCAATCGAAAATCATTTTCTCGCGATGGAACAAACGTCAACAACAACCGAATAACACCGAATAAGATAGGAGCAACATTATGCTCAAGAAATGGCTTTGCCAGGCGGACATCAAGATCAAGCTGATCCCGCTCGACGCACTGCTGATCAAGTCCGGATATGCCGACATCAGCGGGTCGGACATGAATCCCGTATCAATGATACGAAATGGTGAGCCAACCTATTATTTGCCCGGTACATCCCTCAAGGGAGTCTTTCGCAGTCATCTTGAGCGTGTTGCGAGATCTCTGGAACCGGCGTCGGTTTGCATTCCATATTATGACCAGGGCAACACGGCACACGCACCGCCTGCATCCGAAGAAACAAGATCTTATGGGTGCAGCTACCTCTTAAAGGATGAACCCCATAAACCGACCGTTTACCGCAAATCATGTCCGATGTGTCGCATTTGCGGCAGCCTTCAATTTGGCGGACGCATGGGAGTGACCGATGCCTTACCGACGGTCAAACCCAAACGGGAAACGCGAAACGGAGTGGGAATTGACCGGTTCACCGGCGGCAGCGCATCCGGTGTTTTGTTCGATTTGGACGTCCTGGTCGGCGGTATCTACGAGACCACGATTCGCATCGAGAACTTTGAACTGTGGCAACTTTCGGCGATCGGCCTGCTACTGCAGGATCTCGAGGACGAAATGTTGCAGGTCGGCTCGGGACGAAGCCGTTCCCTGGGACGCGTGAAGGGAGAAATCGCCGAGTTTCGACTAAGTTACTTGCGTGGAAGAACAACCACTTTGGCGGGAATCGGCCAAATGGAGAGTCCCGAATCTTGCAACGAATATGGATTGTATGACTGGCGCCCCGACACGGAACTGCAACTTCAGAATCCCCAGAATCGCGGTTTGCGGGAAGTCTACGACGTGAAAGACAACTGGACGGCATGGATGGAGCACTTGGTGCCAGGATTCGACTATGCGGTGCGCCAGTACAGTCGAAGTGCGGATACGGCCGCGCTGCGCGCGGCGGCGCGTGCTCACGGTAACGCCCGAGCGTGAAACGAGGGCGTAACGAGTTCAAGAGACTTTAACGAAATGAGCCGAGCGATGCCCGAAAGCCACTTTTTAAGCGCCGACATGTCCCCCGTAGCGTTTGCGGAGTCGCTTGATTCGTTTGCGGTAACATCATCTGACAATCCGCGCCGTTGGCTCTGGCTGGCTGCGGATGATGGCTGGTCATTGGACGCGTGGCGTGGTCTTTCCGAATCCGTCAATTGGTATCAAGCAGGCCGATTGCGAGATGACACGTCGATGGAGACGCGTCAGAAAATAATCAATTCTTCGGAGGGCAGACTGTTTGATGCGAATGGCGAGGTCCGCTGGCAAAACATCGCTTCATCATCCGAGCCATTGTTCCGTGTGGTGGCTATCGGTTCCGGAGAACTTTGGCGGCAAGAAAGCAAGCCCATACAGAATGTGCCGGGGGTTGAACTCTGCAATGCAGGAACACTGGGCGTGAAGATGCGTCCCGAGTCGACGCCGCTATTGCTTTGGGGCCACCAAAGTTCCCGAACTCCCGGCGAGTGGATCGAGCTGAAAATCCCACATCGGTTCAAGTACCCCGTTTCACAAGAAACTTGCGACGCGAAGTCTATCGCGATCGAATGTGAAATCTGGGAAGACGACATGGGACAGGTTCACTTCATCCGATTCCGCGGCCTGGTGGATGCCACCCCATTCACGTCGGCCACGTTGGATGAAGCGAAATAGGCCCCTAACAAAGCTGTGTGCCGATAATGTAACGACGGCCCGATGTTTCCGGAATTGGGTGTAAAAAGGAATCCAACCGATGCCAAATGGCGAACCCTTCACAAACCCCTATCGATGGGTGCACGTAGACAACGATCCAACCTTCGAGCCACCTTCTTATCATCATCGCTTCTCGGGCTCGCGAGGTCGGCTGACTTGCAGACTCACAGCCCTGACTCCGATGATCGTTTCTACAAATAACAATAGTGAAAAGAGATTTGTCCATCATGGTGACGGATCCATCTTCGTTCCAGGGACGTCCTTGAAGGGTACAATTCGTTCTGTTTTCGAGATGATCACGGGCTCAACTGCCGGAGTCCATAAGGGAAGGCGAATTGACGATGCGCATCGTCCAGATAATGCGTCCCATGGCCAAGGTCAGGCGAGAACACTCGACGCGGCCTCACGTGTTTTTGGCACCCTCAAAAATGGTGCTTACGCAGGCCACGTTCAGTTTTCAGACGCGGACGTGATTTCGACCGGGCCGCGATCGGAAAGTGTCCGTGTTCTGGTCGGTTCTCCAAGGCCCAATCACCGAGCGTTTTACAGCGACAACCATGGTCGTAAACTGTACCACCATTGCCCGGGTGCGAAATCACTTCGTGAGGCCCCCGATGGCGTGGGCAGAAACCAATCGCCCTCTTACTTTCCCGCATCGACCGGTACGATTTTTGAATTCACGGTCGATTTCAATAACCTCGATCCCGTGTTGCTCGGGCAATTGGTTTATGCGATCGTGCTCGAAGAGGACGTAACGGTCGTGCTATCGACGGACGCGCTTCCTTGCGACGTTCCGGCGCACAGATTAACCGGCCCGATGCGTCACAAGATTGGCGGCGCTAAGGCATCGGGTGGGGGAAGTTCGCAAATCAAGATTACCAGTGCGTCACTTTGCGAATCAGTGGTCGACCGCTATCGGAAAGGAGTGTTTTCGACAAAATCCCTCACGGGTGTCGACTTGGACACGTGGATTCGCGAACAGACATCCCCGACACGACAACGCAACGATCGGACTCTATTGGATTTGCGGGCCATGATGATCTATGACGATAACGATAACGATCCACGCAGAAGTCAGCAGTATCCCGAGAAAAGCTGGTTCAATGAGAATTCAAGTGTTCCACTGCGTCCCACGCACTGATGGGTAATAAATGGGCGGCGATTCGGGGCACAAGGGTGTGACGAGCGACTCGTATTGACAGTCGCAACGTGGACATCCGAAGATGCAAGTGACGGCACACTGGAAATAGATTTAGACGGCATCAGAATGACGAAGAATATCCTCGTCTGCACGCTGGGCGGGGTCTTGATCGTAATGTGGTCCACCACACGGGAGGGCGAAGCTCCCGCTGAGCCGTCACGTCAACCAGCGTCGACACGTTTCGGCGGCTTGGCGGTACGTACGCGAACTAACGGGTGGTCCTCGTTGGCAACACCCCACGATTCACTCGGTACAAGCGATTCTCGGTCGAAAAGCGCCCACCGAATACAATACGATTCGGTTTCGATTTCCGCACATCGCCACGCATTGCTCGGCACCCGCGCATCTTCCACGGCGATCGATACCAACTGAATCCCCACCGCTTCCGTTCGACCGACCAGCCGGTGTCTGACTGGCTCGGAGAGTTCGTCGAGTACCGGTTTCGGCGCGGCCACGGTTACAACCACATTCGATCTCGAAGTCACCAGTTTGACCAGATGTGTCCACAGAGGCCACGCGTCCAGATCCCACGAATCGTCCGCTCCGTTCAGAAATACGCGAACGGTTTCCAGCATCGGAACGGATGTTTCTGTCAACAGGGCCCGGCTGATGGGACGGGCTTCCCAGCGTGTCCCCGGTCCGAAACACTGAAACACATCGGGCAGGCTGAGTGCACCCAGGAAATCGTCATTCAGCCATTTCAGCGTTTCCAGACGATCGAGATCATCAGCATGATTCTGTGTATCGTAGTCCAATAGACAACCGTGACAGGCCGCGTCACACGCTCGATCAGGGCATTGTAGGATCTTTCTGGCATCGTACAGCAGTTCAATAATGCGAGAACCGGCGGACGCAACATAGCCCGCCCCACCGGCGGCCGTATCGTAAAGCACAATGCTTTGCCGGCGCTCCCCAGCTTCGCGTGCCGCCAATACGGCCCACCCCAATTCTCTCTGTTCAATACCAATCCGGCGCGCCAGTGATTGTCGCAACGCCACGGCCAGTGTTGTGGCGACTTTCTTCGACAGCGATCTGGCAGGTTGGACCGGGTGATTCAACCAAAGCTCAAAAACATCCGTGATCTCCTCGCCACCAAGCCACAGATTCCTTTTGATCGTAAACTGGCCGTCGCTTCCCGGGCAACGATCCGTTGCATCCTTCTTGCGACCGCTACGCAGTCGCAAGTGCTCCTGAAATGTCTTCACGCCGTCACTAGCCAGCCCATTTTCGGATTTCGCCCGCCCACAACGCAAGCATATCGCATATCCGAATCCATTGGCACCGTTACTGCGATGAAACAGACGTCCATCGGGGTCGTAACGAAACCGGCCGGTTTCCGGGTTCGGCATCGATGTCCAGTGTCCCCGATTCGTAATCCAAGGCTCTCTTGGGGGAACATACGTTTGTCCAACCAGACTGGTGCGAGGCAAGCTGCGGATGTCAACGGCAAAACCCGCGGGCTGCAGATACGTGTAGGTCCGAATCCGCGGGCTGCCACATTCATCACACTCCGACGGCCTCACGGACCCGGTGCGTGACATCCCGCACTCCGAGCATCGCCAGACCCATCGAATGGCCTGTGTCTCCTCAAACCCTTCGTCGCTCGGTGGAACATGCCAGCGCAATGTCACACCAGCCGATTGATGCACAAGACCATCGATCACAACCTCATTGCCTGGCGCGTACTCGCGAATCGCCATCGGCAGCTGACGCGATGGATAAGACCGACGCTGGAACCCCGAATCTTCCCTCGCTTCATTCTCGCGATCATCACGTTCCGCTTGGATCTGCTCGACCGTTGTGTGAACAAACGGCAAGACATGCAATGGGAACCCGTGCGTGGGCAGAAAACCCGTGCTTGCCAGATAGCTCAGTAAGTATTCATCCCTGAGTCGCTTCAATTGACTCAGAACAGCCTGTTGTTCCGGAGTCGGCCGGGACCGGCTCAGCTCCGGGTCGCCTCCAACGATCTCCAACTGCTCGACAAGTGCATCGTGTTCCAACGTCCATTGTTCGGCCAGCTCCAGGACCGCCTCCGCTGCCACGTCACATATTCGCGAATGCAAGGTCGATTGCAATTCGGTTCGAGCAACCAAGCGATCCAGGCCCTGTTTCAGCAGGGGCTCCCGGTGGGCGTCGGTCTTTAACCAAGCCATGAATTGACTGCAATACGAAGCAGCATCTCCGTCCTGGGACATGAAGAACCAGCGGCAGGTCAAACGCGTGGCATCGCCGGTTTGCCCCCGTAAGAACTCGCCCAACGCCATTGCCTGAAGATGTCGCTGAACAATACGTGTACTGTTCAGTGAGACACGCGGAACGTGCACGGGTGTGGTGAAGGGCCAAAGCGGATCCGCGAATACCGCCTCGGCATGGGGTTGACTTTGACATAGTGTCAAGGTGGCGGATCGGGACACGTCGCGCCGCCCGGCACGTCCGGCACGCTGTAACCAGTTCGCCGGGCCGGGTGGCGCGTTGTTCATCGCCACGGTTGTCAGGCCCCCGATGTCGATTCCCATCTCCATCGTCGTCGAACAACTCAACAGGTTGATGCGTCCCTGCCGGAATCGCTGTTCCAATTCGGCCAATCGACTCTTGCTCAGCTGGCCTGAATGCTCAGCAACTTCAAAATACTCCGCTTGTTCGGCAATACGATCGCTGAACTCGGTCCAGACCCCCGACCGCCGAACGTTCCGAACTATGGGATCTGTGTTAAGCCACTGCCGGATTTTGGCCGGTGAAACATCCTTGCCATCTTGCCGCCGAAATGGAAACGGGAAACGCGGCATTTCCAAACGAACGGCTCGTACGGCTTGATTCGGCATCCGAATGTCTTGGTACGGCGATACTTGCCGCAGAACCGTGTCCAATAGTCGCTGCGTGACAGGACACTTCCAGGCCGAGGCGACAAGCCTGAACTCGGCTTTCTCCAACCGCAGACGAAAACCATCTGGCGACTGCTCGAACAAGTCACAACGAATCAGGTCTTTCCATGTCTGACGCAGCATCCGATCGACAAACAGTTGATCCCCCGTTTGGTCCATATTTAACTTCAAGGCCAGTTCCAGCACGCGGCCCAATCGCGGTACCGGACGGTTCGTTCCAAGAGTCGGCCACACACAGACCCGGTTCCTTCCACGTTGCCGGTCCGGTCCAACAACATACTTCGGCACAATTCGAGTGCCGATCCAGCGGAGGTACTTAAGCGGAATGTCGACAGCCGTGTTGCTACGCACGAAGAAATCAAGGCACAGCTTGAGGAACGCCCGCCACTGGTGAACATCACATGCGTGATTCAACCACTCCGCGGGCGGATCGACCGCGTCGAGTGCCGGAAACCACAACTGGACCAAGCCAAGTGTCTCGAGTGAGTTCTGTCGGCGGGGTCTGCGCACGAATTCTCGTAGAACCAGCATCCGAGCGAATTCCTCGGACGCCATCTCCGATGGCCGGTAACGTAGCCGGGCCGACTCGCGCATGAACTTGTGCACCGTCCGTTCACCGGCCAGCAGGTCGATCAGCCTGGACCACGATAATGACGCGTGTGGAAGTTGCTGGCTTGATTCCAGATGGTCCAACTCTTGCAACTTCTGCCGGTAGACACTCTTCAAAAACGGATCGGAGGCAACGGCCTTCAGACTGGCGACTTGTTTCCGCAATTCTTCAATCTTCATCGGATCCGCGTGCGTAACTTGCGACCAGATTTTATGGTAAACAAAACTACGGACCCAGTTCCGTTGTACTTCCAATTGAGCCCGGATTGCAAACCGAGCGGTCCCTTGTCGTGTGTCGCTGAACGTAATCATCTGGCGACCACCGAAGGGCTGATCGTTGTTGGTCGTACGATGCGGAGGCGCATGGGAGAGCATGGCTGGTATGGCCACGCCAAGATAAAAGGAAGCACCAAGTCGCATGGGACGGAATAGATCGTGTTGGTCTGTTTCACGTTGGCCACAAACGACACAATGAAGCCGACCGTCATTTCCATCACGTCCGGCGATCGTCAGCCTTACGGCCTCTTGATCATCGGCCCGCAATTCACCCGTCCTGGCATCGTGGAACGTCGGAAGATCGCTAAGCTCATTTGACGGGCAGCTACAGATCAATTGGCAGAGAATCGATTCTGGCGGCAAGCCTTCGCCAAGCTGTTCAAGATCGTCATCGGCCGATTCCTCCGCGTCGTTGTCCGGCGCTTCCCACGGACGCGGTACCAGTCGATTGCCAACCGATTCCACAGCACTCAGGTAGACTTCGCCGCACCGGGTACAGGTGATCATCTCGAAAACCTGTGACCCGCAATGCGAACACGTTTGGCGATGTTCGAAAAACACGGCACCAAACGGCCACTCGAAGCTCTCAAGATCGGAATCCTGGCGACCGGAACACTTCGGATTGCAGCATGCCCAAAGGCCAGCTTGCGTACGCAGAAAAAAGTTGCCTCGAAGGGGCAATAATGGCTGTATCCCCTTGAGCGATTCCGGAGGGCGTTCGGAACAAGCGTCAAGCAGATTCAAGACATCTTGTCCACGGACACCGCTTCCCAAATCGTCTCGAATTTGGTCCAGGCGCATCGCGTGATCAGTCAGATCGAATCGCAGTTTTCGAATTTGCCTCTTCCGGAGAATGAGTGGGTTGGATTTACGGTCGCGGGGCGTTTGGTCCTTGTTTCTAGGCGTTTTTGCGTGCTTTTGAGGGTTGTACAATCTCGATGTCGAATTGTTTTCTACTCTCAGGAGGC
>JAJRVM010000180.1 GCA_024277285.1 Planctomycetota bacterium
ACAGCGCTCGGTGGAACGTCTTCCGATCAGGTGGCCGTTTGCCATTCTTCGAGCTCATCGAGCGAAAGCTCGGGCCAAAAAGCGTCACGTCCGCGATGAACAGTTACCGGCCGTTGAACAGCTACCCCCCCCCTCGTGCCCAACCGACAGAGGATATTCTGCAACAGCGGTTCGCCCAGGGAGGCCGACTCCCTGGTATTCCCAAACGGCGTCAAATCTACAGCTCAGCCAAATTGTCAGACACCTAATCCGGGACAAACTTGGTCAGATAAGTCGGGACCTAGCAAACGGTTACGATTCCAATTCGCGTTCCAATCGCAGACTTCCCAACGCAATCAGAATCTGATGCGCACTCAAGATCGATCACTACACTGAGCAATGAGGAACGCCGGTCGAGCTTCAGAACGGGTATCCGCAAGGCGACTCGCATCGCCGCCGTGTGCAGCAGTGTGATTGTCAGACGTTTGGAAATGCCGAATCGGGCGAAAAGCGGAGTTCCTGCACTGGGCCAAACCGACACTCACCAACGGCCTAGCGGCCCAACGACGGCGTTGAGTAAGCAACACATTTCGCGAGGTGCGCGACGAAATGGAGTTGCATTTGCTAATCGATTATCGCCAACACCAACACTCTATGACCGTGTTGCTCTCGATATGGAGGATCGGACCGCGACACAAAGAGCAATTCCGGCGAAGCCAAAGAGAAACAAAGATGAGGGCTCGGGCACTTGGCTGAATTGGATGTTGTCGAAGTCTGCTGGCATCCCTTTGCTTGCTACCAATTGAGCGACGAATCGATTGTCGACGTCTTGGTTAAGAAACGGTGTTGAGTCGGTTGCGGAGAACAGAAATACACTGTCCAAGAACACGTCGAAACCTATGCTGTTGCCGTGATGTACAGCCGTCCACAATATCGTGTGTTGTTGGTCGACGCCTACGGACACATCTGCACTGCCGAGGAGGCCGGATTGCCCCGCGCCTAATGCACTAAGTTTGACACTGTCCGAGAAGATATCCAAGTTATAGCGGTGATTGGGATAGACTGCGCGTCGTATCCCGAGCTTGGCTGAGACATCCGCGTTCGCATCGCCACGTAACGTGACTTCAGCTGCTAGAGACAGTTCATTGCCTCCCGCGAAACTGTGATTACGTTTGGAGGTTATCCAACTAAAATTCTTAGGATCCGGGTTGGACAACCGCAGGAACTTGTTGCCATCCTTCATCATTATCTCTCCACTGCCATCCCGCGCATACCACTGCTCCAACTGGGCGATTGTGTCGCCCTCGGTTTCACTCTCCCAATTCTCGTCGAGCAATAGCTCCGCCGATACGGGGCCAGCGCACAAGAGGACTATTGCGATCGCAACATGACACGCGTTCTTAATAACCATCCGGTCTTCTCCTTCGTTGTAGAATCTGAAAACACTAAGTGATGACCACCCACTCGCTGAGGCGATTTTGTCTGAGCAAGCGGATGGATATCCCTCCTGCAACACGCCGAGTCTCACTATCGCTGGAGCGTCGGTACCAGCAACAGACTATGTGACCTCACAACTGTCGACTTCTCCTTTTGCAACACCGGTGATAGCAAGCATCATTCGCCGCATCTCACATCCTCCCTTTGCGAAACGTCTAGTCACTAGGACATGCGGTCCTACAGGAGCAGCTACCCCTCTACACCTCTTCCAGATACTGTTCCCTGATCAAAATCACGCGCATGTTTGGTCTCCAGTGGTGCAGCTAGAGTGACGGAATCTGGGTGCGTCCAACGCCTTCGAGTCCCTTGAACTGCCGGCCAACCAACCAACCGGGCGCCGGTCAGCCGATATCCAAGGTCATCTCAAGCTATCTACTTATAAAGTTGCGAAACGCCCCCACAATGTGTCGGTGAATCTGGAATAATCGTCAGAATCCACAGATTATTTGCCGCCAGAGTCTTCCACAGCGGGGGGCACAACGCGTTTCTGGGGGGTATGACCGGAAAACAACCTCAGGCTCCGTTTTGGCGGGCCGCCCCGTGCCGAGGTGATCCCCGACCAACCAGATGGCACGCTGAAACCAACACGCTCGACCTGGGCAGTGTGAAGCGGCACACCGCGTTTTGATACAGCCTCGGCAATGCGGCGGTTTGTTGGAAAACACTCTGCTCGGCTGCGGTTAGCCGTGCGGCAGCCTGTGTCGTAAACAACGTAAAGCTCCGGCCGCAGGAAGACGGCGGCATCTTAACTACAATACGGTGAACGGTTACGAAAAGCGGTAACTGGCCCAGCTTTGCTCCGAACAAGATCGCGTGACTTGCTGAATAAACGTGCATGATTATTCCTTGGCCGGCGGATATCAAACTGCCATCTCAGCCCAGCAGGCCCCCACGAACCGGTCGTGTTGCTTACCCAGTCATTCCCGGGCCTGCCAACGCCAGCCAGGAGCGTCGAAGCCGGAAGCCGTCCGAAGTCCAAAACGGCCGACCTAGTTGTTGTGTCAACCACGATTTGGAACGGAAGTACCTGTGAACCGGCGAACTCACCCGTTCGCCGGTCTCCTGCTCCTGCACCTGCTGACATCTTTCGCGTTGGCAGGGGGCAACTTTCGAGGTGTGGGCACTTTACAGCCTTGCCTGTCTCGCCAAAACAGAGGCAGGCGTCATTATCGCCCTGTAAAATCGATCGCCACCGCAAAAACCGGCAGACAGAAATCGTGAGTCGTGCTTGCAAAGATTGCCGTGGCACATGCCGATCGTTAGCGACTCACTTCCTGAATTCCTGAACAGACCCATGGCAATTCACCTTGACTTCCGCATTCCGCATTCCGCATTCCCTATTCGGCACCTCACACCCGCTTCCCACCCAGCGTGCGAACCGTTCACCGCTCCAGTGCGCGGTGTTTTGGGCAATATGCGCGTAAGCCGCTGCAGCTTCCATGGTTACATTGATATCGGAAATACTCGTGAATAATCCGGGATAGGGCAGTGACGTCTTCGTCGCGGCATGTCTGGTCCTCCCCCGCCAATCACGTATCCACGCGCCCCGACTACCGGGCCGCTGGCGTTACTGAGTTTGCCGGCGCTCAGCGACAGCAAGTCCTCTATTAGGGAAATCAAC
>JAJRVM010000181.1 GCA_024277285.1 Planctomycetota bacterium
CTATTCTTGTTCTTGGAACGCTACGCAACTTTCAGGGTTGCCCACCCTGCCAAAACGGAGGCAGGCGTCATTCTCGTCAGCGTTACCCGCCTCGGGGCGGGCTCCGACCTAGGCGATCATAGCGTCGGCCCTTCAGGCCGAGCCCATGAAAGAAAAGCCAGCGGAAGAAACAATGTACTGCAACAAAGGCAGCAACAACGACTTAAGAAATTGAACACCCTGTTCCTGCGCTGCAGCTGTCCAGGACGCAGTAGGCACGTTGCAACACGTTAAGGGATTGGCCAGGCCAGGCCTGATCACGACGCGGAGCGTCGTGCCACACTGCGTCGTGCCACATTGCCGTCATTCGCTTGCTGCCGGGTCGTCTGGTAACAAGGTCGGCGACTCGGGAACCAGGAACCAATTGTGGTCGCGGAAGATAATGGCGGGTACTTTGGGCATCGGCTCGTCGGTAATCTGATGGACGCTCCAGTAGCAGGCGAGTCCGGTGGCAAGGGTCGCGCCTTCGAGTTCCGCCATGCGGCGCAGGTCCTTGAGTGTACTCTTTGCTTTCATCCGCCCGAGTGTGATTGCCGCCATTCGGCGCACCAACGGATCTTCGGGGATCATCGACGCTATGTCGGTCATGCGCGCCTTCAGTTGTGAGGCTAGTTTATCATCTTGTTTGTCGACGTAGAGGAAGCCAATCGCCCAGATCGCCGCGGCACGACTCGTCGGGTTCATCGGCGCACTCTTCGGGATATATTCGCGCAGCAGTTTGTCAGCTGGTGCATATTTCATCCTGCCAACCGCCTGGGCGAGATGAGCCAACTGATTCTCGGTGCCTACTGCCTGCCGTTGGCCAGCTTGCCACCGTTTGGTCTTCGTTTCGAATACGTCGAAAATTCGTTCGACAGTCGCCGGGACATTCAACTGGCAGAGTCCCCAGGCTGCGGTCGTGTGAACTTCAGGACGCTGGCTATCCAACAGCGTGAATAGACGGTCGACAATCGGTTTCTCATCCAAGGCGACCAGCACCTGAATCGCCTGTTCCTGGCCGCGCCAACCATCCAGATCCAAGACGCGCCGCGATTGCTCGATCACCACGTCGTGGAGTGACTTGTTCTTGGCCAGATCGATCAGCGCGTCACGGACGAATCGGCGCAAGCTGGGGTTGCGATCGTCGAGCCGCGTGCTCAGTTTGTTGATGTTCTCCGGCATGGGCGTTCTTGCCACGGCAATTAATGCCGTGCTGGCGATGCGCCGCACATTGACATCGGTCGATGCAAGGGTGTTGTCGGCCAACGGCATCACCAGTTGTGGATCGATTTGCAACAACTGCCGCAAGGCAATTGCTTGCACCGAAGGTATCGCGTCGGTGCTCAATATAGCCAACAATTGCTCGGCCTCTTTACCACGATGGGCTGCCAGCATCTTGGCGGCCACAAGACGATCAACAAGTCCTTTGGACGATTTATCTTGGCTCAGCTTGCGTGCCGCCTCCAGCAGGTCGGTCTTTTGCAATTGTCCCAACGCATCGGCCGCCGCCACTCGCACGCTTGTGGGCGTATGACGGTTCGTGGCGAATTCGAGCATCCTTGGTAGCGCTTCTGTATTTCCCAGCGTGATCAGCCCTTGGATTGCGAGCACATGCAAGCGACGGATCGTGATCTTCGTATCAAGTCGTTCTCGCCATAGTTTGGCGGCTGGCGCAAATTTCCACCGTGCCAATGCCGGCTCGACCGTTTCGGACCAATCGAGATCACTGGTGTGCAGGCCAGCCAGCAACTGTGGTGCGGCCTGACGCGCGTCGAGGGCCACCAGAGCGCGTGCGACCGTCAATCGAATCACCCGTTCCTGATCGGGTTGTTCGAGCATTTTCGTCATTTGCGGAACCGTCACATCCAGGCCGGTGACGCCACGTTCGGGTCCCTTGGCGATCGCGGACGCGGCGCGTCGTCGCAGTTCCCGGTCAGGATGTTTTAGTGCCTCGCTCCAGAGTTCGACCAGTCCTGGAGGAAAAAGGACTTGTATCTTGGGCGTTGCGAGCTCGGGGTCGCGGTACATCGTCCAGGCCATACCGTCGACTTGCGCCACGACCTGCGTCGTCGTTAACGCTGCCGTAAACAGCACGGCCGCCGCCAGCGCGAAGGTCGCCCATTGCGTGTGCTTGCCGCTCGTCGCGCGACCGACCCGCACTGACGCAAACGCGTCTGAGGCCAATACGTCGGTATGGTTGTGGCGTGAATAATCTACCGAGTATTGTGTCACCGTGAACATGAATCACCTGACTCGCGAAAGAGACAAAAGAGCAGATCATTGCGGGCGAGTAAGCCGCCACGTCTGAATCACCATCGTTATTGCACAAATGACACAGAAAGCCCCCATCCACCACCAATTTTCCGGGACGAGGTTATAGTTCGTGAACCCGGGCGCCTCGATGATATTTAACGCGGCTGCCATCGGGTTGATTTTCAAAGCGGCTTCGACCGTGGAATGGCCGAAGGTGGTGCCTCGCCCCAACCAGAAGAGCATGGTGCCGACGCACACGGTCCCCAGCAGGGCATACGCAATCGTCGTCGCTGTCGCCGCTCGACGGCACAAGCTGCTGACGGCTGCCGAGAGCAAGACAGCGAACAACATCATCCACGCCAGACAAATCAGTACCTGCCATACCTGCCAACGCATTGGGGGATGGATCCAGATCATGACGATATAGCCGGGCAAGGTTGCAAACAGTACCAGCGACAGCGTGGCAATCACGCTGGCCAACTTGCCGGTCACGATCCGCAGCGCTGAAAGGGGGGTCATCATCAGCAGGTCCCAGCCGCCGCTTTCGCGTTCCGCACTGATGAGATTTGCGGCCAGGCTAGGCGTGATCACGATGATCAAGGCGACCTGTAGAACGACCATGATGGCGCCGATCTTCTGAACGCCCCAGTCAACGGTGCTGGTGGTAGCGACGTAGGAAAGGTAGAGCGAGAAGAGTGCCGACACGGCGATCAGTCGGAGTAGCCAGTGAGTGCGGCCAAACCGACGTGTGCGAAACTCCTTTACCATCACCGGATTCATGAAAAAGCTGATGCCGCGCTTACGACGTTGCGGATCGACGATGAAAACAAAGCGTCGAAGAACACGTTGCCACGTTGAACGCTGATCCGTGACGATCCCTTGCGGGCGTGGTCGATCGAGCATGAACGAATGGAGCTGCGAAATCGTGAGCATGGAAAAGACCACGATCGAACCACTCGTGATCAGTAGGAAACGCGATATGGTTCCCGACATCGACGTTAACCCGAATGTCCCGACGTCGCCGTCGCCGGCCAATTCCATCAACGGTGGGATTGGCGAGATATAACGCAGCCACTCGGCCAAGATGGGGTAGAAACCTGTCTTGGCTTGCAGGAAAAATTGTGGGCCAAGCGTCCCGACTGCCATGAGCAGTACGAGCGCGTAGGTGATTCGCAACGCCGAATCGATCGACTGGGCATGGCTGCTGACTAACAAGGCCAGTGTTGTGTATTGCAACAGGACAAGCAGCAGGATGCCGTAGAGCGGCAGGACATGCGATGTGAACGAGATTCCTCCCATGGCATAAGCGGCGGTCGCGGCCGGGACACTCATCGCCAATATCAGTGCGACGAAGGTGAACATCCCGGCCATCTTGCCGAAGAAGATCGAGGTGGCCGACATCGGCGAATTGAACAGTAACGTTAGCGTGCCGCGATTCTTCTCGCGTACAATCGACGTTGCTGGAAATGCCGGTACCAGCAGCAAGAGGACGCCCAGCAGCCCGTAGGTAAACAACCGAAACACCTCTTGCGCCTGAGCGCCGGAAAGTTCGACCGTGGCATTGCCCGGCCAGCGGCTGATCACCAGGAAAGCGAAAATCATCGCGGCACCGGCAAGCAACACGAACGCGCGTTTCGTCCGCAGCGTGCCGAGCAGTTCGCGTTGGATAATGGGATGGCTCATGCGTCATTCGCCTCGCGTCTTGGGATCGGCCTGGGTCGCGCCAGCCTGGGTAGCGGCGTCATTCTCTGCGGCGTTACGCGTTACCGACAGGAACGCGTCTTCTAGATCTGCTTGGATCTCTCGAAACTGAGCCACATCGATTTTCTCGGCGACCAATCGCGCCAGCAGGTTGCTCAGGGCATCTTCCGGCAAAGCCGTCTGGAACCGCAGGGCGGCCTCGGAAGGCGATTCTTCCACGTCGGTGTCAGGCTCAATCTGCTGCCGAACGATCTCCGCAGCACGATCCAGCCGCTCGTTGGTCACCAGTTGGACTTCCATCGACCGGCGTTGGCTGACACTTCGCATGATCTCGGCGAGCGAACCGGACGCCTGCAGGCGGCCTCCATTGAGGATTGCCACATGGTCGCAGATCCGCGATAGTTCGGGCAGGATATGGCTGGTGACGATCAAAGTCTTGCCCAATTCGGCCAGTCGCAGCAAGATCTGCCGCATCTCGATCCGCGCCTGCGGATCCAGTCCGTTGGCCGGTTCGTCGAGGATCAAAACACTTGGGTCGTGTAGTAGTGTGCGTGCGATTCCGACGCGTTGTTTCATGCCATGGCTGAGACTCTCCACGTACCGATCACGCATATACGACGAACCGGTGACCTCCATGACCTCGTCGATGCGTTTGATACGTCGCGACCTGCCAATCCCAAACGCTGCGCCAAAGAAGTCGAGGTATTCCCACACACGCATATTGTCATATGATCCGAAGGTGTCCGGCATATAGCCGACGAGCCGCTTGATTTTCTTCGGTTGCCGAACGCAGTCGCATCCGGCGATATGTGCCGAGCCGCTCGTAGGTCG
Organism: Planctomycetota bacterium; assembly: GCA_024277285.1. Next base: position 4,804 of record JAJRVM010000181.1, read on the forward strand.
AGCCAGCCCGACAAGGATCTTGATGGTCGTCGTCTTGCCGGCGCCGTTGGGGCCGATCAGACCAAGGATCTGGCCTCGGTCGAGTGATAACGTCAGATTGTCTAGCGCCGTCATCCCGCCATAGACTTTCGTCAACCCTTCGATTGCCACAACGGGTGAGTTGTCATTCATATCCTTCTCCTTGCACCGTCCCAGTAACTTCCAACTGAAGCTGCTCGATTCTCCACGCCGCTTGTGTCATCTGGTCCTTGGGGTCTGCGGACTCGTCGGCGCTCACTCGGACTGCGATACGCAATCCCCCCTCTGCATCCAGCTGCAGCTGTTCCGATTGGTCGATCGTACAGTGATACAATCCGATCGGGTGACGTAAACTGGTGACCGGCACCAGACGATCTCCGACCAGGGTCAGGATCTCCAAGGTTCGCGACGGGGCACGAACGTTGATTGAAACGGACGCCTTGTTCAGCTTGAGCGGCAAGACGGTGGCCGGCATTTGAAAACGCAACCACTCGGTCGTCGCCATTTTGAATTCGATCCACTCGTGCATCAAGTTCGCGTATGCTGCGGGCGGTGTGCCGTCCGGCCCAACCACGGCACGGTACGGAACAAACGTGGAGGGGATCCGGACAACGGTGCCAGGTGGCGAGCGTTGCAGACGCAGCGGAATTGAAAAGAAGGTCGACTCGCGACGATGTGTCTGCGGAAAAACAAAGCCTGTATCAAGCGGATCGGACCAGCCGTACAGCAAGGGGCGAGCGATCGAGTTGACCTTCGGTTTGCTGCCTAAGATCTGATCGTAAATCTGTTTGCGTCGCACCTGCTCGTCGCTCAGCAACGACTCTGACATGAATTCGCCGGGCGCTAAGACGTTGTCAGCATCGGCGCGAAAAGTACCCTCCTCGTCGACTGATACGGCCAGTGAATTCTGATTGGGAATTGCGATCACGGTGTCTTCGAGTCCGCGCAGTGGCATGGGGCCGACATAGCCCTGCAAGCCGTCCGGTCCAAAACTTGCTCGGCAGTCGACTGCTGCGTCGAGCGCGAGTGGTCGTTGGAATGGCGCCGTGCGGACGCCGGCAGGCAGTTCCAAGCTGTCCCAGTGCCACGCGCCTTCGTCAGTCCAAGTAATGCGGCGGTTTCGACCGCCCAGGGCGGTCATGTCGGGGAAGAATAGGCCACCATTCTTGGCACCAAGGCGTTCACTATTGGCGTCCTGGTTGTACATGGCAATCAAACCGGATGTGTGTCCTTCCCCGACTCCCGACTCGAATGTTACTCGCGTAATCTTGGCAACCGTGGGTGGTACGGCGCGCTTGGTGGCAAAGCCGAGCGTCAAGAAGACCAACCCGAATAGGGCCGCCGCAAGCGGGGCTGCCCACAGCATGCGTTCTAAATGACCCGTTCGTTGCAACCACCAGCCCGCCACGATCAACGTTGCACAAAAGCCGGTCAAAATAGCCAGCACCGTCCCGGCCGAAAGGATCTGGTAACCAATCTGTTGCGACAGAAACGGCTTGAATGCATCAACACCCAACGGCGGCCCATCGCGTGGTCCCAGGCAATCGTTTGCCAGATCTTTCAGCGGCTCACGTGGGAAGAAGGGGGTCGCATTCTCGCGGTTCTGTGGCGGGCGGTCGCGCCCGGTCGTCGGGCGCATCCAGGCACTGGGGCCGATGGTCGTAAAATAAATGCGCCCCGCGCCGAACGGTTGCCAGAACGCGGCAGGCCAATCGTTTACCGTATAGGTTGTGGTGACTCCCTCCGGAATCATGCGGGCAAAACGGACCGGCTCCTCGAATTCAAGGTGCTCGTCTTGCTCCACGTCCGATTCCATGAGCGAGTTGTGGAGCGTCACCGAAGTCAGCTCGACTCGATCCACGACTTCGCACGTAAACGCGTCCCCCATCACAGCAGACACGGTTGCGGCTTGCACATCATGCAGCATGATCCACAGTCGCCCGCCGCTCAGTACCCAATCACGTACCAACGCCAGCCCCGCGGGGTCGGATGCGATCCGGTCGCTGCTCAACACCAGGACGTCAAGCACATCCAGGCAAGCCGGATCGGAGGGGAGGTCACCGGAATCAAACGAACTGACTCGGCGCGACAAGTTGCGTGCCCGCTTCGCTGCCAGGACCATGTCATAAATCGGGTAGTCCATGTCGGGTCGGCCTGGGAGCAGCCCAACATGAATCGGACGCTCGTACCGCGACGGCCCGACACGCTGCAGTTCGGCAACCATCCCGACCGTCGGATCTTCGTGGTCCAAAATCATCGGTTGCGCGCGCAGTAGCACCTCTTGGGGAGATGCTTTTTTTTCCGGGTCGACGATTTTGGGTGGAACGATGCGCTCAGTCAAAAAGTCGATATTGCGTTGGTTCGTGCCAACCGACTCCGGTACAAGAATAGGGCAGGTCGAACGCAATACCGAGTGCGGCAGCAACGAAGCACGGCGGCTAAATTCGATCGTCGGGTCATCGACGAAACGCAAGACCACTTGCACGTCAGCCGTCTCGTCCGTTTGATTGACAGCGCGAAACTCGACCAGCCCCCACACGCCCGCGCGGTATCGACGCGCGCCGGCCAACGCCCCCATCGTGCACGAAATCTCGTTGCGTACTGCAGATTCATTTTGGCCAGTTGGGTCCTGACCGCCAGTTGGGTCCTGATCAGACGCTTCCGGCGACGCTTCCTCTGGTGGAGATGGGTTGATCGGGCCCTTAGCCCAAGCCAGGTTGGGGCCGAACAGCAGCCATGCGCTGCATAGCCCGAAACATGAAATCCAACGAAACCATCGCTTGCGCAATAGACTCGGGTTGGCCAACGAACTCTGTGTCATAAATGAACTCTCCTGCATCGCGTCCAACCTGGCGCCGGCCTGATGTGACGTAAAAGAGGCTCTCGAAAGCGGTTTGACGCGTAAAACTGGTGGCGTGACACACAACGCGGTTGGCCTGCACACGGCTCGTTCCGTGTAAAAGGATCCGTGTTAACGATGTCTGCAGGTCGATGTGCTACCTGTTTCAAACTGTTACCTGCCATTTTACAGCCACCACTATTGCGGTAGGCGTTGCTGCTGAGCCTCTAAGGATACCCGCTAACGCAGCTTGTCTCAATTCCCCGCATCCATTTTCGAGGCGTTCACAAAGCGTTTCGCGGATTCGAATAATGTGCTTTTTGTTCCCGCATCGCTGGGCGACCGCCAACACTTGCCAGACGCTTACACACGCAAGAACACACGCTGGCGGTACAGGAACCACAACCACAGCCATTCGACCACCAGAACGCCCGCTGCCAGGATGACACTGCCGAAGTCGCCGCTCAAGCGTGCGGTCCCGCCCAGGAAAAACTCGGAGATTTGATGGAAGTCGACCCAGTAATGCATAAAGTAAATCGTGATGGCGTTCATGCCGATCACGATGAAGGCGAACGCCCATTTGCGATAGCCAAGTACGTCGATCACGGCGTAGAAAAGGGAGAGTAACAGCAGGCTCCAGCCAGCCGCAACGAGGACGAACGAGCTGGTCCAGATGTTCTTGATGATTGGGAATACGTGGCCCCAGGCCCAGCCCACGGCCAGGCAGACGACTCCCGCCGCCATCATCCCGAAGACCTTGTTCCAGGGTGATTGTTTCGATCGCAGCCACAAGCCCGTTTGAGCGCCAAGCAACGTCGTGACGATCGCCGGTAACGTTGAGATAATTCCCTCGTTGTCACCGAACCCATAGTACGGCTTCAGGATCTTGCCCGGCAGCCAAAGACGGTCGATATAGCCTGCGAGATTCCATTGGATACTGAAGACGTCGCCGGTTCTGCCGGGAACTGGAACCCAGGCCAGAAGTGCCCAGTAACCCAACAAGATGGCTCCGCATATGATCCACTGGGTGCGCGGGCGCGTGTGCAAATAGATTAGCGCCGCAGCACCATAGCAGATGCCGATTCGTTGCAGCACACCAGCCCAACGCATATTCGGCCAATCGAATTGCAAAAGGTCGTTGGCGATCAAACCCAATAAGACCAACAGAAACGTCCGGCGAATCAGACGCCAATGGACTTTAGTTGGTGTTTCACGGTATTTGTCCAGCGAGTAGGGGAGCACGCAACCGACGAGGAATAAGAACAGTGGATAGATCAGGTCATAGAAGCGAAACCCCTCCCATGCCACATGTTCAAATTGTTCGCGCATGACAGCGCTCGCCGGTCCATTGCTCCAGTTGCAAATCGCCACCGCAAGCGCGTCGCCACCCACAATCCAAAACATGTCGAATCCACGCAACGCATCGATCGACACTACACGTTGCGTTACGGGTTGTTTCTCTCGCGCATCGTCCATATGCTTCGCCCTTGTATATCTGCCAGTAACCAACTTCCCCGTAGTAGAGCAGACTTGGCGGAATGGATCTACCGGTGTGATCCGTGCGACATGGCCGGTGTCTCGCGGTTCACGAGAATCCTGGACACGAACACGGCATCACAGGAACGGAACCGCTAATCAACGCGAATAGACGCTAATGAAAAACGCCCGCTGCCGGGCTTGCCTCGGTCGTGGGCACGATTGGTTGGCTACAGGCAGGAGACGAAGTTTCTTATCGGTGTGGACATTTGCTTTTTAATCAGCAAGTTGTTGAAGCTGGGCAGTCGTTCCTTGGTTGCCGGGCCTCGGCCCTGGAACGTTGCCTTCTATTGCTTGTTTTCTTTGCCAACGCTGCGCCATGGCGGTTGGTCGATACTGTTTTCGGTCTTTGGATTTGTTGCTGGCTCTCGGTTTGCTCGTTTGCCAGTCTTTGGTTTACCTGTGTCTTGTTTACCTATCTTCGGCTTGCGATCAGAGTGCGGATCGTCCGACGCGGTAGATTCTAGTGCCGACAGCCCACCAGCGCCATGTCCCTGCGAGTCCTTGCGTTGGCTGCGCGGTCGGGACGCGGAATTCCGATTGGGGACCTTGCCGCGGCGACGATCGGTCTTGCTCCTGTTGCGGTTCTTGAGATCGTTTGGCGAGACCTCTTCGAGTTGTGACAAACCTTGGGTGGTTGCTGGGCTGGTCCGGTGGCGTGATGGTCTCACTTGCTTGTCGCGATCGTCGCGAGGCGGTCCCGCGTAGGGCGTGCGTGGTGTGGCCTTTGGTGTCGCTTTTTCTGTGGGTTCGAATTCGGCTTGAGTCGCATCGGCGTTGGGGGCACGCCACTGGGTGCCAAACCCCGTCACCGGGTTGCTCGGAGCATGTGGGGCCGGTGCGTTTGTCACGGGAGCATTGAGGGTTGGTACTCTCGGGGTTGGGGCCGGAAAGAAGGCGAGCAAGTCGTCGCGCTCGACGCGCGAAAAGTCGCCTCCTTGGTCGCTCCGTTCGGGCACCACTCCGACCATGACGGTGCTGTAGAGTATTACGCCACGCATGCCGACCGCCAATCGCGTCTTCGGCTCGAGCCTTCCAATGGCCAGCTGCTGAGCCAAGTGCCAGGCGTGTGTTTCCAGTGATTCTTTTGCGTCGTCAGTGAAATGGCGGTACGAAGGGACATGGACCAGAAACACGCACGATCGATCGTGCAACTCACAATGCACGACGAATTGGCCCTTCGTGAGCGATATGCGATGCTTCTTGTCTTTGGTAAAGAACTCATCACGCATCGCTTTCAACGCTTTGGAGTAGTCAGCCGCCAATGCACGTGCCTCTGGTGTGTTGCCGGAAACGGAACCATGCTCGTCATTCGCCATGATTTGCATTTCCGCAGCATGAAGACGGTCGCTCGAATTCCCGCCAGGCTGCGAGGCGTCTTGAGCAGCACGCTGCTCAGCTCGTTGCCAGCCGTTCATCAATGAAGGTATGAAAAGCGCCAGGCTTGCCAGTGACACGACGAAAAACAGATAACCGAAAACCAATCCAGTCTGTGCCATGCCACGACCGCTCAGCGGCGCCGGCGACTTTCTGATCCGCATCAATGCCAAGTGTCCGGTGACGATTGCGGCGAGCGAAGACACGAGCGAAAGGTCGCACATGCACAAAAAGACTGGCGAGAAGATACCGAACAGCAAGCTGGTAAGCGCGAGAGGCGTGGTCGTCGAAGGCGTGGTCGTCGGGAGATTGCCGCTGCCAGTTTGCCCAACAACTGGCGGCACAGCTGATGTACCAACGGCTGGATTGCCGGCCAGCGATTGAACCGCCGGCTGCTCGGTCGCGCCAGCGGGAGTGAAACGCGAATAACACCCCTGGCACTCGACCTGTTCGCCGAGGCGCCCCAGTGGTATGACCGGCAGGAAGTAGAGTGTGAACCATCGACTCAGCGCGACCTGCCGATAGTTTTGCGGCGTTTGGCAACGCGGACAGGCAAATGCGCCTTCCGCTACGGTCGATTCTTTCGTCGTCGTGCCAAAAATAATCATCTAAGTATCCGCCGTCCAACGCACTCGCAGGCTTCCGCTGGGCTTGTCCCAGCCGGAGCCACAATTGACCAGCTACCAGAACTAATGCCATTCAGTTCGGGTATTGTTCCTAATCGAGCGGCCCAAGTCAAACTGCGCCGGGAAACCCGAGCAGACCGAGCTAAGTCGTTGCTGGACTCTCGTTTGAACTACGGTCTCACTGCCGCAAATGGCGAATGAAAAAATCTCTTTGGCGCCGTGTGCCGTAGCGGCCGCTGCCTGAGCCATGACCCCCGCCCGGAATGACGATCAGCTCGAAGTCTTTATCGGCTTTGACTAACGCGTTGACGACCTGCATGGTCGAGGCCGGATCGACGTTGCGATCTAGTTCTCCGACCAGCAGCATCAAATGGCCTTGCATGCGCTTTGCTTGCTCGACATTAGACGACTCAATGTAGTGTGGTCCGACGGGCCAGCCCATCCACTGCTCGTTCCACCAGATTTTGTCCATGCGGTTATCGTGGCAGCCGCAATCGGCCGCTGCCGCTTTGTAAAAATCACCGTGATCGATCAACGCACGCATGGCACTCTGCCCGCCGGCCGAGCCACCGTAGATCCCAACTCGCGTGATGTCCATCCAGGGTCGCGTAGCGGCAGCGGCTTTGAGCCATGCAATACGATCGGGGAACCCCGCGTCTCCCAGGTTCTTCCAGCAAACGTCATGGAACTTCTTCGAACGGTTGGAAGTGCCCATGCCGTCGATCTGTACCAAGATGAACCCCAGCTCCGCCAATGCTTGAGGGCCGTGATACGAGGCAAAGCGTTTGGGAACAAACGACCCATGCGGGCCAGCGTAGATCTGTTCGATGATCGGATACTTCTTTGCTGGATCGAATGAGGTGACCCGCCCCGTTACCGGGAATCCCGGCGTAGCGTGGCTGCAATTGTCCCGAGAATGTGCGACGATAGTGCCAAGTGATGTGCCCACCGAGGCACGTTCCGTTGCCTGGCGGTAGAATGAGCGTGGCTGGGCACCATCATGATCGACCGATAACGACCTACGTGCTGGAGAATCCCATGCGTAAAACGACGAACCGAATTATTCATCGACGCTCGTTCCTCGGCACGGTTGCTGGTGGTGCCGTGGCGATGTTGGCCTCGTCAGGGCTCGGTAGCCTGGCGGTTCGAAATAAAGAGGGACTTGAGGCGGGCGAGGCGACCGTCGATACGACGCCGCCTCTGGGAATCGAAATGGCCGGTTTTCATCGTCCATTGGGCAAGGAACGACGGATTGTCGGGATTCGTCAAGCGCCGGCGGCACGGGCGTTGGTGTTGCGATCTGGCAACGTGCAAGCCGCGATCGTGTCGTTGGATATCTGCGGTGTATCGCAAGCAATGACGGCGCGCGTCCAACAACGCGTTGCCAAGCAGCTGGGCATCCCTGCCGCGCATGTTCGCATCTGCGCGACACACACCCACTCGATGCCGACGCTGCGGTACCTTCGCCAATGGGGTGCTATCTCGCCAGAGTATCGGGCGACGGTCGAAACCAAGGTTGTGCGCGCTGTGAAATTGGCCCAGGCGGATCTGGCGCCGGCCGAGCTTCACGTGGGAAAGAGCCAGGCTCCAGGGGCAAGCAACAATCGAACCGTGAAGACGTGGAAAACGGAAGCCGACTTCAATAAAGACTCGACCGATGCCCAACGCTGGCTTGATACGATGGTCCATGTGTTGCATTTCGAGCGAACGGCATCAAAGCCAAGCATACTCTGGTACCACTTTTCGGCTCACCCCGTCTGCTACCACGACGACCAGGCGGGGCCCGATTGGCCCGGAATGGTCGATCAGCTCGTCCGCCAGCGGTGCAAGCTGACTCCATCCTTCCTGCAGGGCCACAGCGGTGATGTGAACGCCGGCGGTGCGGAGCATTGGATTCGTGCGGTGGAGGCCACGGCCGAGCCCGTTGCCGCTGCGATCGAACGCGCGCTGAATGGGGCCAAGACGGTTCGTGTCGATTGCGTGCGAATGAAGACTGCACCGACCCCGCTGCCGCTGGACATGGAGCGATTCGCCAAGTGGATGGCGGCGTATCGCGAGGATGCTTCGAAGTGCAACACCGGCCCTTGGGTCGATGCCCGTTTTGCGAAGGAATGGTTTCAAAGTGCGGTCAAGTGGGACAATCACGAAACGCAGACGCCCGTGCCGGTGACCGCCATGCAGCTTGGCGAATTGGCGATGGTATTTCATCCGGCCGAGCTATACAGTTGCTACGGGCTGATGATCCAACGCGACTCGCCCTTGGACAACACACTGGTCATGGGATATGCCGACGATCTGATCGGGTATCTGCCCGACCCGACTGCCTATCAGGCGGGTGAGTATTCGGCGATCACGGTTCCCAAGATCATCGACCTGCCACCGTTCACGCCGACAGCGGGACGCGCGCTAACCACGGCGGCGGTAGCCATGTTGAAGCAAGTTGTTGGGTAGCGTGGCTGGAGTGTCCGATCCGGGCGAGAGAAGCAGCTTGACCAGAATGTGAACTCGGAACGTCGCGTGTGAATCGAGACATGATCTCCATCTTGCCATTGAGCTGTTGGCTGCGCTGCATCTGTTCATAACGGGTCAGCAATAGACCGTCTTGAGAAAACGTACCCCTGTCCATGCTCGGGAAACGGCACGGAGTGCCGTACCACTCTGCGTCGGGAAAGATTCCCGAGCTACGTGTAGCCGGGGATTCCATCCCCGGCATGGAAAGCGTTCTGTCGGCAAGAATCCCGCTATCGCCAAAACGCCAAAACAAGCGTATTCCGCCACGCCGGCTTAATCGACCGGCAATAGAAATCTACATCGAGGGGCAACGTCGTCCACGCTTGGGAAAGATTCCCAAGCTACGTTGCGTACCACTGAGTAGCGGATCCGGGGGTCGCACCCGGCAGGCAAGGCTTATGAGACCTCGCTGAGCACTGGCCCATCCGCATTAGCGATGGTGAGTGTTTCACTTGTCATCACGTTCACCATCGAATCTTCCAGCGCCCTCGACGGGATTTGAACCCGCGGCCTCCACCTTGACAGGGTGGCGAGCACTCCGGACTGCTCTACGAGGACGTCGCAATGGTAAGTACCCAGAGCAGGAGTCGAACCCGCAAACACCCGGTTCTAAGCCGAGTCGCTCTGCCAGTTGGCGTATCTGGGCGTCTGTTTTTCTGTGTCTGTTTTTCTGTGGGAAGTCAGTTCCGGGGGTAGGAATCGAACCAACCTCCAGCGACTTATCAGATCGCCATGCTGACCGTTACAACACCGGACTGTCAGTGCTCCGTAGGGGAGTTGAACCCCTGCCTGCGGATTGAAAGCCCGCGATCCTAACCACTAGAAGAACGGAGCATGAGCGTCACATGCGCGCACACTCAACGCACGCCTTGAGGTGGTCTTGTCAAATCCTGTCTTGTCACAACAATGAAAAAACCCGCTGTCGTTTGTGACACCGAGTTGTGTGGATCCCTTGACGTGGAGGTCGAGTGTCACAATCGCAAACGCATTACGAGCTGCATAATCACACTTTGTTCGTTGCGATCGCATTTCTGCAGCAGCTGGGATTGGAGACTCGATGTTGAAGGCATTGTTCCTGTACCTGTGAGCGTTGCAGGCTCATCGCAGCGTAATCGCGGTTTGGAAAGCTGACGTGACTCGGCAATGTCCGGGTCAGTGAGAGATTAGACGCGGAGCCGCGCAGAAAGGTTCACGAGAAAAAGCGTGTTCGATGACACTTGACCGCCGACTCTCGGCAAAGCTCCCGCCGCCATCGGCTTCCGATCGGCGGAACAAGGACGAGTCCGCTGCAGTTCCGACCTCACAGCTGGTTTGGGCGTTTGGTGGGCAGCTATCTGTGGTTCCACCCAGCGCAATAGGCTATAATCGCGGCGCGCGAGCAGCGTTGTCCAGACTACTCACGGTAGCTTCCGCCCAACGGCTTCGCCAAACCAGCCAGCTACACGTATCTGCTACTCATATGTCGTCTAACCAGATGGCCAACCAACCCTCGGGAGCCGTCCTCATGACCTGCCGCTCGCTATTGTGCCTGCCCTTGTTTTTGCTCACTTCCACAGTCCAATCGGCCGGTATTCAAACAGCCGATCAACCGACCATCGAGCGGCCGAACATTATCTATATCATGGCGGATGATATGGGGTTCTCGGATATTGGCTGTTACGGGTCGGAGATATCCACACCCAACCTGGACGCGTTGGCGGCAGACGGTATTCGCTTCACGCAGTTCTACAATACTGCGCGTTGTTGCCCGACACGTGCGTGCCTGCTGACGGGGCTGTATCCTCACCAAGCCGGCGTCGGGCACATGATGGAGGACCGTGGTTACGAGGGGTATCGTGGCGACTTGAACCGAAACTGTGTGACGATTGCCGAAGTGCTTCGTTCTGCCGGATACCGTACCTACATGACGGGCAAATGGCATGTCACCCGAGTCGCTCGTTCGCAGGGCAAGCTCGATAAACACAACTGGCCACTGCAACGTGGTTTTGAAAGATATTACGGGACGATTCATGGCGCGGGAAGTTTCTTCGACCCGAACACGTTAACACGCGACAACACGTTCATTTCGCCGTACGCCGATCCCGAGTACCAACCGAAGCAATTCTATTACACGGATGCCATCAGCGATCATGCCGCGCGATTCATTCGTGAGCACCACCAACAGTCCAGCGATCGGCCTTTCTTTCTCTATGTTCCCTACACGGCCGCACACTGGCCGATGCATGCATTGGAGAAAGACATTGCCAAGTATGAGGGCAAATACGATGCTGGCTACCAGGCGATTCGTGACGCGCGCTATCGACGCATGATCGAATTGGGGATCGTCAATAAGGCCGCGACCGTCAATTGGCCAATTCCAGACGAATGGAAGGAGCTCAAGTACAAGGAGTGGGACGTTCGCAATATGCAGGTGTATGCCGCTATGATTGACAATATGGACCAGGGGGTCGGTCGAATTGTCAAGGCGTTAAGAGAGACCGGGCAATTGGACAACACGCTGCTCTGTTTCTTTCAGGATAATGGTGGCTGTGCCGAAGAATACGGCCGTGGCGGCAAGGGGCGTCCGCGCGCCGCTCAGCCGGAGTTGGCACCGTTGCCAGACGATTATATCCAACCTGACATGACACCTAAGCAGAACCGAGCTGGCTTTAAAATGCGTACCGGCAAGGGCTCCATGGCCGGTCCCGATGATACGGCGATCGGGTACGGACGCGGTTGGGCCACCGTCTCGAACACGCCCTTCCGAGAATACAAACACTGGGTGCACGAGGGAGGGATATCAACGCCCTTGATCGTCCACTGGCCGGCCGTGGTCAAACGCAAAGGGGAACTCGAGCCAACTCCGGGCCACTTGATTGACCTGATGGCCACCGCAGTGGATGTTTCGGGCGCAGACTATCCCGAGACTTTCCATGACGGCCAGAAGATCACGCCCATGGAAGGTCGTAGTCTGGTTCCCGTGTTCTTGGGCAACGGGATCAACCGGGAAGCCATCTACTGGGAACATGAAGGCAATCGAGCAATACGCGTTGGCAATTGGAAGCTTGTGGCAAAGGGCGCACGCGGTGCCTGGGAGCTTTACAATATCGCAAAAGATCGCAGCGAACAAAACGACCTGGCTGCCAACCAGCCCGATCGCGTCGAACGGATGACAGCGATGTGGCAGGCATGGGCTCAGCGAGCGCATGTGCTGCCGCTGAATCCGCGTTCCAAGAAGAACAAGGTCAATAAGAATAAGTTCAATCGCAAGCAAACACGTTTCCTGCTAAAACAGGGCGACGCTCTAAGTCAATTCAAAGCGCCCTATATCGCAAAACGCGCCTTTTCCGTCAACGCCACCGTCACGCTCGACGCGGCACACGCCCAAGGTGTGATCGTTGTGCAAGGTGGGTCGTTCAACGGTTGGTCCTTGTTCCTGCGTAACGGAGAGCTCTGTTTCGCGACCACGCACGAGGGGACTCGAACGGTTGTGCAAAGTGGCGCACAAGTGAGTAAGGGCAACGTTGGAGTGGCAGTCGAATTGAATGCTCATGGAAGCGTAACGCTGTCGGTTGATGGGACCGCGGCTAAGAAAGCACGTGTTCCCGGCCTCGTGCCAAGTCAGCCGATCGACGGACTGGAGCTGGGCCAGGATTCCAACGGGGCCGTAGGAGACTATACCGTTCCATTCAAGCTGCAAGGGAACGTTGAGAAGGTCGTGATCGAACTCGCTAAGTGATGCCAAGCACAATGGCCGAGGTCGCCTGCGGCTACGGGATGGAATCCCCAGGCCACGAGAATCGCTTCCCACTACTTCGGCGTGACCTCGAATGCCAGTATCGTGCGAGGCGGAACCTTCAGCAGCTTCTTGAGGACTGCAGGGGCGACCGTTGTTTCACCAGGTCCTTCTGGTGTGATGTGCGTCAGTGTGACTCGGTTCGCAGGCATGCCGATGCTGTTCGCGTCGAATGACCATGTGGCTTCGATCGGCTGATCAGAGACGTTGGCGAAAATGACGAATGACGAAATACCCAGGGATCAAAAGAAGACGAAATCGGAGGCGTGTGCGCCATCTGCGAACAAGCGTGAGCGCAAAGTGGCGTTGTCGAAATAGGGGTAACCGTGTTGGGGAATCAGGCCTGTTGGCCCTGTCAGAAGCTCTAATCTAACACACTTCATGAGCAACGTGGTTCAATATACAAGAAACGACAAGACTGATATCCCGTCAATCGCCACTCCGGTGCCTTACGGCACCGGCAAAGGCTGTACCGGCCCTGCCGGGCCGAGGTCAGTCTATGTTTTCTTGGCACACGGGTTTCGTGGCACATGACAGGAGCTGATCAGATCGGTTGTCGGCAAGTATGTCGATACGCTGCAACCGGGTCTTGTTTCGGTCTCGGTGAAGCGGCGAACGATAGAAAACCCCAGGCTCGACCGACGAAAGAATTGGAGAATACCCTCTGGTAGCTGACAAGTCGTGCCCCCGACCGGGACAAGCCCGGTGGAGGGCGAAGGCGGCAATAGATAGCTGCAAAGCTCACTGCGTGAAAAGTGAAACGTGCCCTCTTAGCAATCCTGGTTCATGACGGGAGTTTAGCGGTTGCACGGCTACTCATCGGAGTTCGCTCACATTGACCATCTTTCTATCAGCTCTTTGGAACAGGCGACGAATCGTCTCCGCGGAAGCATCTCCACGCAGTTCCTGTACGTAGCCATCCGCCGAAGCGCAGAGCCAACGTCCATCACTGCCGATCAAGATTCCGGCCAAAGGAATCTCGGGATCAAATGCATAGTCTTCCGGAGCGGTCCAGGGAACCGCATTCTCAGGCTTCACGGCCACCAGCACGACCGTATTGCTGGTCCCGTCCGCAATATCTCGAAAACGTATTGCCTTGGGACCGCCAAAGACGGTTCCCTTGCCAACGGGC